>JBKQRG010000253.1:0-6912 GCA_052144015.1 Desulfomonilaceae bacterium
CCCCCCGAAAAACAAGACCTCCCACAAATTGTCGGCAGAAGCCGCTTGATACCAATCAATGTTATTGTTAAACTAAAACAATATGTTATCCGAACATTCTCCACCAACTTCTCGTCAAAGATCCGATCGAGGGGGCGTATACGTGCGACCGTACGGTCGTTGGTATTACGGAGCGCCTTATTACCGCAAAGTCTATCCTTCAGTTCGCTGCTGGTGGAATGGGTATCGCTGGGTATGCCCCTACAAATATAGGAGATATTGTTTAAAAGGGCTATGACCCGCAGGATAAAAAGAACGAACAACAGATAATGTACATGCGAAGAGGCGTAGGATCAAAGGGGCAGCTTGATCGGGCGCCAAAAGAACCTCGTCTACTTTGGAGTTTTCGACCCACCGATTCGCCTCTAAAAATCTTAAACTAACTCAAGGCGCAATGGGCCGTGACGCTCTGATCTATTCCCTTTTCTACGCCTCCATTATTGCTGGACATCCGGTTGGTTAAAAGGTTCCGCGAAAAACTCATCTATTTGTTCCACCTTTTAATTCCACAAACCGACGCTGAAAATTAGCATAATACCATTGAGCAGGTAAAAGAACCGCACCTGAGCTCCATTTTCGTGGAGATCTTTCCAGTTTTTGGTCCAGCGGATCATATTATCTATTCGCCCCGCCAAAACCAGCGTCAATAAGGATAGCAACGCTACAGGATGCAATAAACCGCTTATGACCAACAAAATTATAGAAGCCAATGAGATTGTTACAAAAAACCTTACTCCCCAGATTGCTGTCGGTTGACCCAAGCGTGATGCGATTGTGCGTTTACCGACTGCACGGTCCTCATCAATGTCCGGCAATGATTGGAAATATAGTATCATGGCAACCATGAATCCTATCGGCAGTGACAGCCACAGGGCCTCGGTTATGAATTCGCCGGATAGTGCAGCCGCTCCGCCGGCCACCATGATTGGCCCCATGTTTATCCCCACAAAAAGTTCGCCAAGCCCTAAATATCCGTATCGGATCGGCGGCGCGGTATAAAATAGGCTTGAAAAAAACGAAAATAATATCAAGCCTAGGAGCCACCACAATTTGGTGACCCAAAGAATCCATGATCCGCATAGTAGAGCCACAAAATAGAACAGGATCATGGCCCGGCGAATTTCAGACAATGTGAGCTTTCCATCCTGAAGCACGCGACTGCCTCCGATGGATTCCCCCGCGTCCGCTCCGGATAGGAACTCAAAGTAATCATTGGCAAGATTTGTATTCATATGAACCAGAAACGACGCAAGACAAATGACAATCCAACGTGTCGTATTCCAGCCGCCGTGCTTATAAGCGATCATCCCCGCAAGGGCTAAAGGTACCAAAGTCGCCACAAAAAAAGGGGCTCTACTGGCCTGATACCATGCCCTGAGCTTGCCGGTGTCTACAACGTTCACAACCTGTTCCATCGACAGAAAATCCTTTCGAGAACATCGAAAATCTCATAAAGACCCACACCCATGACCGCCAATACGACGATTCCGACAAATATCTGCGGGATATCTGCTCTCCCCCAAGCGTCTATTATGTAGAAACCCATTCCGTACCTGGTGCCGATGGATTCCACAAAAAACAGAACCGCTACCACAGTGCCTGTCGCTATGCGAAGCGCGGTAAAAACCGCAGGCAAGCTGTAAGGCCAGACGACATGGACAAATAGATCCGTTCTGCTTCCCCCAAGACTGTAAAGTGAATACCGGGCGGCTCTACTGATACCGCGGGCCGCGTCTCGTGTTGTGATGAGGAGTTGGAAAAATAAGATAAGCCAAAGCATGACTATCTTCCCGATATCCCCCAAACCAAAGATGAGCAGCACCAACGGAAGCAGCACGATTTTGGGAACCGGATATGTAAGATAAATAAGGGGCCGGGCAAACTTGTCGGCCCTGCGACTTGACCCTAAAGCAAGTCCCAGCGGCACGGCAGTTACGAAAGCCACTGCCAAAGCCGCAAGAATACGAAATGAGGAGGCGCCCACATGTTTCCAAAATAGCCTGGTCTGCGCCTCTGAGGCCAATTTGCTCAGAACTACTATCGGCCCGGCCAAAACGTCTTCCCCGGCCCACCATGCGCCCAGCTGCCATAATATGAGGAGAGCGGCAATGCTCCATAAATAGCTCCAGCGGGAAATCATCCGATGCTCTCCAAAATATTCCTCACACTTCGACAAATTTCGTAGAATTCCTCGGAGCCGCGGTACTTTTCTCCACAGGCCGAAGGATTACCTACTTCAGAGAGAACAGTGCCCGGACTAGCTCCCATGATGAGAATGCGGCTTCCCAGACGAACTGCCTCCTGAATGTTGTGAGTCACAACGAATAATCCGAATCGGCGTCTTCTCCATGAAGCCGCGACCAAATCCTGCAATCGTTCTCTGGTCAATGTGTCAAGGGCAGCGAATGGTTCGTCCAGTAGCAGCAGAGAGGGGCGGAGGATCTGAGCCCGTGCCAGCGCCACTCTTTGTTTTTGGCCTCCAGATAGCTGCTGCGGATATAAGTCTGTTTTTTCAATTATGTCCAGTTCCGATAAGAGTTCTTCCACTGCTCCTGCGTCTATCGGTTCTTTTCGGATTTTCAGACCTAAAACCACGTTTTCGTGGACTGTCTTCCAGGGGAATAGGCCGTAATCCTGTAGAACCAGAGCGATTTCACGATGAGGTCGACTCATCGGTCGGCCTTTGAATTTTATCGCCCCGGAAGAAGGCTGCTCAAGTCCGGCAAGCATAAGTAACAGCGTGGATTTTCCACAACCCGAAGGTCCCACGAGCGCCGCTGTCTCGCCTTCATTCAAAGAAAATTCGATGCCTTCTACCGCGTGTACCGGTCCACCCTCAGTCACGTACGTCTTTCCGAGTTGGGTGCAGCAAAGGAGTTTACTGGACGAATCCGGCATTAACGACCTGCTCGTAACTGGGTGCGGTTTTTATTACTCCGCGATTCTTGAGCCATTCAGCAATAGGATCGATAGCATTCTTGACCGGTGCATGCAGCTTGGGAAAACGCGGCACGGGATAGGTCGCCTTCAAAGCTTCAGGCAGACGTACATGTTCGACCATAACTGACCTAACATCTTCCGGATTCGCGTTGATGAGCGCCCCAGCCTCTTCCAAGGCTTTAAGAAACGCCGTAACGCTCTGACTATGTTCGGTAAGGAAGGAACAGGAAAAAGCAAGGATGGTTTGACTTGCAGCCAATCCCGAGTCGTCAGCCAGGAGCACAGCGCCTTTGGCAATCGCGGCAGTAACTAGAGGCTCCGGCAATGTCGCTGCCTCAACCTGCCCGGATAACAACATCTGCATACGCAGTCCGATGTTTTTGGTTTCCAGAGTCACATACTTATCTTTTGGAACACCATTGGATTTCAAGAGCGTCTCAGTAACACAGTCGATCACTGTATTTGACGATATGGCGATGGGTACTGAGGTCAGATCGAGTACCGATTTGTATGGGCCGCCGGGTTTACCCAGGATTGCGAACATCCGACGATCATAGGTAGTATCATAATTTGTCGCCACTATTGCTACATCTCGTCCGTTGCCTCTTAATACTATGGGAGTGACTAAGTCGCCGAAATATCCATCGATGTTTCCTGTGGACAGAGCGATATCTTTTTCTGCAGCAGTATTGAATGGGATAACATCCACATCTACGCCGGCTTTTGCAAACAAGTCTTTGTCTTGAGCAACGTAAATTGGGAGCGCTTGCAGGACCGGCAGAGTCCCGAATCGGATCTTAGCCGATTCCTTTGCACGGGAACTCCCTCCGGGCAAGCCCGCCATAACAATCATTAACAGCATCAGTATAAGATGGCGTAATCGCATCTATACAAGCCTCCGTGATTCAATCCTTGGGCGCTCAGTAAAGACGAGGTTACCAGTCTACGGCAGAGTATCGGTTTTTGGCAAGAACTAGGGCGGCCTTGGAGTTCTTGATTGCGGTGAAGGCCGAAATCAAGTTCCGCGAAACGCGAGATCCCGACACAAACCGGAAACCGGACTGACTCCAGTTCCCGTTTTTCGACTAGACAAGCTTAAGGGGTGACCGGCAATGAATTACCAGACAGGCCATTTTCGCATCGCCGAAACCTCGCACTGAACAGGTATCCCGTAGTGCTCGACATTTCGATGGATGCGTGTATAGGAATTTTGAGCTTCAATAGTTTATCAGATTACGTTAGAGAGACAAGTGACGAGGAGAAAGCACCGACTTCGATGTCAGAGAACGGATAGGTCGCGGGGAACCGTTATTCAAAATTTTTCTAATTCGAGCTCGCCTTGTCTGCGGTACGAGTCACTTGACACCGAAATTCGAAATCTGCTGCCAAGACTCAATACACGCGTCACATGGTGGTTTTCAACTAAATCTTCTCCTCGTCAGAATTCACCGGCGGCAAGACACAGAACCGCGCACCGGAACCGCTTTCCGTCAGAGCAATGCTTCCGCGGTGAGCAGTGACAAGAGCCTGCACAATGGAAAGGCCGAGACCGGTGCCCCCGGACTGCTTGGCTGTTGTAAAGAACGGCTTAAAGATCCTGTCCGCATCGGCCGCAGAAATTCCTGGGCCATCGTCGTCAATTACAATTTCCACAAAATCTTTTTTGGCATCTCTTTTTGGATGAGCTGAAATATGGACATTCACTCTTGGTCCGCCGTGCTGTCTGGCATTCTCCACCAGATTGGAGAGAATGGATTCCAACTCCTCAGGTCCCATAGCCACGGGCGGTAGGTCAGGCGTACAATCAACAGTGACCTTCAAATCCTCTCCATGCAATCTGCGGGCAACCTGATCCAAAATCTCATTCACTTGAGCCTGGTCGTTACGCGGCTGCGCCACTTCAGCTCTGGCGAGATCCAGTAATCTTTGAACCAGCCTAGTCAGACGATCTGTATCCTGTTCCAGAATGTTCAGGAAACGGTCGCGATCTTCAAGTTTCATTTCGGCGAAATGATCTTTGAAGAGTTCCACTGTTCCACGAATAGAAGTAAGAGGCGTTTTAAGTTCGTGCGATACATTGGATGCGAAGCTGCGCACGTAATCTGCACGCTTTTCCAGGGTGGCGGACATCTGAGCCAGGGCCTTGGACAGGAGATCCACTTCATATGTGCCCGGATTAGTTAAAGGAACCGCCACTACTCGTTTATTGCTTGTTGTGACCTGTTCGGCTTGATGAATCAGGGCTTTTACCGGTCGTGTGACCAATAGAGTAGTCAATACCGTGACCGCGCACACCACGAGAAGAATTACTGCGCCGCCACCAATAAGATAAAATCTGTTCTGATACAGCGCTTTGGACAAATCCAGAGGGGTCCTGGATAGCAGTACCGCGCCGAGCACTCTGTCACCCTCAACAACAGGCATTGCAACAAAGACTCTCACCCGGCTGCGCCGACTAATCGAGCCAAACGTTCCGGCCAGCTCCTCAGGCTGTCGATGCCTGAGCAGACTGACATGTTCGCCCTCTAGCGCACGCTGCACTTCATGCTGGTTCGAAATTGACATCCCGATGTCACCGCTGGTAGACGTCACGACTACCCCGCGATAGTCAGTTACCTTTATTCCGCTCAACATTGTTTTTTGGGCGCTTTTTAACACAGGAGTGATGTATTGCGCGGCCAATTGTGCCAGAGCATCAGCAGGCGTTTCCGATTTGATTGCAGTGGGGGGGCGAGGGTGAACATGATCTTTGGCGATGTCCAATGTCGCTTCAATCGGAGTCCACGGCTCGTCGGGATTCGTGAGGCGCTGGTTGTGCGGAGATATCTTGATCCCGTAATCCGAAAGGCTGGGGTCGAGGGGATGCTCGGATTCGTTTGATTTTATTTGTCTCAGCAGTTCACTGCGATAGATTGACGCTACCAGAGCGCCCTGCACGTTCAATTCTGTTTCGGTGCGACGTATTAATTCACTCTCATAAAGCCGAAGAATCGCTATCCCACCCAAAGGCAAAAGGAATATCAACAGATTTACCGTCAAGAGAACGGTGGCGAGACGTGGACGCCTTCTCATCATTCGAACGCTTTCCTGCACGACGCAAGTCGATAGCCGAGGCCGTGGACGGTCTCTATGGGATCGGCGCCCATTGCTGAAAATTTCCTACGGATTCTCCGAATGTGGCTGTCAATAGTCCGATCTGTCACGATATTTTCATAGTTGTACGCGGAGTTCATCAATTCGTCCCGAGTGAACACTTTGCCGGGATAACTCAAAAGTGTCCGCAGGATGCCGAACTCCGTGATGGTGAGCGCAATCGGTTCACCGATCCAGCGAGCTTCAAACCGGTCAAGATCCAGTAACAGGTCGCCCGACGTCAGTATTTTTTGTGTATCGGGTTTTTTCTCGTTCGCTCCTGTCGCCGGTTCGAGATTCTCACCTCTTCGAAGCACGGCTTTGACTCTTGCAACAAGTTCCCTGGGGCTAAAAGGTTTCGTCACATAATCATCTCCGCCCAGTTCCAGACCGATAATGCGGTCAACCTCTTCATCGCGTGATGACAGAAAAATGATCGGTGTTGCGGAATGGGCTCTGATTTTGCGACAAACCTCCGTGCCGTCCATCTCAGGCATGACAATGTCCAGAATTACAAGATCAGGTCTTTTGGACATGAACTGTTCGATCGTCTCCCTGCCGTCCGCGGCCTGAATGGTGCTGAATCCAGCGTTTTCCAGGGCGAATCGAACCACCTCCCGGATATGGGAATCATCATCCGCGATAAGAATTTGTCGTGATTTTGTCATTATCTTAGACCTGAGTTTTCCCCGGGGGGTTGCAAATGCGTGATAACTTAGGGATATAATTGCTTAATATAATATAGTTAGTGTATGTATAGAAATTGTTCTACGTCACTGAGTTTGAAGGCCTCCCACAGTT
>JBKQRG010000254.1:0-2734 GCA_052144015.1 Desulfomonilaceae bacterium
GGTGGGGGCTCTTTATTGGATACTTCATTCCTGGTGTAAGGCATGTGACCGCTCTCGCGGCGGGAACCTCGCGAATGAGATATGCCGTATTCGCCACATTTGCATACGCGGGCGGTTTGCTCTGGTCCACATCGTTTATCACGGCGGGTTTCTTTTTGGAAAAAGGATGGCGGAAAGTGGCCTCGTCAGTCCGTCAATGGAGTTTGATCGCATTTGTCATTGTTGCTTGCATACTTCTACTGTATTACCTCCTCAACCGAAAGGCTCATAGGAAGAATCCAGAGGAGGCGAGGGACCCATCATTTGGAAAGGACAAGGCAACTAATTACAACGAAAAATTCCTGGAATTCATCAAGGCATTCTCCAATATTGGCGCGGATACGAGACTGTTTCCTAAGACATGCCATACCTGCGGAAGAGTGTACCGTAGTTTTCCAGAGTACATACAGAATACCGAACCGACTTCACACTGCCTTGAAGAATACGGTAGTGACGTCGATGCCAGTTTTACAATGCAGTATCGGAATTGCCGCTGCGGGAGTCCTCTCACGATAGCGTTCACGAAGGAAATCTACCCTCTGCTGGACAGATTTTGGGAAATGCTTGGGAGAGAATCCAAGGATACCGGCAAGCCCCTTCGAGAAGTGGTCGCCGAATTTCGTGAACAGTGCAACAGGTATGTGATTGAGCACGAAGAGGTTTCCAGCAGGGAGGGCTTACCAAGAACGACAGATCCTGATGCTCGACTTTCGTAATCTTTACACACCGGCATGCGAGCGTGAAAGGAACATCGTTGAAGATCCTTAATTTTTACAAACTTCGACTCAAGGCTCAAAAGTGGAAGCGTGAAAGAAGTCGGCGTAAGAGGGTCTAAGTTAATGGCTACCAAATTGAGCTTTGAAAAAAGCAGATCATTCTCGATCCCGTACGAGAAACTCTTTCGGAGTTGTGAACGGGCCTTGATCGCAATGAATCTTAAGATTACGCGTCTGGATGAAACCTCTGGCGTTATTGAGGCAGAGAAGCCTGTGAGCTGGCCCTTCAAATCTGATCGACAAATCTCCGTAGCCGTTCGGTCAGATGGTAGAGTAAAAGCAATAGGCAAGCTGCGTATGGGTCGTCGGACGCTGACCAACTTGTCCGCTGAAGACCTGATCACTGAAAAATTCTTCGAAAGCCTTCAGAATATGATTTAAGGGAAAACGCCATTGCAATGATGAGCGGAATCACTTTCTCTAAAATAGCTATAATTGTTTAAGAACGTAATGGAGCGAATGGGGAAGGGTCTTGAAGATAAATGACCCTGACCCACCAGAACTTCGCAGGATCAGTGGCACGCGATTTTTAGGCCATCCAAGACCAAAAGAAGTCCGAGAGCCGTGCAAGTGAAGGAGAAATTCTCGACGTCCTGATTACCTCATGGTATATGATGATTTTTATTCTGCAACCATACATCGGACCTTCACCCGGAGGAAAACAATGCCAAGTATTGCGACACTAGCCAGGAGAATACTGTATGGGTACGTTTTGACTTTGTTCATAGGTTTCCTCTCGCTAATTGCCGCCTTTGGTGCGAATCGTTCCCCGATCCTGAACGTCGTCATCCGGGGGACATTTGTTGCAGGGCTCCTGCTGGGATTGATCATATCCGATTGGGAACGCCGGTTTACACTCAAGGCAATTTTGATACGGATGTTCGTTGCCCTGGTCGCCTCTGTATTGTCTTGGACCCTTCTGGTTGGACTCGGAAATATGAGGACATTTGTAGATTGGTATGACAAAATTGCTTTGTGGTGCCCACTCGTTGCTGCCATCGCCAGTGAGTTTGTCCTTCAGCACAGCACACGGACGCAGTTGACGCAGACGCAAACAATGCCCAGTATCGCTATGCTGGCCAGAAGAATCCTTTATGGATGCCTTGTACCTATCATCCTTGTGGTCTTCTTCACGTTAGTTGTGATCATTGACCATGATTTGCGAGGGAATCATTTCGAGACCTTGGTCGCCATGATGTTCCTGGGGGTACCCGTAGGGTCTTTGTTGGGATTTATCTGGTCTGACCGGAACCGGCAGTTTACACCTAGGGCGACTCTGAAAAGGACGGTCGTCGCCCTCATTGCCTTACTCATCATTTTCCTTGGAATGGCTAGTCTGTATGCATTTGTGCCCTCAAGGATATTCCCACATTTGCTCAAGGACAAATATGTCGTTTATGCAATCGTGGCACCACTCGTTGCTGCCCTCGTGAGTGAGTTCCTCTTTAACGAAAACACGAGGGATCGATGATGACAGAAATCTTCAAGGAAATCGTGGCATAGCCGTTTGTCTTTACTTGAGAAACGTGCCTTCACACGCCAGGAAGGTGACGCTGGGTGAACTCAAAAGAGATAAGGAAGTCAGCAATCGACTGAACGGGAGTCTGTCACCGCAGGCAATAGGTATTGTTTCGAGGTTTTTTCTGATTCATCCAAATCTTTCCCTGAGAATCTCTATGAAATGGGGTTCAATCTCATCAATCGCAGATATGACCGATTCCGGATTGACCAAGTATTCTTTTTCCCACAGGAATGTGTAGAATAACTTGATTGAAGGCGGAATGTAGCTGTACATGTGGGGCTCAATCATGACCTTTCTTAGCACGAAATCAGAAAAGAATACGGCGAGGTAACCGGGAGGGATGGATTTCAGGACAAAGGCATCTTCGTGAAGATAACCATAGACGAAGTTGCAAAGG
>JBKQRG010000255.1:0-32512 GCA_052144015.1 Desulfomonilaceae bacterium
ATTGTACTGCTGACAGAATTGGGCGACTCGATAGATGTGATCCTGCGCGAGAACTACCGTAGCGTTGTCGCGTGCCAGGAGATGAAAGAAGCTTTGGAGCGCATTGACAGCGGGGTGTTATTTGTTCTCCTCGGATACGAGCAAAAAGGATTGGGACTATTAACTGAGAATACTACGGCTTTCCGCGATGCATTAAAGGTGGAGCTTAATAATATCACGCTGCCGAGAGAAGGCGATAAAGCTGAGCGGCTACAGCAGCTTTTTGAACAGTATACTGTCGCTCTTGAGGAAGCAAAGAATCCCGGATTGGCCCAAGACTTCAGGCGCGAAACATATTTTTCTCGGCTCCTGCCCTTATTCGAACAAATAAAAGCGACCGCTGATGAAATCTTGCACATGAATCAACAAAATATGAGCGATGCCAATCAGCACGCACGAGAAGCCGCCTCCGCGGCACGAAAACGTATGGTAGTCCTACTCATGATCGGTGTGGCCGTGGCCGCTGGATTTATTCTTCTTGCCGGTAAATGGATTATTCATCCTTTAGCCAGGCTCACAGCTTCGGCCAATGAAATCAAATCCGGAAACCTGGATCTTTTCGTCAAAGCTGATTCCAAGGATGAGATAGGTGCCCTTTCAGAAGCTTTTAATGCGATGGCTGCCGGCCTGAGGCAGTTGCGTCGTACGGACCAGGCCAGATTGCATAGAATTCGGCGTTCCACCGAAGAAGCATTCAGGTTCTTACCGGATGGCGTGGCGATAGTTGACATCGATGGAAATATTGAGGTGGCCAGCGCCATTGCCGTGGATGCCTTTAATCTAAGGCCCAATCAGCGAATATTTAATTTGCCTTTTCAGAGTGTCATTGAACTCTTTCGAGAAGCTGTGCGGACAGGTCGAGTGGCTGAACCGGGAAACGGAGAATCGTACATACAACGATTTATACAGGGAGAGGAGCGCTATTTCCGCCCTCGAACCGTACCGATTCTGGATGCAGAACGCAATCCCACAGGCGTAATCGTTATTCTGTCGGATGTTACTCAGGAACGACACCAGGATGAATTGAAGAGAGGCGTAGTATCGATCGTTGCTCATCAGCTCAGGACCCCTTTGACGTCAGTGAGAATGGCCCTGCACTTGCTGTTAGAAGAAAAAATCGGAGCACTTAATGAAAAGCAAGCCGAACTGCTTGTGGCAGCCAGAGAAGATAGCGATCGCTTACATTCCGTACTGGAGCAGTTACTCAATATAAGTCGAATTGAATCAGGGAGAGCGCAGATAAACAGCAGGCCGATTTCTTCGCACCAACTGGTATTCGAATCAATCGAGCCATTTCGTAGGACGGCTCAGGACAATGGAATTAGCTTGGAAATCAATTTGCCCGATGATTTACCGGAGGTGCTCGCGGATTCCGGGCTAATTGCTCAGGTATTCGCAAATCTGGTCTCAAATGCGTTGAAATACACTAATCCAGGCGGCAAGGTCACTGTGTCTGCCAAGACTGATGACAGTTTCGTTACTTTTTCCGTGTCGGATACGGGAATCGGAATCCCGGAACAGTATCTGCAAAGCATTCTGGAGCAATTTTTTCGGGTACCCGGCCAGGGCGGAGACGCGGGCTCAGGGCTGGGCCTTTCTATAGTACAGCAGATAATCGGTGCGCACGGAGGAACCGTCAGCGTCGAAAGCACTGAAGGTGCGGGTAGTATCTTCAGCTTTCGGCTTAAAAAGGCCGATTCTTAAAGAGAAGGGATCCAGCGATGATTGATATAATTTTTATTCTGGTTTTTCTAGCATTTTTCTTGTTGTGCGCAATCTATATAAATGCTTGCGAAAGGATCTAATGCAATGATTGACATTGTTGTTGGAAGCATAGGAATCGGATTAGTCGTGTATCTCTTTGTGACGGTGATACGGCCCGAGTGGTTCTGATGAGAGAGGAAAACAATGGAATACTTCGATTGGATCCAACTGGTGTTGTATATCGGGGTGCTGTTCTTACTGACCAAACCCATAGGGATATATCTTCATAAAGTCCTGGATGTTGAAGGGAAGACATTCCTCGATCCTGCATTGCGTCCGTTAGAGCGATTCTTTTATTCCGTATTGGGCATTGAGGCGACAAAAGAGCAGGACTGGAAACAGTATACCTTCTCATTGATTGCTTTCAGCCTTGTGGGGGCTTTGTTCACGTACGCAATCCTAAGATTACAGCACATCCTACCACTGAATCCGCAAGGCTTCGGGCCCGTTAGCGATCATGTGGCCTTCAATACTGCGGTAAGTTTCATGACCAATACAAATTGGCAGTCGTACTCGGGTGAGTCCACATTGTCTTATTTTTCCCAGATGGTCGGGCTGACTTTTCATAATTTCGTTTCTGCTGCCGCGGGAATCGCAGTGGCAGCGGCCCTGGTACGTGGCATTTCACGTCACTCCGCCAAAACCATCGGCAATTTCTGGGTAGATCTAATCAGAGTAAATCTTTATGTGCTCTTGCCGCTCTGCTTTGTGTACTCGCTGTTTCTTGTGTCGCAAGGGATGATAGAAAATTTTAATCCGTACGAGACGGCGCGGGTAATTGAGCCTTACACAACCCAGATGCCCAAAAAGAGTATCGAAGGACAAAAAATCAAGGATGCTCAAGGCAATCCCGTGATGGAAGATCTCAACGTTCGGGACCAAGTCATTGCACAAGGGCCAATGGCTTCGCAGGTCGCCATAAAGATGTTGGGCACCAATGGAGGTGGATTCATGAATGCCAACGCATCACATCCGTACGAGAACCCCACCCCGCTGTCCAACTTCTTTCAAATGATTTCGATCCTGCTGATATCCAGTGGCTTGACCTATTATCTAGGGCTAGAGGTCAAGAACCAGCGACATGGATGGGCTGTGTGGAGCGCAATGACAGCCATATTGTTGATCGGAATACTCGTGTGTTATTGGGCTGAGGCGGCGGGTAATCCCCGGTTGCATGCCCTCGGGGTGGATACGTCTGTCGGGAATATGGAAGGCAAGGAGGTTCGCTTCGGAATTATGAATTCCGCTCTGTGGGCCACTGCGACAACGGCAGCTTCCAATGGGTCTGTTAATGCGATGCACGATTCTTTCACTCCTCTGGGTGGATTGGTCCCAATGCTAAATATGCAATTGGGTGAAGTCGTTTTCGGAGGGGTTGGTTCGGGGTTGTACGGAATGCTTGTCTTCGTGGTGCTGGCTGTCTTCCTGGCCGGCCTGATGGTGGGCAGAACGCCCGAGTACCTTGGGAAAAAGATTGAATCGTACGATGTTAAGGTCAGCGTCTTGTTTGTCATGGTGCCCGTTTTCGTCATGCTCGGGTTCACCGCCGCAGCCGTGGTAAGTCCCTGGGCTCTGTCCAGTCTCAATAACACTGGCCCGCACGGGTTAAGTGAAATACTTTACGCCTACTCATCCGGAACCGGCAACAATGGCAGCGCCTTTGCCGGACTACATGCCAACACGTATTGGTACGATATAACCATCGGCATTGCCATGCTCTTAGGACGATTCTTCATGATAATTCCTGTCATGGCCTTGGCAGGGAATTTAGCCGGGAAGAAGGCGGTTCCGCCGAGTGGAGGCAGCTTCCCCGTTACCGGACCGATTTTCGTGACACTGTTGGCGGGCACCGTCTTAATAGTGGGAGCGCTCACATTCTTCCCCGCCCTATCCTTGGGACCTATCGTTGAACATTTCTTAATGATCAACTCAGATGTTGTGTTCTGAGAAGGATAAATTGCCATGGCTGTCAGAATTCATTCAACATTTGAACGAGAAATTTTGGGTCAGGCCGTCATTGATTCTTTCAAAAAGCTCAGCCCATTACACATGGTGAAAAACCCGGTCATGTTCGTCTGCGAGGTTGGAGCCCTAATTACTACCGGCGGCATCATCTTCAGGCACGAAAGTGAAACCTTCGGCTTTGCGCTTCAAATTGCTATTTGGCTCTGGTTTACTGTCCTGTTTGCCAATTTTGCCGAAGCCGTAGCAGAAGGGCGAGGAAAAGCTCAAGCCAATGCCTTGCGAAAAACACGTACGACGACCGTCGCTCACCGGCTGATTCAGGATGGTCTGGTGCAGCAGGATATCTCAGCTGAAAAACTTCGGAAAAATGATGAAGTTGTTGTCTCTGCCGGAGAAATCATTCCCGGGGACGGGGAGGTGATCGAGGGCGTCGCTTCTGTAGACGAATCGGCCATAACAGGAGAATCTGCGCCGGTCATAAGAGAAGCGGGCGGTGATCGCAGCTCGGTCACAGGCGGCACCAGAGTGCTGTCGGACCACCTCATAATCCGTATAACGGCTAATCCGGGTGAGAGTTTCCTTGATCATATGATCGCTTTGGTCGAAGGTGCGGAGCGTCAGAAGACCCCAAATGAAATTGCGCTCACAATTCTATTAGCGGCCCTGACTATCATCTTTCTGCTTGTCATCATTTCATTAAAGTTTTTTGGGATTTATTCGGGTGTTTTCTTCTCGGTCACTGTCCTGGTGTCATTGCTGGTTTGCCTTATTCCCACAACTATTGGGGGACTTTTAAGCGCAATCGGTATAGCGGGTATAGATCGATTAGTTCAAAAGAATGTTCTCGCTATGAGCGGTCGGGCGGCCGAAGCCGCGGGCGACGTGGATGTCTTGCTCCTGGACAAGACAGGCACGATTACCCTTGGGGATCGGCAGGCTGTGGAATTCCTTCCCGCGGCAGGAATGCAAGTCAATGAAATGGCCGATGTGGCCCAACTGGCTTCTTTGGCGGACGAGACACCAGAAGGCAGGAGCATCGTCAAGCTTGCAAAACAGTATGGTTTGAGAGGACGTTCCATGTCCGAAATGCCCAATGCTGAATTCATCCCTTTTAAAGCTCAAACGAGAATGAGCGGCGTCGATATTGATGGCAGGCAGATCAGGAAGGGAGCACAGGATGCGGTAGAGGAGTTCATACACGGTAAATTGCCGGCATCAGTGCAAAACGACGTGGAAAAAATCTCGGTCTCCGGCGGAACTGCGCTTGTGGTAGCCGAAAATGAGAAAGTAGTCGGTGTCATTCACCTGAAAGACATAGTGAAGGGAGGCTTGAGGGACCGATTCAAGCGATTTCGCGCAATGGGGATCAAAACAATTATGATTACCGGTGACAATCGGTTAACCGCTGAGGCGATTGCCAGGGAAGCCGGAGTGGATGATTTCCTGGCCGAGGCAAGGCCCGAAGATAAGCTGGCGCTGATCCGCAAAGAGCAGGCGGCCGGTCATCTGGTGGCCATGACCGGGGACGGGACCAACGATGCGCCCGCGCTTGCTCAGGCTGATGTTGGAGTAGCCATGAATACCGGAACTCCGGCAGCCAAGGAGGCCGGCAATATGGTGGACCTGGATTCGAATCCCACAAAACTCATCGAAATTGTGGAAATCGGTAAACAAATGCTCATGACACGCGGCTCCCTGACAACTTTCAGTATCGCCAATGATGTTGCCAAATATTTTGCCATAATTCCGGCCATGCTGGTTGTCACGTTCCCGGATATCGGGCCGCTGAATATCATGGGACTACATTCCCCTCAAAGCGCCATCCTGAGCGCTGTGATCTTTAATGCACTGATCATAGTGGTGCTAATACCGCTCGCATTAAAAGGGGTCAAATTCAGGCCTCTCAGCGCGGCCGCATTGTTGAGCCGCAACCTACTGATTTACGGATTGGGCGGCCTGTTAGCGCCCTTTGTTGGAATCAAACTCATAGACATAATTGTGACTGCTCTGCATCTGGTCTAACAAGGAGCGAAACAATGAATTATATTTTGTCCCAGCTTCGGATCTCTCTAATTGCCGTCGTGACGTTGGCTGTACTCCTATGTGGAATTTATCCTGCGATTGTATGGGGCCTGGCCCAGATCTTATTTCCGGATTCCGCCAATGGATCACTGGTAAGAGTTAATGGAAAAGTTGTCGGATCGCAGCTCCTTGCCCAGAATTTCACTGGAGCCCA
Source organism: Desulfomonilaceae bacterium (assembly GCA_052144015.1). GTDB lineage: Bacteria > Desulfobacterota > Desulfomonilia > Desulfomonilales > Desulfomonilaceae > DATJPW01. Next base: position 6,005 of record JBKQRG010000255.1, read on the forward strand.
GTATTTCCATCCCAGACCCTCGTCCGCAGGAGATGCGGGATATGACGCAGCCAACTCCGGTGGCAGTAATCTCGGGCCTACATCAAAGAAATTGATAGAGACTGTTAAGAACCGGATTGATGCTTATAGAGCCGAAAACAATCTCAATGAAGTGACTCCGGCACCGGCAGATGCAGTCACCGCTTCCGGCAGCGGTCTGGATCCACATATTAGCCTCAGGAATGCCTATTTGCAGGCGTCCCGTGTCGCAAAAGCACGAGGAATTGACGAAAATACAGTAAGAGAGAACGTCAAAAATCACACGGAAGGGCGGGCCCTGGGCGTTTTCGGTGAGCCGCGGGTCAATGTCCTGAAACTTAATCTGGCACTGGATGCAAAACTGTGAAAACGGCTATCCAGCAGACAAATCGAGCTGATTCTTTCCTTCGGATGATTCGTCGTGCTCAACGAGGCCACCTCAAAATCTATCTAGGCTACGGAGCAGGCGTCGGAAAGACTTATCAGATGCTCCTGGAAGGACAGCGACTCAAGGCCGAAGGTATTGACGTGGTAATCGGGTACCTCGAGACGCACGGCCGCGCTGAAACAGCTCAGCTGGCTGAAGGATTGGAGATCGTCCCTCGGCGTAGAGAAGAGTATCGCGGGGTTGTTTTGGAAGAAATGGATGCGGACGCAGTCACAGTCAGAAAGCCGGCAGTTGCTCTAATTGATGAATTGGCTCACACCAACGCCCCGGGAAGCAGAAACCCGAAACGCTATCAAGACGTGCAAGATATACTTGCCGCAGGCATTCATGTCATTACCACCTTGAATGTGCAGCATCTGGAAAGTCTCTATGACACCGTAGAAAAATCGGTTCGCGTCAAGGTGCGAGAACGTCTGCCGGACACAATTCTCGCCGAGGCAGACGAAATAGTGAATGTGGACGTTACCCCTGAAGATCTCCGAAAACGGTTGCAGGAAGGCAAAATCTACCCGCCCGAGCGAATCCCCACTGCATTGGATCATTTCTTTAAGGAAACCAATCTTGAAACGCTCCGCGAGCTTACTTTAAGGGAACTTGCAGCACAAATAGACCTTAGGAGGCGAGAGCAGGTCGAAGAATCGGAAATATCCACACCGGATCAGATTATGGTTTGCCTGAGTTCCCGCGGGCCTAATAGTGAAAGGCTCCTTCGGTATTCCTCCCGACTGGCGGGCAGACTCAATCGAAATTGGTATGCTCTGTACGTTCAGACCCCTTCTGAAGATCCTGCTGTAGTTGATCTCCATACTCAGCGCATCCTTTCCGGAACTCTGACTCTGGCCAAACAATTGGGGGCTATGATCTTCACGTACAAAGGTCAAGACATTGTGGACACCATCCTGCGTTTTGTAAGAGAATACAGGGTAGGGCACATAGTGATAGGCAGTCCTGGCCGCGTGCCGGTCTGGAAAAGAATTCTGGGCAAAAAGAATGTCGTGGAGCGTCTAATCGACCAGGCCAGAGGAGTTACCATTGTGGTTCTCGATACTCACGAGGAAACCGGACCGGAAACTTCAAGGACAGGTCAGATTCCCGTTGAGGCGCCGAGACAAGAGCCCCCTGTTGCACCTGCTCAGCAGCTGGTTTTGAGTTCTCTACTCTCAGGCGATAGAATCCAGTTCTGGGATGAGCCTGTACCTAAAGAAATAGTACTTCGGGGCCTGGTAAACTCAATGAAAGGAGTGGAAGTGGGCGATCCGGAAACTGTCCTGATACAGCTTCTGAAACGAGAACAGGTGGCATCGACATTTCTCAACGAAGGGGTGGCTTTTCCTCATTTGCGGATCGAGGGACTTCAAAATCCCGCGGTTTCCTTGGGAATCGCGAAAAGAGGCATATCGGATTTATCCACCGATCAACCGGTAAATCTCATTTTCCTGCTGCTCAGCCCAAAAGAACAGCCAAGCGTACAGATTCATCTTCTCAGTGTAGCCGCTCGTGCAGCTAGAAGCAGGCATTTGCTGCAAAACCTGCTGGACTCCTCAAATTCAACTGAAGCCTTGGCGGCCATGAAACAATGGGAAGTTTTGGCCGAACACCGTCCGGAAACTCATTAGTGTGTATTTGATTTGCCCCTACCGGTAGTCTGGTCCTTGGATCTGACAATCATGCCGTCAATCTAGGTTCGCTGCGAGGCATGGTTCCGAAATGTGATACCGATTCGCTTTCAAAGAAGTGGCTATTGCGAGCAGTGAATACGACGAAGCAATCACCTAATACTCATTCGCCAAAAAAATTATGGAACTTGCCCGGTTCGGCAAGGACGCCGGCCTCCACCATTAGCGGTAGCCCCGCGCAGAACGCGGGATGCCGGTCGAGTTGGATTTATAAAAGCGAATCCGTATAAGTTGAGAATTTATGGGGTTGATCCCATTATATGGGATTCATTCCATAGGTCCGATTCAGGTAAAAGCTCTCCCTACAACCGGCGTATGATTTTTGACGCGCTTAACTCTTTGGTTTCAGGGCACAATCATCTCACCAAAAAAAGGAAGCCGCCCTGGCATGTTCTGTGCAAACTCTTCTGCCCAGACCGGATAATTCATGACTTGATTCCAAAATATCAACATAGTTCATACAATCATGAACTTCACGTTTTAGATATGTATAGTATCATGCCTGAAATACATGATAAAAATAAGTTGTCCATTCAGGCAGCGCCTACTACGTGTTCGGCAGGCAAGCTGATTCGAGCAAAGGAGTTCCTCGCCTGTTTCCGGCAGACCCCGAACGATCTTCATCTAATGGGAAAGTTCTGTCTTAGCTCGAAGCAGTTCAAAAAGGTGTACGAAGCGCTCATCGAGAAAGGTTTGCTCACTGAATTCGAATATAACCATCGCGAGATGTCAACGGATAAATCAGAAAGCTTGGCTACCCGACCGAATCCTCAACTGGATAGAGCAACCGTCAGGGAAGGTCGTATTTCCGAAATTCGCCATATGCAAAGGCCAAGCGAGGAAATCCATAAATCTCTCGAATTATGTTCGAATTCTTCCGCTAAAATCGATCCCTTGTCGCGTGTGCAAGCATCATCCCGTCACAAACAGCGAACCATGCGCCTTGAACGATCCAATAAATCGGCTTTCGAGAGGCCGGCGTTCCGTCCAAAGTGTAGCCATGTTACGAACCCTTGGTCTCCTGATCCCTGCATCAGTTGTGGAGTGGTCTTTTCCAAACTCCGTCAGACGGCGAAAGGACAGGAAGTTTCTATCTGGGAGCCGGACTCTCGCCACAGATAGCCAGAGACGGACCAAATCTTCACCGCCCCGTGCAATACCCCGGAGGTGAGAAATGACTGCGATCCTGAATCTGGCGATAAATGAAAAATGTCAGCGAGCATTAGATCATGCACGGCTGTTTCTCGGGGTATTAGCCGATTTGGGCCACACTCTGGATGCCAGTGCTTCGATTCTGGACCTTGGCTGCGGTGAAGGTTGGATGGTGTATGCCTTCATAAAACTCGGTTATAGAGCCTTTGGCACGGATATCGTGTCTGTTTCGTCGGCCGTGCACGCGCGGATGAAAAAGGAAGGACTGTGTAGACCCGGCGAACAACCTTTTTCGATTATCAATTCTTCCAATTGTGAGATTCCGTATGATAACGATTCCTTTGACTTGGTGGTCTCTTACGATGTGATGGAACACATAAAGAATTATCCGGCAGTCTTTGCGGAGATTGAAAGAGTGCTTAAACCTTCGGGAAAAAGTCTGCATTCGTTTCCTTCCAGGTACCGCCTCGTAGAACCTCACGTTTCAATTCCGTTGGCTACTATATTTCAACAATACCGTTTCTTGCTCTTTTGGTCGTGGCTGGGTTTTGGGTTGGGTACAAACAAAAGAACAGAAGCGAGAAAGATTAGCATGGAGAATTCACAGTACCTCAAGACCTCGACCCAGTACTTGTCCAAAAAGAAATTGGTAAATAGTGCTGCAAGTCGTTTTCGGGAAATCCAATTCGTCGAAAAATATGCATGGAGATACGATTGTGGGGCAGGCGGTTTGGTGTATCGTTTCTTAGACAGGGTTGGGTTGAGAAGGCTGGTGCCGATCACGGCATTTCTGTTGAGTCCTTTTTCTCGACGGGTTCTATTCTGTGCAAAAGCAATTCATCAATCTGAAGAGATATTTTCCAACCAGGTTTTTCTCCACAGCCGTGGTTGACCCGGTGGAGAGCCGTTTAATCAGCTTCCGGGAGATAGACCGCGACGGGCCAGACTTTCGTCAAGACTAACTATAAGGCCATCGGCCTTTTAATAATTTATTTGGATGCAATCCGCAAAACGGGGAGGGTGGCTAATGGCAACAACCCAAAGTAACGCTTCAAGAATTCTCGTAACCGACGATGAACCCGCGGTTTGTGAAATACTTTCCCGCTGGCTTGTGGCCGAAGGGCATGCGTGCTCCACGGCGTTTAGTGGCGAGCAAGCAATGCGGCGGCTCGAAGACGAGGACTTCCGACTCCTCGTCAGCGATGTCTTAATGCCTGGAATATCCGGATTGGATCTCCTCGATTTTGTTCGAAATCGATTCCCTGGAACAGCCGTTATTTTAGTCACGGGCGTCGACGACAAGGACACGGCTCTTTCCGCGGTTCAATTAGGCGCGTACGGATATGTGATTAAGCCCTTCAGGAAAAATGAAATTTTAATAAATGTTTCCAATGCATTGGAGAGACAGCGCCTCACGTCCCTCAGTCAGCAATATGAGAGAACCCTTGAAGCGCGCGTGCTGGATCGAACCGTCCAGGTCCGGCAACGCGAGGAGGAAATCATATTTCGTTTGCTGTCCACTGCAGCGCATCGGGATAAAGAAACATGTGCCCACATCAGGCGAATCGGCCTCTACTCTTCGGCAGTGGCAAGAAACCTCGGATGGAAGGATCAGGCCGCCGATGACATAAGACTTGCCGCAGCGATGCACGACATTGGAAAAGTAGGGATTCCGGACAACATTCTTAAGAAACCGGGAATTTTGACGCCGGAAGAATTCGCAATCATGAAAACCCACACGGAAATAGGGAGTAGGATCCTCGGCGACTCGAGTGTCGAAATGGTGCAAACGGCCGCGAAAATCGCCCTGGCACATCATGAGAAATGGGATGGCTCCGGTTATCCCAATGGGTTGTCGGGCGATGTCATCCCTGAATCCGGCAGAATAGTGGCGGTTGCCGACGTGTACGATGCGCTGGTAAATGATCGAGTCTATAGATCCGCCATGTCCGAGCCCGCGACAATAGCGATAATGAATGACGGGAAAGGCCGACACTTTGATCCGAGAATCCTTGAAGCTTTCATCGATCTGCTGCCCGAGATTCGGCGCATTAGAGAGCAGGTAAAAGATGAGGGGATTCCGAAGGGCCTAATGGGTTGCCTGCACAGTGCGCTGCATTAGGAGCAGCGTCTTGCCATTCCGGGTACGGCGGCAACCATCGCTGCGTAGGGGCCGGTTTAAAATGATCTCGTTCCCAGGCTGGAGCCTCGGAACGAGGAGCAAGACGCTAACAAACAACACCCGGCAAGCCGGCCCGGCTAAATATTTGACACATTATGAAAATCAAAACATTGGATGTAGCGATGCAACTAATCGGGCCGCGATGTATCAAAATGGCTACACATTTGGCAATCGCCCCGTACAAGTGACATCCCATGTTTCCTGATCTTCTTGTACAGAAGTGTCCTATGAATTCCCAACAGCTTGGCGGCATGGGCCTTGTTCCCTTTTGAAACGGCCAGCGCATGCCGAATTGCCTCTTTTTCTGCACGATCCATGACATCCTTTAGCATGAGCGCCTCAGGGAGGGCTGCCCCCTTCGGCGAGCCATAAAGATGAGCAGGAATGTGGCGAGCAAAAATGGTGTCACCTTCTAAAGAAGAGACTATTCGTTCCAGGAGATTGGAAAGCTCTCGCACATTTCCCGGCCAATTGTAATTTCCAAGTATCGTTTCAGCCTGCGGATCGATTCTTATTTCCCTGCCCACACTATCTTTTGTAATCTCTCGGAGCATAACTCGCGCGAGCGGCATTATGTCTTCTCGTCTTTCTCTTAGTGGCGGGATATTCAATGGAATGACATTTAGTCTATAAAAGAGGTCTCGCCGGAACTTGCCTTGAGCGACCATTTGCTCCAAATTCTGGTTCGTCGCTGCGATCAGGCGGAAATCGACAGGAACAACGGTTGTGCCTCCCACCCTCTCCAGTTCTTTTTCTTCCAGGACTCGCAGTAGTTTTGGTTGCATATCCAGAGCTAAGTCACCTATTTCATCAAGGAAAACAGTACCGTGGCGCGCGAGTTCAAACTTGCCCGGTTTTCCCTTGGATAAGGCGCCGGTGAACGCCCCCTCTTCGTACCCGAACAGCTCCGACTCCATCAAATCTCTTGGAATTGCGGCGCAGTTGATACGGACAAAGGCATGCAAACGTCTGGAGCTGGCATGATGTATAGCCTGGGCGAATAATTCTTTTCCCGTCCCCGACTCACCGGAAATTAGCACAGGAAGATGAGTTGCGGCAGCCTTAGAAGCGTCTTTTCTCAAATCTCGCACCGCCCGGCTTACTCCAACTATGCTGTCCATGGTATATCGAGTGGATCGAAGCGCAAGCAGTTCTTGCTCGTATAGGTGAATTTTCGATTCCAAGACAGTAAGTTCGCGGGCAAGTTTACTGACGTCTCGGACATCTTTGAACATGACTTGACCGAAAACTGCTATGACTTGTCCGTTTCTTTTGATGGGAATCCTCTGGACAACCATGTCATGCCCTTTGATGCTGTGAGCGTAATTGATCTCCGCCTTCCCGGTCTCGGCTACTATGTGCATACGCGAGTTTTCAACTACAGTTGTGCAATGTTTTCCGATCTGCGTTTGTGGATCTATTCCGAGAAAGTGTCCGTATGGACGGTTGAGGTGAGTCACGTATCCTTGAGGATCGGTTATCATTACTCCGTGGTAAATGTTGTCGATTATGAGTTGAAGCAGGTCCAGTTCAGGGATTTTGTCAGAGGTCGCTGACGAGCTAACTGATAAAGGTCTTGATCCATCTTTTCGAGGCTTGATCGCTGCTTCGAAGGGCATGCTGACACCTCTCTTGTCGCAGACTTGCTACAGGTGTATACGGATTGAGACTCAAACTCTATGCCAAATCACCCTCCGGATGCAACAACAATAATGTGATCCATTAAATACACCATAGCCAACCTCCTACTATTTCACCTCTTTTTATGATTCGCATGAGAGCTGGAGTGAATATTTGGAATTGTGGCCTCTGAATTGCATCGGTCTCTCGCAATTTTGAAGGGAGATTTCTTCGATCATGGATATCAAAGAGCCCCTTATTAAATCAGAAGAAATCCTCGTACTGCTGGACGACGATTTCAATCCCCGCAATATCTGTGTTGTGACAGGAGTTTCGGGGGGTATTGGAAGAGCTACAGCAGTGGCGGCGGCCGCAAATAACCTCCTCGTTATGGGTCTGGACGTAAGTGAAGCTGAAGGAAAAAAGACTCAAGAGATGGCCAAAGAAATGGGTGGGCAGATGGTCTTTCGTAAGACGGACCTTTCAAAAGACGATGATGTAAAGAATGCTGTCGCTGAAGCAGCTAAGTTGGGATCCATCAAGTACCTGGCCAATATCGCGGGCATTCAGCACATAGATTCAATAGAAAACTTCCCCATGGAAAAATATGATTTGATGCAGAACATTATGCTCAGGGCGCCGTTCCTATTGTCTAAGCTGTGCATTCCCCACATGAAGAAGAGCAAAGGAGGTACCGGCGTCGTCGGCAACATGTCCTCCGTTCACGGTCATATTTGTACGATGAATAAACCGGTTTATAATATCACGAAATTCGGGCTTCGGGCGCTTTCTCAATCAATTTCAGCCGAAGGACAAGGCAAGATAAGGTCGTTTTCGGTGAGCACCGGTTTTGTGAAAACCGGCCTGGCCTTGAAGCAGATTCCCGATCAAGCCGAACAGCGTGGGATTTCCCAGGAAGAGGTCGTAAGGGACGTGATGATGGGCACGTCCCGTATAAAGGAGATGATGGCCCCCATTGAAGTAGGGAATCTGTTTATCTTCGGATTCTCTCGATATGGAAAATACCTCATAGGTGGAGACCTTCTTTTTGACGGCGGCATGGTCCTCACCTATTAGACTACGCAGACAGACAGTTTGAAGAAGCAAATTTGTCATGTTCGACGTCAAAATGACGGTACTGGAGTTGCTCCGGCCCTGAGCAAGACCAGGAAATCTCAGCTTCCAGGAGATTATACTTGACAATTCAGTTGTACAGACTTTATGGTCCAGGCTGACGTTGTTTCCGCATCTGTGGCGGTGTTTTCATTCCAGTTCGCGTCGGCTTTTTCAATAGCGACAAACTTTGTCCGTTAAATCGGTACGCATAACTTTGTCAATTTAGGACGTTGAGCCGTTACCAAAAGAGAACCGATCGGTTCTTCAATTGGCGTGCTCATTGCCAGTTTTCATCATAACCGCATACGGAGGGGACCATGAAAAGTAAGGGATTGAGGGTCACAGCGCTGGCGCTAACTGTTCTGCTGATGGCAGGCCTAGGAATCGTCGGGCACGCCCTTGCCCAGGAGACCATTAAGTTCGGGGCCATTTACGATTTTGCCGGCGGCTGCCACATGTACTCGGAATCCGCTATCACCGGCATTAAGATGGCGGTTGAGGAAATCAACGCCGCAGGGGGTGTCCTAGGCAAGAAGCTCGAATATGTCGTTCGAGACACTGAGGCGAAGACCGATGTGGCAGTAAGGGAAGTGAAAGACCTGATCCTCCGGGAGAAGGCCAGTTTTCTCATGGGACCGTGCAGCAGTGGAGTGGGTCTGGCCATGCAGGTGGTCCACTCGGAGTACAAGGTGATCAGGATCGCGGGGATCGCCAACACTGAGGCTCAAACAGTGGACAAGTTCACTCCGTACATTTTCCAAATTGTCCCCAATACCTACATGGAAGCTACTGCAAATACGCGGTACCTTCACCAGAAGTTTCCCAAGGCAAAGAAGTTCTGCACTATCGGTCCGGATTATGAGTTCGGGCGTCGCGAGGAAACCGCTTTCGCGGATGAAATCAAAAAGCTGGTTCCGGATGCAGAGATTCTGTACGAAGCTTGGCCCAAACTAGGCGAAAAAGACTTCACCTCCTTTATCACGGCGATTATGGCCAAGAAGCCCGATGCAGTCCATGGCTCTCTCTTTGGCGGAGATCTGGTGTCCTTCACCAAGCAGGCTCTGCCTTATGGCTTCTTTCAAAAGATTCCTTTTATAGCACTCTATGACCTGTCTGTGCTTCATGCTCTTGGGCATGATGCACCCGACGGTACACTGGCCTTTGGTAGAGGGTGCTTCTTTATGGACCCGAACCCAGAGATGATGGCATTTGTAGAAAAATACAAAAAAGCCAATGCAGGCAATTATCCCGATTCGTGGGCAGTCATGGCCTATGAGACCCTTTATTTGTTCAAAGCCGCGGCTGAAAAGGCCAAGTCTGTCGAGAGCGAGCCAATCATTAAGGCCCTGGAAGGGATGAAGTTTGATATGTTGAGAGGGCCATATACAATCCGCCCCCTCGACCATATGGGAACAGTGCCATGCTATCAGGGAGTCATAGGAAAATCCCCGGATTACCCCTTCAAGATCTGGAAGGATCTCTCTCGAATCCCAGGGGAGCAGGTAATTCGTCCTGAGGAAAGTGTTCGGGAGATTTGGAAAAAGACGGGGGTTCAGAGATAACCCACTATCATTGGAGCTGAAGCTGTGTCTTTTGACGTACTGTTCAATCAGTTTATGAGCGGAATAGCCCGGGGCGCCCTCCTCTTTCTGGTCGCCTCGGGCCTTTCCTTGACCTTTGGAGTGCTAAGAGTACTGAACTTCGCCCACGGGTCCCTGTACATGCTGGGGGCCTTTCTTTCTTACAGTGTCTGGAAATTTCTCCTGATGCCGACGTTCGGGTTTTACATTGCGGCCGTTATAGTTGCTCTTATGCTGGCGGTCGTCGGGTTGATTATCGAACTTGGTCTGCTCAGACGCCTGTATTCCAGAGGGTGGCCTGAACAGTTGCTCGCCACATACGCCATCATCTTGGTCATCACCGACGTGGTCAAATGGGGCTGGGGCGGCGCGTTTCTCTCGATTCCAAGACCCGAACCTTTTACAGGTGCCGTACTCCTGTTTGATTTCCCATTTCCTTCATACAATTTCTTCGTCATTCTTCTGGGAGCAGCACTTGTAGTCTTTCTCTGGTGGCTGGTGTACCGCACACGTCTGGGGGACATAATCCGTGCCGCTGCCCACGATCGGGAAATGGTGTCAGCCCTCGGTATCCCCATTCCATGGCTCTTCACGTCAATTTTCGTGCTGGGCGCTGCTATCGCCGGCTTGAGTGGGGCAGTTACTGCGCCCTTTGGGTCGGTTGCTTTGGGAATGGATATCGAGATCATCATTGAATGTTTTGCTGTGGTGGTCATCGGCGGAATGGGGAGCCTGCCCGGAACGCTCCTCGGCTCTTTTATCGTCGGTCAGGTGTACGCCTTCGGAATTATGTTCTTGCCTAACCTAGCGTTAGCATTCATTTTCCTTGTGATGGCCGTGGTATTGATAATTCGTCCGTGGGGAATCTTCGGGAGACCGGAAAGATAACAATGGAAGCTAATCGTATTAAAGGAAATGAGGGATGGGCCAAACGGAAATGGTGGATCGTGGTTCTCATCCTCCTTCTTCTAGTCGCTCCGGCTGTCCTGAGCGAATTTTACCTGACGGTTTTGTGTGAGGCCCTTGTGATGGCCATGCTGGCCATCAGTTTTAACCTGCTCTTCGGATATATGGGGCAGATGTCATTCGGCCAGGCCGCCTTCTACGGGCTTGGTGGATATGCTGTCGCCATGCTGATGGTCGACTGGCAGTTCAATTTCTGGCTCAGCATAGTGGCAGGAGTACTCCTGGCAGCATTTGCCGGCTTGATCGTGGGGTATTTCTGCGTTCGACTCAGAGGAATTTATTTCGCAGTGCTGACGCTGGCCTTCGGTCAATTGATCTGGACCATCGTTTTCAAGTGGCATGATGTTACGGGCGGTGATGACGGCATCCAGGGCGTGTTTCCACCCGATTTTCTGAAGTCGCCCTCAGCATATTACTATTTGATCCTTATCGTCTTCCTGGTTTCGTCGTGGATTATTTGGAAGATCATTCATTCTCCCTTCGGGTACACGATCCAGGCCATGAGGGAGAATTCGGAGAGGACCGAATTCCTGGGCATCAACATAGCTCGATATCAGTTGATTGCATTTGTAATTGCAGCAGCCCTTGCTGGACTTGCCGGAGCCATCTGGGTCCCATTCTACCGCTCGGTCGCTCCCTCCTATCTCACCTGGATCAAATCGGGCGAGCCGGTAATGGCAGCGATTTTGGGAGGCCCCTCTGTGTTTCTGGGTCCTGTTTTGGGTACATTCGTGATGACCTTTTTCCATGCTTGGGTTCTGGGATTCACGGTTTACTGGCCTGTTGTCATGGGCGCGCTGATTCTGTTTATAATCTTCTTCCTGCCAGGCGGGATTTTGGGTTTCGCGCTTGACACGCTCAAGGATCGAAGAGATGCGGAAAAACTCGTTGGCAAAGAGATGAACCATGTTTCTTGAGACTCAGTCCATTTCCAAAGAATTCGGCAGGCTCTATGCGGTCCGAGAGGTGAGCCTTGAAATAACGAGGGGAGACATCCACGCGATTATCGGCCCCAACGGAGCAGGCAAGAGCACTTACTTTAACCTGATCACGGGATATCATCCAGCCACCTCCGGAAAGGTCCTGTTCAAGGGAGAAGATATCACCGATTTGCCGGCTTACCGTCGCTGCAAGCTTGGGATAACCCGCTCTTTTCAAATCACCAGTATCTATCCCAAGTTCACGGTCTATGAAAGTGTGTTGATGGGGTTGTTATCTCATCGTGGTGTCACGCTCAAGTTTTTCTCGAATGCGAGCAAATTCTACAAGGAAGAGGTCTGTGGCATTCTGGAGGACATTGGATTGGCCGACCAGGCCGATGTTCCGGGCGAGTCTATCTCCCACGGGGACAAGAAACGACTGGAGTTAGCAGTCACTGTGGCTACCGAGCCTGAAATGCTGCTGCTCGATGAGCCCACCTGCGGCATGTCCCCCGAAGAAACAGAGATCACCATGGGCCTGATCAAGAAGCTCTCCTCGGAAAGAGGACTGACCATTCTCTTTACGGAGCACGACATGGCCGTCGTTTTCGGAGTCGCCAAACGAATCTCCGTTCTGCACCAAGGGATGCTAATTGAAGACGGAACCCCCGAAAAGGTGAGAGAGAGTGCAGAGGTTCAAAAAGTCTATCTGGGGGGCGCTGCGTAAAATGCTCGAAATCAAGGACATTCATAGTTATTACGGCACAAGCCATATCCTGTTTGGTATCTCATTGGATGTGAAAGAAGGAGAAGCGGTCTGTCTCCTGGGCCGGAACGGTGCAGGAAAGACCACAACCTTCCGGAGCATCATCGGGCTAACCCAGCCAAAGTCCGGCAGCATCCGGTTTCTGGGAAAAGAGGTCGTCGGAAAACCCCCTTATAGCATTGCCCGGATGGGGATCGGATATGTTCCCGATACCAGGCGTATATTTCCGGATCTGACAGTTCGCCAGAACATAATGATTGGCCGAATAGAGAGGGAAGGGGCCATCTGGAATCTGGATCGGATCTATGGCCTATTCCCGGTACTGGAGGTGCTGGATAAACGCATGGGGACCCAGCTCAGTGGAGGCGAGCAACAGATGCTGGCCGTCGCCAGAACATTGATGACGAATCCTCGGCTTATCCTTCTGGATGAACCCGGTGAAGGTCTGGCTCCGCTAGTGATCAAGACTATGGAGGAGCAGTTGGGTGAGATCAAGAAGCTGGGACTCACCATGCTTATCTGCGAGCACAATGTAGGCCTGGCCCTCGGTTTGAGCGACCGGGGTTACGTCATGGACAAGGGGATGATCCGCTTTCAGGGCACAGTGGACGAACTCAAGGGGAACGAAGAGGTAAGAAAGAAATACCTTATGGTTTAAGCCCGAACGAGTACAGGCATGCACGAAATCCACTAGAGAGTTGGTTTTTCGTATATTATCTTAACCAAATCCACAATCTTCTTGTCCCGCCATCGGGCAAGTTCTGTGAGACTTTTATCACCGACGGCATCTTTCACGCCTTCCACAAGAGTCTTTTTGGACTCATCCGAGATTGCCGTCCAAGTTGGCATGTCTTCCCACAATGTTCCGAAAGCCTTACCTATATGATCTATGAAATACTCGTATCCTCCTTCTCCACCTCCCAAATGGTAAATAAGGTGTTGGCCCATTAGAGCCCATCGAATCCCGGGTCCTGCATAGAGCGCCTTGTCCACGTCTTCGACGCTGGCAATACCTCGGGTGACGATCTCAATGGATTCTCTCCAAAGTGCTGCCGCCAGACGGTTCGCAATGTGCCCGGGCGCCTCTTTTTTAAGCAACACCGGAATCTTACCCAGACCTTCGAAGAAACCTTTTACGAATTGAACCAATTCAAGATCTGTTCGGCGGCCGGGAACCAGCTCAACCAAAGGGACTAGATGAGGCGGATTGAAGGGATGCGCAATGAGGCAACGTTCAGGTTTTTCAGTAACTGACTGGATCTCCGACATGAGGAGGCCTGAAGAACTGCTTGCCAAAATCACATCCGCCGGAGTCAACGAGTCCAGCTCATGAAATATCTTTTTCTTAACATCGTAATCCTCGAGGGCTGATTCCTGGATATAGTCTGCGTCTTCAACCAATTCTCGAACGTTTTTGGCTGAGAGCACATTTTCTGTTGCAGCGCCTAGCATCGACTTGTCCAGCATGCCGTACTGAACGAGGGTCGCCAAATTCTCCTTGGCTTTGCGAACGCCTCTATCCAGGATGGATGTATCCACATCGTGCATTTTGACAGGGATGCCTTTGCCCGCGAAAAAAGTTGCCCAGCTCGCGCCGATGGTTCCTGTGCCTAAAATTCCAACTCTTTTTATTTCTTTTGTCTTCATTGTAGTTTGCCTATCCTGTGTACGATGTTAAACAAGATATTCTGCTTGGGGATCATCTTGTTCGAGATACGCGGAGATCGCATCATCTGTCGGTCTTGGGGGCAGAGCCTGGGGATGGTTCCTCTGAACCCGAAAAGGCTCCCGTTCTCCACTGAGTTTCGAGGATTTTAACCTGCCACTATTTTGTTTGTAAAAGTGCTCTTATGGTCGTTTCCCGAGCGTACTACACCGCATGCCCGCCGGTCAAGCACCATACTGCTGCTGAAGTAACTCTTCGGTTACGGGCGGCCAAAGATTGTAATTGCGAGCGGAGCGAAGCAATCTCCAGGCTTGGGAAATTGCTTTTCCGCGGAACGCGGGATTTCACTCCTCGCAATGACAGACCCGCTCCCCGCGTAACTGAAGGATGACCTGCTGATCGTTCGTAGCGATTCTCAAAACACGCGAATATTATAGTGAACGTGATCGAAGTCCGCTCTCAAACCGAAAATCGGTTCCCGGCATCACTCGGCTGGACGCGGCGGCCCAAGAATGTTTGGGTGCGACAGTCAGTGCCGCTGGCTATAATTGATACTCCGTGCGATTACGCGGCGTCGAATAATGATTGGTAGCGGCCGGCGTCCCTGCCGGTCGCAAATAGTGAGCTAGGTCGGGCCTTGCCCGACCTCGTTTGATGACCTCATCCAATTGCTTGGGAAAGATCACGGAGGCCACAGACCTCCCTACCGCTACTTGCATTTACCTTTGATATGCCAGAAAGATGGTTCTCTCGTTTAGAAGGACCCCGCGAATCGCGGGGAGGCCGGTCCCTACCGGAATTCGAACTGGGCGCCCGAGTTGCTCTGGTAGCGGCCGGCCTCCGTGCCGGTCGTGCCGGGACTACCTTCTAACCGAATGCTTTCAAAAGAATGATGCTTGTGTGAAAATGGACGTGAAATCCTCAGGCGTCGGGTCGGGAGAGTAGGCCCCGGCGAGGGGCGACGCGTAGCTCATGCATGGTAAGTGTATCTTTCGTAGGTTTGACGGGCAATGATCGCGGCGCAAAGGAGATTGACGAATGTGGCACTGGAAACCGTTCATAGCGCTGGCCTCGCTTGCTGTTATTGCGTCCGTCGCCTCGGCCCAACAGGGCAGGTGGAATCAGCTCAATCAGGAGGCAGTAAGGCTATGCCGCGAGGGGAAATATACCGAAGCAACCAAGATCGTCGAGAAATCCCTGGAAATAGCCGAAAATACCTTCGGACCGGACCATCCCAATGTTGCTATATCTCTGAACTATCTGGCCGAGCTTTATAGATCGCAGGGAAAATTTACCGAGGCTGAGCCGCTGTACAAGAGATCACTAGCGATAACAGAAAAGACGCTTGGACCGGACCACACCGATGTTGCTGCTGCTCTGAATAATTTGGCGGAATTTTATAGGGACCAGGGCCGGTATTCAGAGGCGGAGCCTCTGTACAAACGAGCGTTGCCGATATACGTAAAAGCGCTTGGAGCCGATCACCCCGCCGTAGCTGATTGTCTGGGCAACCTGAACCAAATGTACAAGCAAATGGGGAAAAAGAAAGAAGTCCCAGAGTGTGAAGAATGTCCGCAGAGAATTGAGCCACAGAAACCGAACCGCTGAATTGTTTAAGGTTGACAAAACCTCGCTCAAGGTTGATAATATATTTGTATAAGGTTGTTAATCCCGCTAGGTCGTGAAAAGTGGCTGGAGTACGAAAGCAAGGCGAGTCTGTCCGCCGGTTCATCATTGAGAATGTCGAGGAACATCCAAACGATATTGTCACTTTTACATCAGAGGCTTTAGGTATTTCCCGCCAGGCCGTTAATAAACACATTCAGCATCTCATCGCCAAAGAAATCCTGGTTGCAGAAGGCGCCACTCGGGATCGTCAATATAAACTGCGCCCCATTGCAACAAAGGAATATAAGTATTTCTTGGCAGGTCTTCGAGAGGATGTGGTCTGGCGGAATGATATAGCTCCTATCTTCTCAGATCTTCCGGAAAATGTCAGACAGATTTGGCAATACGGTTTTACGGAAATGCTTAATAATGCGATAGATCATTCTTCGGGCAGTCGTGTCATGGTGTTTATTAGCAAAACGGCCACGTTATCTGAGATGCAGATATTTGACGATGGAGAGGGCATTTTCAAGAAGATCCAAAAAGAACTGAATCTTGACGATGAGCGGCATTCCGTCCTGGAACTGGCCAAGGGGAAATTGACAACAGATCCTGTCCACCACACAGGCGAGGGAATCTTCTTTACATCCAGGATGTTCGACCGTTTCGGGATATTCTCGGGTAAGATCGTTTTTTGGCGCGACGACAATGTATTGGGTGGCCGGCATTACTGGGCGGATGACACTCCTGGTTCTTCCGAGGGGACTATGGTGGACATGAAATTGGCAAATAACTCATCCAGGAGAGTGAAACAGGTCTTTGACAGTTTTACGTCTGAGGACGACTATGGCTTCACAAAGACGATAGTACCAGTGAGATTAGCTGAATACGGCGATGAAATGCTCGTTTCAAGATCTCAGGCCAAGAGACTCCTCGCGAGGTTTGATAGGTTCAAAACAGTTATGCTCGATTTCGAGGGTGTCCAAATGATCGGGCAGGCTTTCGCAGATGAGATATTCCGAGTCTTTGCTCAGGAGAATCCGAGTATAATGCTGGTTGAAATTAATACTAATCCCGATGTGCAACAGATGATCAACCGTGCCCGTCTGCATGAATAGAAATCTTGCCATGAACCGAACCAGACACGCCGGAACCATACTAAGCCGTTTGCCGCTACAGGAGCTTGACACCTGGGTCCGGTGGATGCTATCTTTTCAGGTTATGGCGGTGTAGCTCAGCAGGTTAGAGCATGCGGCTCATATCCGCAGTGTCCGGGGTTCAAGTCCCTGCACCGCCACCAACAACCCTTTTGATATCATTACATAATTCCGCCAAACTGTTCCAAAATGGGGCAAAAAATCACGGTGCAAATCTGGTGCAATTTTGCCGTGCGGTATCAGTCCCCCCGATTATCGGCAGTATTTTTCATTCAGTGGACAATGTGACCAAAATTGTCACATCCGAAAGCGCCCCTTATGTTATCGGCCGTCTTTATTATGCCGTAAATTTTCTAATGTTCGGCATCCATTTCCAGAAACACCAATATTTATCGGCCTGTCAGATGTGCTGAATATTTGTTCAAGTTATGTGGAAAATTATGACGATTTCGGCCCTGGGAACCAGCGAACATTCTGCGAAAGGTGTTATCAGGAATATTGATTAGTTTTTTCGGCCGGCGCCATTTTAGACGTTGCATTCTATGTCAGGTTTCCTGTATGAACTGGGACCTGTCCGGCGGTTACGCTGTCTTCGCGGGCAAGAACCGGGGTTGACCTAAGTCATGAGGGTCATCTATAATAATTCATAATATCCTTAAACTGAGCATCGAGAGCCATAAGTGATGACGATTCCTGACGTGAGGCACCCCAATTCACCTCTGGTTGAGGTGGTATTTGAGGTTCGGTTTCCTGGGGAGACAGCTGTGGAGTGCCGACGTCACGAGCTACAGAATCTAATCAAGGTAAATTACCCTAGACTGTTAGTCCCGACTCCGGAACCGGGAGTAGCTGTTGCTCTCCAACCTTACAGGTTTGAAAGAGAAGACACGAGTGCCGGCGTTATGACGTCGGCCTACGGATTTGCATATTATTGTCGTTCATACCCCGGCTTTGAGAAGTTTCGGCCCGAGTGCCTGGAGCTTATGAGTCTGTTTTTTGGGCTTTTCAAGGTAGAAAAACTAACCCGAGTGGGGTTAAGGCACGTTAATATTATCCCGTTTGCGAGAGAAGATGGTGTAGCACCGGTAGAGTATTTCTTCACTGTGGGCGGGCCTCTCCTCAGTGTACTGTCTGGCAGAATCGCAAATTTCATTACCGGATTTGCAATGTTGGTCGAAGGGGGTGAAATAACCACTCGGATCGAGTCAATGATCCACAAGGACGGCAGCCAAGAAGCTTTTCTCCTCGACTTTGACTATGTCAAGAGTGGCGATCTTGATGCGACCGATGTCGGTAAATATTTGGACGAGGCACACGACCAGTCGGCTTCCTTGTTCAACAATTTGGTCACCAAGAAATATCATGACTATATTAGGGGTGAAGGGGTGTAACAATGGCTGTTGCTGCGATGACTCTAAATTCAGCCTCCGAATTCATTGAGCAAGAGTTGCACATGTCGGGGTATCAGACTACTCTGGTACGGCCTTCTGTTTGGGAATCGCGGCCAGCAGGAGTCGAACAGAGTCTCCAGAACGACTTTAAGGTTCCACAATCTGTCTTCTCCGCCGGGGAAACGAAGCTTGAGGCACGAAGAACGGTTGCCGTGCGCATCTGGCGCGGACAGGAACTGTGGTTTGCAGAGAATGAACGACTCGACATATATGCGAGTGGCGAATCCATTGAAGAGGCCATGAATCAATTCAAATCATTGTTGGTTCACTTTTATTTACACTACCGAGACCTTGATGATACTCGGGCGATGAGACAGGCACTGGAACTGAAACGACTTTTTGAAGCAGAATTCATTGAGGTCGCTCAATGAAAGTTGACAGGCGGGTTGCCGAACAGAGCTTGGCAAGCAAGGGCTTCAGACGCGATCCATCCGGGGACCACATATTTTTCTACCACGAATACAATGGAAAAGAGACAGGTATCAAGACATATGTGTCTCACGCGGCCAAGTACAGAGACATAGGTCCAGACAACTTGAAGAGCATGACAAAGCAGCTCAAACTGCCAGCCACCAAACGCACAAGAGACCTGTTAGAGTGTCCGATGAATGAAGCCGAATATAATCAATGTCTAATTGACTCCGGCTTTCTATCCACTGAGGACTAACGGTTTGTCATTTTCCCACAGTGATCCGCTATTTCCGTCGGCAAGTTACCCCAGCACATGCGTGTGACTCCCAGGATGGGACCCTTTTAAATAAATAGACTTTGATTGTCCTGATCCCCTCCCCCGGGGGCCTAGCCGGGCATTCCCGCGAAAATATTTCGCAGCTAAGAGCCTGTCGCCTTGGGAATCTCGCCAGCCTATCGCAAATCACCAGCCGGTAAGTCATGGTTACAGAATCTACAATAGACAGCCTCAGCCTTGATTTCTTCAGCACAGTATGGGCATTTCTTTGTTGCTGTGAGATCTAGTTGCCGCTGCTCCTCATATTGTTGACGCTGTCTTTCAGCAGTC
Organism: Desulfomonilaceae bacterium; assembly: GCA_052144015.1. Classification (GTDB taxonomy): domain Bacteria; phylum Desulfobacterota; class Desulfomonilia; order Desulfomonilales; family Desulfomonilaceae; genus DATJPW01. The sequence goes on from JBKQRG010000255.1 coordinate 25,349, forward strand.
AACCTTGCCACCAGAGCCGAGAGTTCTTCCTGAGACATAATGGAGGACGCCAGAGCTTGCTTTTTTTCTTTAGGAACCTCAAAGGCCGCTTTGCATTGGCCGCATTCGAGATACTGCTTGTTTGAATACGAGAACGTAGGAATAAAATATACGGTGAATTTCTTGCGAACTTGGAAGACTGAGAACGGCCCTGTCTGCCCACAGGAAGGACATTGGTTTATGACATATCCAAGTCGGTCAACATACCCTTTGTTGCCCCAAATAAATATCATAATGACTCCTTCCGGCAAGAAGGAACAATGTGGTGATACCTGAACCGGCGGCCGTGACTCCGATTCCAGCGTAAACCGTGAAGGTTACAACGGTCAAGCTTTTTGGCTGTGCGAGCAAGGAAATACCCGCGTGTCACGATTCGCCGTTTGGTTTATCCTGGACACACTTCCAAGTGGGTCCGGCTTCATAGAATTGCTCGCCGGTTGACAACCTGCCGAGCGTCGCCACATCCACATGGGCTCTGAATCCACAACCTCTTCCACCGGGACTCAAGTCTCGAGCACAACATTTTCAGGCTACAGGAAAACATTTTCCTATTCAGTCCATTAAGGGACAGAACATGAATTACAATGTCCAGTCTCCCGGCTCCGCCACAGGAGACGCAGGGACGGGAAAAGTCCATTGAAAACCGACCTACCCCGTAACGTGCTCGATTTCAGATTTCTGCGAATTTCTTCCCCAATGCCTGATCTCTTTCCCCGGTGACTTTGCGGCCCCCCCGGTAGCCTGCCCGGTTGCCGGGGTTAGACCCGCGCAGACGAACTATTGCCCTTCATAATCCTCTTCCCGCGGCCTGTTTTTTTGATGAATTGGTCCGCCGCAAGTGATATGATTGACCCTGCAACCCAGAAACTCAAGTTCGGGTTTTCCAAGCAAAACCTGATGGAGCACATCCGGTATCCTCTTGCCAGGACGTTGATTCCGGCCCGCTTGGCCGAGCATGCGCGGAGGATCTACCGGGAAGTCCAAGAAGAGGGGGTTCCTGTCTAGTGATTCCCTTGGACGAACGCAGCAACGAACTAATTCTTGAATGGCTGAGGAGTTCCAGAAAGTCCGGCCAGGTTAAAATAGCCCTACTCAGCGGAGCCAAGGCGCTCATCGGACTGACCACGGTCGAGGAGTGGGCTGCGGAGTGGCGTTATCATTATCAGGCAGAGCAGTACTTTCGGGGTAACATGTTTCAGGTTTTCCTTGATGCCCTGTATAACGAGCGCAAGTACTCCCCCAAATCAACACAGGCTTCACCAGACGAACCAGAATCGACGATCGGGGTGAAGTTATAGAGCCCCCCAAAGCGAGATGGTGGAGGACTGCTTCGTCACAAAAAATTCACCAAAACTGCATGAGGAAAGGTAATAGGGACAAAAGGACCACATTGAGCATCTAGGAGTCCCGCGGTGGCCGCTATATATAATAAAATACACAGGAGACCGGGGACCCTCCCTCTGGGGGGCAGATATATTTGTTAAAATCAAATCATATCGGTATTACCGGAGGTGCACTATGAAGCGACTCGTTGTTCTGGTCCTGGTGGGTGGATTCTTTTTGTGCACATATCCAACTTTTGCCCAATATGCCGAAGCACCTTATTACGACGCCGTGACGGTTGCCTTCAAAAAAAGATGCACTGAGGAAGGATTCGAAAGCTGTTTGCGCTTTCTCCTAAAGGATCAGGACAAGTACACACGAGCAGAGGTTTTTCAACGTCTTACTGAGAGTGAAAAAGATAAGATAGATTCGTATTTGAAAGCTCAGGCAGAAGCGGCGGAGAAAGCTGCAAAGGCGGAGGCGGAAGCAAGGCAACGAACAGCCGAGCTGCGGCAGCGCCAAGCCGAGGCACGGCAACAGGCCCTCCAACATCATGAAAGGATGAAGGCACTAGAGAGACAACAACGGGCTTTGAACAGGCTACGTGCTGAAATTAGGCATGCCCAGCAGCGACAGAAACGACGGTCGTATAAGATTAAGCCTGACGAACCAGGGAAACTAATCGCTCCCTAACACCCGAAGGGTGGTACGGGAAGGGGTCACCCATTAAGAGACCCTGTCATTTCAAGAGCTGACCCCAGAATCATTCCGTGGAGGCTCCATCAATGCTCTTCCTGACTGCCAGCAAAATCCGCTTCATATCGAACGGCTTACCGACAAAACCCACCGCCCCGCTTTCACGAGCTTCCTTGGCAGGCCCGTCGGCTGCGTATCCGCTCGCAATCAACACCTTTGCGTTGGGATCCATCTTGAGCAACTCTTCAAGACACTTCCGGCCACTTATCCCAGGCATGACCAGATCCAAAATCACCAGCGATATGGAGTCACCTCTATTGCGATAGATTTCCAGCGCCTCTTGTCCATTCGTTGCGGTCAGCACAGTGTAACCCGCCAATTCCAACATTTCTGCTCCCAGAGTCAGCACGGCATCTTCATCATCCACGAGCAGCAGCGTCTCTGTTCCGCCTGCGGGCATCTCGATCGTGGTTGTAAGGTCATCGGGACGAAGGTCCTCAGTCAAGGCAGGGAAGTAGATATTAAAGGTTGTGCCTACACCGACCTCGCTGTAGCAGGTTATGTGTCCGCCGTGGCTCTTCACGACCCCGAAGATCATCGACAACCCGAGACCGGTTCCTTTCCCAGGCTGCTTTGTAGTGAAGAAGGGCTCAAAGATACGTTCCAAGGTTTCTTTCGCCATTCCTTGTCCGGTATCCGAAACCGTCAATAGCACATACTTTCCAGGTTTGACTTCAGGGTGGGTTCGGCAGTACTCCTTGCGGATCGTGACATTCTTCGTTTCGAAGACGAGCCTCCCTCCTTCCGGCATCGCATCTCTGGCATTTACTGCCAGGTTCAACAGAATTTGCTCTACCTGCGAATGATCGGCGCTTATCATTCTCAGGCTTTCTTCGAGAACCATCTCAAGGTGGATCATCCTGGGGATAGTCTGTCGAAGTATCCCTTCTACTTTCCGTACTGCTTCAGTAAGGTTTACCGCGCTCTTCTCCGGTTCAGCCCTACGGCTGAAAGTGAGGATGCGCTTTACCAGATCAGCTCCATTGCGTGCGGTCATGCGGATGGTTTCGAGTGATCTGTTGAATTTCTCGTCCATTCCTTTGCTCATAAGAAGCATGTCCGCATGCCCGAGTACTACTTGCAACAGATTGTTGACTTCATGCGCTATCCCCCCAGCCAAGGTTCCGATAGCCTCCATCTTCTGAGACTGAAGGAGCTGGGCTTCGATGCGCTTGCGATCGGAAATGTCATGGATGATGCCCTCTGTTCCAAGTATTGCGCCATTGTCGTCTCGGTAGAAATGGGTGGACACTGTCGCCACAAATGTCGATCCATCTTTTCTCTTGAGTACCCCCTCGAAATCAGTAGCCTTCCCCTGTTCCTTTACGATACTAACGAGCCTCTGCCGTCCCTCTTGATCGACCCAAAATGAGTCAAGGGCTAAGCCGATCATCTCCTCAACACTATCATGGCCAAAGAGCCTTGCTCCGGAAGGGCTCGCCATAAGCAGCCTACCTTCGGCATCCGAACGATAGAACACGTCCTCGATGTTTTCGATCACGCTGCGGTACAAGTACTCACTTCTCCGTAGAGCTTCCTCCGCCCTTTTTCGCTCGGTAACATTCTCCACAATACCAATACCTCCGACAACTGTGCCTTCTTGAGACATTATGGGAGCGAACTCACACTTTACGGGAGTCGTCTTTTGGGCTGTGACGGAGGCGTAGGAGTCCTCATAGTGCCCGAGGTTGCCTGAAAGGGCCTCCTCGATGGCGGCTGTCATCTTCGTATCCCTCAAATCTCGGACTGTATTAAGCCCGATCAATTTCTGGCGAGAAGATCCGATTATCGCCACAAAATTATCATTGCAAGCTGTGATCGTCCCCGTGTTGTCGAAATGGAAAACCCCCAGAGGAGAAGACTCGAACATCAATCTGTACTTTTCTTCGGATTGGCGAAGCGCCTCCTCCGTCCGTTTCTGTTGGTTGATATCCCTGGCGACGTGGACGCTGCCCTTGAGCTTTCCGTTCGAATCCAAGAGCGGAGAGGCCGTTACATAGAAAAATCCCCCCAAGCTCTCTTCATACACTTCCGCGCCATGTTCTTTCTCATCTTGAACCATTTGCGTGTGAGGGCAGAATGCCGGTGGACTGTTAGTCCTGTGAACTAATCCGAAACAAGGCTGCCCGTAAAGCTGCTCCTTCGGCAAGCCGAGTTGTTCCGCCAGTGCTCTGTTGGTCTGAACGATGCGGTTGTTCTTGTCTATAATTGCAACGAGATCCGGAATGGCATCGAAGGTCCGCACCCACTGCTCTCGGGCTTCGCTTAAGTAGCGTTGGGAGCGTTTTCGCTCGGTAATGTCCAGCGCCGTGAACGTCACGCCCAGCGACATGTCAGTGGGATCAAGCGGTGTAGAACTCAGGAGCACATCGATGACCTCGCCGTCTTTGCGCCGCCAGACAGTCTCAACAGTACCAGTCCCTTTGTCGCTGATCTGCCTATATTTCTCTAGTCCTACAACTTCGTGTTCCGCTTCCGTCGGGTAAAGAAGCCGCTCATTTTGGTCCAACAATTCCTCTCTGGAGTACCCCGTCATAGCACAGAGACCTTGATTGGCTTCCGTAATCATGCGATTGGCAACCACTCCGATTCCTACAGGTGCGGCCTTAAAAATGCCCTTCAGCTTCGCCTCGTTACGTCGAAGTTCCTCCGCCACCTGCTCTCGTTCGGCCATTTCCACCTTGAGAGCTTGGTTGAGATCATTCAGTTCTAATGTGCGGACTCGTACCTTTTCGTTCATCTCTTTGTGCCAATTCTCCACACGTTCGATCATCGAGTTGAAGGCATTGGCTAGATCGCCTACTTCGTCAGAACTCTCCACACTGGCGCGAGCGCTGTAGTTGCCTGCTTCTACCTTACGTACAGTTCGAGACAGGGTCATAAGAGGTCTAGAGATCCTTTTCGTCATCACTGCGATTAATGCCAGCCCTCCCAACATGGCTGCCAGACCGATGGCGAGAGAATAGATTAGCCGCTGCCACACGGAATAGAATAACTCTGACTTGTCACGTTTCACCACTAGGCCCCAGCTCAGGTCCGGCGTTACCATGATACTTCTGTAAGCTGCCAGAACCGGGACACCGCGGTAGTCTTTAGCCAGAATGATTCCGTCATGCCCTCTAGCAGCCAACTCCGCAGGCTTTGCCTTGATCTGATACTCTAAGATCTTAGCGGCAGATCCATCCGGAAGCGGGTACTTAATCGGCATCAAGATTCTTTGATCCTGGTCGACAAGTACTATATCGCCACTTTGCCCTAGCCCCTCACCTATATAGAGCAACGGTTTCAGAAACTCATCGGTACGTACGAATAGCCGGAGCACGCCGACCGCAAACTTGTCTTTGTCACCCGTTGGAAAGCGGTTTGGAATAATGGAATTGATAACCAGGTCAGGCTCAGCCGCCGGCAAAGACATTAACACTTCAACTGATATGCCTTGAGGGGCGTACATTGCCTTGACTAGACCCCCCGTTTCAGAAATCCGGCTGCCTACCTCCTTTGCATCTGTGGAATACATAATTACGCCTGTCTTGCTATCCACCACCTGTATTCTGCGATAGGCTGACCATGTTCCGAATACCATCTGGAGATACTCATTAAGAGCTTTGTAGCTTTCGAGGTTTACTAAATCCGCCGGCGCTCCACGCCGCTGATCTCCTTGAATTCTGTCACGCAACTGTTTCACGGAAGACTCTGCGAGGCTTGTGTCTGAAATGAATCTGGCATCTTTCTTGCGCTCCGCCAGCCACGAAACAAAGCGCTCCTTCTTGAGATCTGCTGTCAAACTTAGACTGCGAAACACCTCATCACGTTCGCGACCGTAGAATCCGACAAAATCCGTGAACGGAATTCCAAACGCCAGGAGAAAGCCACTCATGGAGAGTATCGCCACGAACAGTATCCCGAAGCTTGCAACAATCTTTGAATCCAGGGAGTGAAAGAGTCGTCTGTTCGGCACTGTTGTTTGGTCCTGCCTTTTCGAGACCATTCTTGCTACCTCCTGTGGGCCGTACCTTGACCACCTCAACTTCTGCCGCTTCTATATGTTTGGTCGGCGACTGAATCCCGCCAGCGGGTCAAGGGCCACACCTTCTACAGCGGATTACCCTCGCAAATGGAGGTCTTGCAGTCCCGCTGCAATACGTAATCGATGCGCAGGGTACGGATTGAGGCTTCGATTTTTTAGAGTAGCTGATCTGCTCCGACATTGAATAACAAAATTTTGCATATGTGAACTCGACATGTCGTCGTACGCTATTCGCACTCTAGTGGGGGTTTTGAGTATAGCTCCTATCTTGCGGCCAGGCTTGGTTCACCTGCCCATTCCCATGTCACGAGCCGGCCGGTAATCTTCTTTCGTAAGCGCCTGCCGGTCGTAACAGAGTTCCTTTTGAGTAATAATCGGTTAAATGAGGATAAAGATCTAAATTATTGTATCACTCCCCAGGTGTCGGGAAAAAGAAAAAGATTTCTTGCCCCATTTGTTTCTCGCGGTAAGGGGGCGTGGAAGTCAGAGTCCGCCGTGACAGGTAGACCTACCGCTGACGGGGGAGGGGATAGGGCCTAGAAATGACAGTTCTCACTATTCGGCTGTTCTCGAAATCGCCTTACTGAGGGTGTTGTATCCGGTGATCCCCGATTGGTCATGATTCAAGAGCAATCGAGGCCCTATCATTCCAAGCCGTGGCCCCAAAATTCCCTCGCAACCGTCACTATCTCCGCGAGCCGCCTGAATCTCTGTGACCTGTACCCCATTCTGCCATTGCATCAAGGATCGGTGTTAGGGTTCGCCCGTATTCAGTCAACGAATATTCAACCATAGGCGGAACAACGGGGTACACTTTTCGGTTTATGATCCCGTCACGCTCCAATTCTCTGAGCTGCTGTGTGAGCATTTTTTGGGTGATTCCCGGGATCATCTTCTTTATTTCACCGAATCGTCTCGTGCCGCCGCGAACAGTCCACATAATAATCGGTTTCCACTTTCCTCCGATTACAGACATAGTCCTGGTGACTGGGCAGAAGCTCCCCTCTTTCATCCTGGTG
>JBKQRG010000256.1:0-33746 GCA_052144015.1 Desulfomonilaceae bacterium
CGAAGCAATTAGTAGAATACACAGAGAAGTTTCAGTATCGGAACTTTTTGTATAATTATCGGCTTTTAGGCGCCTTGTACCGAACGCACTTGAGTCGAGGCTCCTGCCGGAGGCAAATATGAATAAAATCAGTCTATCAGTAGAACAGCGTATCGAAACCGGCAAAGGCCCGGCGCGGCGGCTTCGTGTGACGGGAAAGATTCCCGCTGTGCTTTATGGCAAGAAGACAGAACCACGTAAGCTCTCCGTTGATGTGCGTGAATTCAGGAAAGCAATGGAGGAGGGAGGCCGAAATCCCCTCTTGGATCTGAAAGTCACTGAAAATGGAAAGCTTGTAGCAACACGCGTGGCCGTGTTGAAGGAACGGCAAATGCGCCCGGTAGATGGGGGTCTGGTGCATCTTGATTTCCTTGAGATTTTGATGGACGAGACCATTGAAGTAACTGTCCCCTTGGAGTTTGAAGGAAAACCGGCAGGAATTGATAGAGGTGGCCTGTTTCAGCCTACCACTAGAGAATTACGCGTGATATGCCTTCCGGACGATATCCCTAACTCTGTTACAGTCGATATCTCGGGGCTGGATATTGGAGACTCACTCCATATAGGCGACATAACTCTTCCCAAGGGAGTTACAGCCGCCCAGGATGCTGGGGTGGCTTTGGCCAGTGTGGCCGCGCCAATGAAGGAAGAAGTTCCAGTCGAGGAAGCCCCGCCCGCTGAGGAGGAAAAGCCCGAGCCAACGACCTAGGGCACATGTCCTTGAAGGCGATGGAAGGGCGGACCGCACGAGGCGACCCGGACAGCCTGGAACCCGAATCGTTTCCGAATCTTATCTACGGTTCTATCTCTCTCTCGGTGTATAGGGCTAATCGGATCAAACAGTTCGGCTTGGAATACGGGGCTGTTCAACCCGGAAATCTTCACTCCAACCTGCCTTACCTTTTTTCGTCGCGAAACGTTTTCACGGAAGAGTTGAAACAAAACCGTGAGGATTTCCCGGTTGGCATCGGTTGATGTTTTCAACGACCTAGACTTGCCGGTCTCAGTGAAATCCGAATAACGTACCTTAAATGTGATCGTGCGAGCGCTTTTCTCGTCCTCGCGCAATCGAGCAGCGAGTTTCTCCGCCAATCCTGCGGTTACCGACCATACATACTCCAGGTCAGACGTATCTTGCTCGAGCGTCCTGTCTTTGGAATAAGATTTCCTTTCACAGTAGGATTCCGATACCACCATTCGCGTGTCATTTCCGGAAGCTATTTCCAGCAGCCTCTCGCTCCACCGGCCGAAAAGTCTATTTATCACAGGCCTAGGCGCAGCCAAAAGGTCGCCTATTGTCAGAATCTTGTGCCGTTTAAGGATCTCTTCGCTTTTCTTTCCGATCCCCGGGATTGACCCAACCGGTAAGGCTCTCAGTATTTGGCCCGATCGCGACGGTTCCAAATACAGGAGCCCGCTAGGTTTAGCGAGACTCGTAGCCATCTTGGCTCCGGTTCTGCTTCCGGCTAAACCACCGGATACGTTTATATCCAAATCGGCTCTTATTTCCGACAAAATCCTATGAGCGATTTCCCAGGCCGGAGCTTTATGAAGCTTTAAGGTGCCCGTGAGATCGACGTAACCCTCATCCACGCTCGTGACCTCAACCGCTGGTGAGTATTTTCTCATTATAGAGAACATTCTGCGTGAAAAATCCATATAAGTCGGAAAGTCCGGGTCCCGGAACACAGCTTGAGGACACAATTTTCTGGCTTGCACAATCGGCATCGCCGAATGGACACCAAACCGCCGAGCCTCATACGACGCGGCTGAAACCACTCCGCGATCGCTGCCCCCCACTATCACCGGCACACCCTTCAAGTGCGGATGAACGGCTTGCTCTACAGAGGCAAAAAAAGCATCCGCGTCCACGTGCAGGATGTACCGAATACCGGCGTTCATTTCCGATACTTTCTGAGAATGCCCACCACCACGCCTTGAATGACAACTTCATTGGAATCAAAACTCATTGGAGTGTAGTTTGGATTGGACGGTTCAAGAACTATTTTATTTCCTGAGCGGCGCCATCGCTTAAGAGTCGTTTCGCTATTCCTGATGAGCGCTATAACCATTTCGCCTTCTTCCGGCAAATCGCGTCTCTCCACTATCACGTAATCGCCGTCCATTATGTGGTCCTCGATCATGGAATCGCCCTTCACGCGCAGAACATAGGTTTCGCCTTTGCCTATCATGGCCGCTGGTAGACCGAGCGACTCCGGAAATTCTAAGGCTTCGATAGGAAGGCCTGCGGCCACATAACCCAGCACCGGTGTTTCCACCACGGAAGCCGAACTGCTGTCTTCGGGTAGCTCCAGCGAGCGGTTCGAGTTGCACCTCTTGGAAAGATACCCTTTGTTCATAAGATTGACGACATGAACGTATATTGTGGATGGTGAAGATAGACCAATCCCTTGGGCTATCTCCTCATAACTTGGTGCATAGTCGAAGGCGTCTACAAATTTTGTTATATAATCAAGGACCTGCTTCTGTTTTTTTGTCAGGCCAGGTTTTCTTTTCGTAACCACAATAGCCATTCCATTTATTGACCTGTATATAAGTAATCACGAAAACAATACGAAAGTCAATCGAATTTTTCTCGAAAGTCTTTGTTACTTTCCTGGCGAAATGTGCTGCCCGGCTAACCATTCAGTTAGGAGGGGCGTGGATTTGTCATTGTCCCGCGTTCCGCGGGAAAGCAATCCCTAAAGCAGCGAGATTGCTTCGCTTCTCTCGCAATGACATTCTTTGACCGCCTGTAACTGGGGGGTTAGATGCCCGAGCCCAAATACATTGACTTTCGCCAGTCGGCTATGTTAAATATTTCAATAAGTTCCGCTGTCAGGACTCGTATGGCTGCCAAACCGGTTTACTTAATTTTTGCGACAATACTGATTTCGCTCTTATCGCTCATCGCAGGATGCGGCGGAAAATTAGCCAATACCGGATGGGCGGCGGTTTCGGAAGTGCACCACAACGGAGTAATTCGACTCAATTATCCTGACGGAAAAACCGGACTGAAGAGAATAGATGATGAGAATATTCGCACAGATACAAAAGCTGCGGCAAAAAATATGCTCAAGCCGGCTCGATATGTCGAGACAAAAAAAGGGAGTACGCTGACGTTTCCCGACGGGCATACCTTGATCTATCACGACATAAATATTGACAAGAAAAAAGGGCTTTTTGATTGATCGAGCAGCGAGCGACAACAAGCGAGAAATCAACAGATTTCCGGGAGTCCGGTGACGGACCGGATGAGGGCGTCACCATAGTCATTCCCGCGTTCAATGAGGAAAAAACCATTGCCGACGTGATCCATCGAGTGCGGCAGTCGGTACCCGAAGCCAGGATTTTGGTAATTGACGACGGCTCCTCTGACGCAACAGCGCAGGAAGCCGGCAGCGCTGGGGCTGAAGTAATTTCACATCCATTGAACAAGGGTAACGGAGCAGCGGTTAAAACTGCTCTACGTGCGATCTCCGGGGGTCTTATCGCCATCTTGGATGGTGACGGACAGCATGATCCGCAGTATCTTCCGCAACTTCTAAGCAAGTTGGATCGGTTCGATCTGGTTGTGGGTTCACGTTCGTTCACGAATAGTGAAGCCTCCGCTCTAAGAAACGTGGGGAATCTCATTTTACGAAGACTCGCGTCCTTCTTGTCCGAACAGAAGATTCCGGACCTTACTTCGGGATTCCGTGCATTCCGCCATAGCGTAGCAGCCCGGTTCTTGCATTTATATCCCAATGGCTATTCTTTTCCCTCCACCAGTACGTTGAGCTTCATCTCCGCGGGATACAATGTGGCATTCGTTCCCATTCAGGTACAACACCGCCCACCTGAAACTGTCAGCAAATTGCGCCCTTTCCGAGATGGTTTCAATTTCATCATGTTTATTTTGCGTATTATCACTTTGTCCAACCCTAACAAGATTTTTTTCCCGACCGGTTTGATCCTTGTTTTGGCGGGGATTGCTTTGACAATTCGTAATCTGATACTTTTCGCGCAGTTCTCCGGTGGCACGGTTCTATTTTTGGCAGGCGGCATCAATATCATCTTTTTCGGATTGATACTGGATCAATTCGCCACATTGCGTCTCAAGGAAAGGGATTAACCGGAATACATTTCACAGCGAGACTGTCGCGGCTTCGACCGTTGCGGCTTCAAGAAGCAAACCAACCTGCAAATCTGTCACAGTTCGGGTATAATCATCAGCCATGTGCGGGATATGTGGAATATATCTGCTGGACAACGAAGCCAGTGTAAATCGCTCGGTTCTGGAGCGTATGAACAGCACTATGGTCCATCGCGGTCCCGATGATGATGGATACTTCGTCTCAGGTCCGATCGGCCTGGCCATGCGACGGCTGAGCATAATAGATTTGGCCGGCGGAAAACAGCCGATCACGAACGAAGATGAGTCGTTGTGGATAGTATTTAACGGCGAGATTTACAACTACGCGGATTTGCGATGGGAGCTGCTGGCAAAAGGCCATGTGTTCCGCACCAAGACCGATACCGAGGTTATCCTGCATCTCTATGAAGAATTTGGTGAAAATTGCGTTCAGGGTCTGAACGGGATGTTCACGTTCGCGATCTGGGATTCCGTAGAGCGTCGGCTGTTACTTGCTCGTGACAGACTCGGAATAAAACCTCTCTTCTACTCGTTTGAACCCGGGAGTGCACTGGTTTTTGGTAGTGAGATCAAAACGATACTCGAGGTCGGTGTCAGCAGAAAAGCGGATCCACAGGCGCTGTATGATTATCTGTCACTGATGTACGTGCCCACGCCATCCACCGCATACGCAGCAATCAAGAAACTCCCTCCCGGTTGTGTGATGACTTGTTCCCGGGAAGGACTTCAAATCAAACAGTACTGGGACGTGCCACTCCCTCGCATAGGAGAGGAAGAGCCTCTCGGCAGGCGTTATGAACGAGAGATCTTAGATACCATCGAAACATCAATCCGCAGCCACATGATTGCGGATGTTACGGTGGGGGCGCTCCTGAGCGGAGGACTCGATTCAACCACAGTGGCAGCGGTGATGGCTCGCAAGCTCCAAATGCCGCTGCTTACATTCACTATAGGGTTTGATAGACGTTCATATGACGAATCCCCGGAAGCCCGACTGGTCGCGGATACTCTCGGGACTCAACACTTGGAACAGATAGTCTATCCGGGAATGATCGACTCGATTCCCGAGCTGCTGAACTTCTTTGACGAGCCGTTCGCCGACTACTCAGCCATCCCCACTTTCTTGGTTTCGAAATTGGCCGCGCAGCACGTGAAAGTGGTGCTGACGGGCGATGGCGGCGATGAAGTCTTCGCGGGTTATCCTACACACGTTGCCTACAAGGTCAGCCGGATGTATGGGATGATCCCGAGGTGGATTCGAGAAAAGCTGATCAATCCTGTGGTTATGAATCTGCCCACTTCCATGGAAAGACTGAGTTTTGATTATAAGGCCAAGAGATTCGTGACAGGCGCGGACCTGCCGATGGAACGGGCACATTATTGGTGGAAGGTGATCTTCAACGAAGAAGAGAAAGAACAGCTCCTGAAGCCAGAATTCCTGAGGAACGGTTTCAACGACAGTTATCATGTTTTTGAGCAATATTTCGATCTATCAAAACACGCACATCCGTTGAACCGACTGCTTTACGTCGACACAAAGACATTCCTTCTGGACGATAATCTCGCCAAAGTTGACCGCATGACAATGGCAAACTCGTTGGAAGCGCGAGTTCCGCTGCTAGATCATCAACTGTTGGAGCGAGTAGCGGTAATTCCACCGCAGATCAAATCCAGCGGCCTACAAACAAAGCGACTCTTACGCCGGGCTGTTCATGGCCTGCTTCCACCCGCCATACGCAAAGGCAAGAAGAAAGGCTTTACGCCTCCCCTTCCCTTTTGGATTCGTAACGAACTCAAACCGATGTTGCTGGATTACTTCAGGCCAGAGAGGATCGGCTCTACAGGCATTTTGAACGAGAATTATTGCAAGCAATTGCTGAATGAGCATCTCGCAGGGAAAAAGGACAACAACCGCCAGATATGGACCATTCTGGCGCTTGTCTGCTGGATGGAAAAATTCCGCCCGGAGTGGTGAAAGGGAGAAGATCTGGAGGAAACTTCTTGTCCCGCGTTCCGCGCGGGATTTCCCCCAGCCCCCCTTCAAGAACTCCTATACGGCGCTGCGACTAACGTTGGATTTCAGGGAATGCTTCGTCGCCAGCTCGCTACCCCCCTGCAACAAGAGTCACCAGCTTGACCTCGTCCCGGTCATGTAGCTCGTAATCCTGATCCACCCTTTTCCCATTTACAAAAGAGACCATCTTTAATTCCGCGGGGATGCCCAAATCCGATATCAGCTTGCGAGGTGTGAGACCCGCGTCGGTCTCGATTTCGCTTTCCTGCGCGAATCGTTTCACCAGGCCAATGGGTCTGATCTTGATCTTCATGGAAATGTCAGGACTCCGATAAAAACATGCCGGTTAGGGGCGATCGGCAATCGCCCAGTTTCCGGATGGCAACCTCTTGCGACTTGGGGTCCGGAGGCAGTAGCCACCCGGCCACCCAGCTGCACTATGTCCTCACTTGATGAAATTTGCCTTGAATTAAAAATCACCGTATATCTCGACTGAAATCGTTGTCAAATCAAATTTGATGGCTGCAGCTTGCCAGATCACGGATTTCGCTATCATGCAAACATTCATTAGGACACTACCCGCTGCCGTTGCCGCTTGACCAAGCTACCGCTGTGAGCTATATGGTAACCGGTGGATTTCCCGGCGGAAGAACCTCAGAGCCGGAGAAAAGAAGCGTTATGCCGACTATTTCGATGTTTTACGGAATAATTATTCGGATGTACTGCTCTCCAGGGGAGCATAATCCTCCGCACATTCACGCATATTATCAAGATCATATGGGAATAGTCGATATTCTCTGTTGCGAGATATCATCCGGTAGTCTGCCTCCGAAACAAACTAAGCTAGTCCTTGCTTGGACTGAAATCCACAAAGAAGAACTGCTGGCAGATTGGGAATTGGCCTCAAAGGGAGAACTTCCCTTCCCTATCGAGCCACTTAAATAGAAGAGGTCCAATGCAATGTATCCTGCAGTAAAAAAGGTCAAACCCTTAGATGAGTACAGATTGCTGCTTCTCTTTGCAAACGGTGAAGAAAGGGTGTTCGATGTCTCACCTTATTTGGACATTGGCAAGTTTACAGAACTCCGAGATATTTCCTTATTCCGGTCTGTAGTAGTCAAATTCGACAGCATAGAATGGGCAAATCATTTGGACCTCGACCCGGAGTTCTTGTATGAAAAGAGCGTCAACTCTGAGACTGACCAGTAAGCGGTAACTTAATACCATGAAGATATATACATACTCCGAAGCCAGAGAAAAACTGGCGCGTATCCTTGAGGAATCCAGAACCGAAGAAGTCGTGATTCGGCGCCGCAAGGGAGACATGTATGCTATCGTCCCAAAGTCGGCAAGTCCTCGCCGTTCTCCTTTCGATGTCCCTGGCCTTGGAAAAAGCATTTCCCGAAAGGAGATTCTCGATGCAATTCGAGAATCGAGAGAACGGGCAGGAGAATCACAATGAAACAAGTGCCTCTTTCAGAAGTTAAGGACGACTTGTCCAAGTACGTATGTTTGGCCGAGAAAGAAGACGTTATTATCACTCGGCACGGTAAGCTGGCAGGGATTCTGATTGGTCTCGAGTCGGAGGACGATTGGTTCGACTATAGGCTTGAGCATGACCCCGCTTTTCTGGAACGCATCCAGCGTGCCCGGCAAAGCATACTGTCGGGACACAGTGTGGCGCTTGAAGACATCGAAGGACTCAGCCAACCCCGATCATAAGTTCAGGTTTGCAGATGGCGATACTCAATCGATGACTCCCTTTTTCCGCAATTTGAAGTGAACTAATGTCTATGGACGGAGAAGAATATGCGTTATGAATTCAATGCGATCATAGAGCGTGACGACGATTTTCGCATTGTTCACTGCCCGGAAATTCCCGACGCAACCGGACAGGGCCGCATAGTCAGAGAAAGACCCCTATGCCTGTAATCTCCGTCTTCTTTGGAATTGTCATCAGAATGTTTTATGACGATCATAATCCGCCGCATATCCAGTGGAATATCAAGGCAACAGGGCTCTACTAGATTTTAGGGGGAACATTCTGAAGGGGGACCTGCAATCGCGAACAGCCTTGAAGCTTGTCAGGGAATGCTTCGATCTGCGGCATTCCGAATTAATTGAGGACTGGGAGTTAGCCAACCAGGGAAAAGAACTGAAGAAAATTGACTCGCTCCTTGAGGCGTGAGATGTGGAACATGAATGAGGTGAGCAAAATCGAATATCGCGGCGGATACGTTTACCACATCACATTTGATGACGGTGTGGAGGGGACAATTGATTTTTCGGATTATCTATCGCGGGGACCTATTTTTGAACCTTTAAAAGATAAGAAGCTTTTCTCCAGGGCAAGAGTCGAGGGGGGCTCTATGGGCTGGCCCAATGGAGCGGACGTAGCCCCCGAAACCCTCTATGAAAAAATCCTTCGAGCTAATAAATCAGTCCCGCGGACGCGTAAGAAAGCCTCGCATCAATAATGCGACCGTGAAAGCTTGTCCTCGCGAGAGTGGCGACGGGAATCCACTAAGGTTCCCGCTCCCGTTTCACGGGGGTTACCCTCCGAAAGCAAATGTCCTACCAAACCTTCTTGGCCTCTTCGGCCATACCATATTCTTCAAGTATTACTTTGCAAGGTATCCCTTTTTCCTGGTCCATCTGCACGAGGTTGTAGAATTTATCTTTCATTCCAACGAGGTCCATCTCGATTCCCTCGGGCTCGCCGTCTCTTGCGGGCTCCAACATCCTTGGAGTCAAGTCATCATTCGCCGCTGTAAGGCCGTACCTGTAATTAATGAGTTTTTTTAAATAGAACACTCGTCTGCCTGAACGCATCATTTCGTCTGTGTCCAATTCACGGCCTTCGACCACATTGAAAAGCTCTATCCATTCGGGAATCGAGACCTCCCGGTCAGCGAACTGACAAAAACATGCACTGTTCTCAATGCTTCCAAGTTCGACTGCTGTGACCGCGGCCTCAGCTTTGTCTTTATCGGTCATGGGTTCAAGCTCATATTCAAATCCGATCTCCGGGTAATAGCAGGCCCCCATCTCCATAAAAAGCATAGGCGTAGCCACGTGACAGGCTCCCCGCGGGCTTACGGCATAGGTTAACGCCAGGCCATGGCCGCCGCCGCGTGGATCGTGCATGGGTGCCTCCATCGCTTTGCTTTGAGCGGTGTATTGAATGGACCCTTTTCCGATGCGATTTGCAGCGGCCACACTCCCGTCGGCCAGGAGTGTGCCCAATTTACCTTGTTTCTTGGCAATGGCTGGAAGCGCTGTGTCAATAACCGTTTCCATATCGCCCCACCGCAACTCGATCCCGCCGGTATCAGCAGTGGTGATATCGCCTCGCTCGAATGCCTCCATCGCCCACGCAATCGTTCCGCCGGAAGAAATTGTATCCAGACCTAGATCATTGCAAACACGACCCGCCTTGCACGTGGCGGCAAGATCCATAGAACCGACCAAAGAACCCAGCGCCACAATTGTCTCGTATTCCGGTCCCGGGCCCTCCGGCACAGCAAACGGCCCTTCTTTAACTTCGACCACTCTTTTGCACGCGATGGCGCAGAAGGCGCAAGCCGCCCGTTTCGTCAAGAATCTTTCAGTGAGAGTGCTGCCTGTCAGAGCCTCTCCCATCTCTTCCCAAAAATTGGATGTGAAATTTCTGATTGGAACATCACCGGTATGCACGCCACCTTCAAGGTTGGCAGCGGTGCCATTCTCGTGCATGACATCAGAAGCCAGTGCTTCCTTAATCTTGACGTTGAGTTCCTTTCGGAGAGCCTCGTATCTTTCCGGATCCGCTACGCTCATGCTCCGATTCTTCGCCTTTACGACGACTGCCTTAAGATTCTTGGAGCCCATAATAGCCCCAAAACCGGCACGGCCAAACGCGTGGTGGCCCTCGTTCAGTATCATAGCGTATTTGACCAGGTTTTCTCCGGCTGGGCCAATGACTAATGTTCTGTAACTTTTACCGTATCGGGTCTTAATAAGGCGGGTCACCTCTTCAATTCCTTTGCCCCAATATTCAGCCGCATCAAGGACGTGTGTCTGATCGTCCTCTAACAAGAGCATTGAGGGACGTAGCGCCTTGCCGGTGATGATAATACCATCGTATCCTGCATACCGAAGTTCAGGAGCGAAGTAGCCTCCGCAAGAAGAATCACCCCAGCAGCCCGTAAGGGGAGAACGTCCGGCTACGCTGTTTCGGCTTGCTCCCGATAGCTTCAATCCTGCGAATGGTCCATTCATGAAAATCAGCATAGCTTCCGGCGATAACGGGTCCGCATTGAAGTCGCCCTCTTCCCAAAAAACCTTCGCTGCCAATCCGCTCCCGCCTATGTATTTCCGATAATATTCTTCGGGTAGATTGGATGTGCGGATTTCTCCTGTGCTCAAGTCTACTCTTAAGATTTTGCCGGTATTGCCGTGCATTATTCCCTCCGATGCAGACTAGCGCCAAAATGTTCCAATCGCGTAAGCACGCAAAAACACAGATGAGACTTTCCCAGATTGCTCAACCTGCCAAAATGGCAGCACAATGCAGCGTAGGGGCAGGTTTCAAACTTGCCCGTTCTTGAGAAATGCTACCAAGGGCGGGTTTCAAACCCGCCCCTACCAAACCAAAAGCACCCTCCGCGTTCTCTGCGATCTCCGTGGTGAGAGATCATTTGATAATCTTATCGGCCCAGCCCAGATCCGTGAGAGCTTTCTCATAGATTACGGCAACTTTTTTAAGCTTGGGAGCGAGCTTGAGTAATCCAGTCGCGGAGCCTTTAACTCGTATCTTTCTGCGTGTAATTGCCATCACGGGATTTAGTTTGTTCGACCACGATCTGTGGGCGTCATCAGCTGAGAGGCTCATGATGAGGTCGGGTTTTCCATCAGGTTTGCCGGCCGCGGCTTTGATCTCGCCGCCGCGGCAGTCCACATAAAAAGAGCAATTCGGTCCGTCCTCGGTGTAGTCGAACCAGATTAGCTGGTTGACTTTCTTTAGGCCGCCGCTCAGTTCCTCGTCGTTGGAAGCGTCCTCAAAAAGTTTGAGAAATGCCTTGATCGGCTCTGTTTCATCTTTCCAGTATTCCATCAGTTGCTCCTTTGCTATTTGATTGCCTTTATATAGAGACTAAGAATATCTTCTTCCTCCAAGTATCTGGGATTATAGCTTATTTGACCGTCAGCCCCTGCCAATTCCACCATTGGCCTGAGCTTCTCCGCCTCTTCGGGCACATTGAAATCCTTCAGTGTTTCCGTCAACCCTATTTCCGATTTCAATCTGATAACTGCATCCACGGCTTCTTTGGCGGCCTGCGAAGGTTCCTTTCCTTCCACATCCAGACCCATAGCATCCGCAATCATCATGTATCTCTCAGGAGACTGTTCTGAATTGTAATCCATTATCACGGGCAACATGATCGCATTGGCAGACCCATGAGGTATACCGTACAATGCTCCCAGTGCATGGGCCATGGCGTGAACCGCGCCCGTCATAGTGTTCACGAAGCACATGCCGGCCACTGTGCTTGCAATAAGCATATTTCCTCGAGCGTCAATGTTCTCCGGATCGTTGACTGCGATCGGCAGATACTTAAAAATCAGTCTGACGGCATGGAGCCCCAGAGCGTCAGATATCGGCTGCGCCGCTGTCGACGTGACACCTTCAATTGCATGAGTCAGGGCATCCATACCGGTCGATGCCGTTACCTTCGGAGGCAGCTTGATTGTGAGTTCAGGATCAAGCATGGCAAGATCCGAATTACAATATGGATGTGTCACCTGAAGCTTTGCTTGGGCAATGGTGTCCAGGACAACCATTGCATTGGTCACTTCACAACCGGTTCCGGCGGTTGTTGGGAAGGCAATATGGGGAGGCAACGGTTGAGCGCCTTCCCATAACCCGGCCTGCTCGGCCAAGGGTTGGAAATCTTCTCCTCCCGAGCCAATCAGAGTGTTAACCGCCTTGGCGGTATCCATAACGCTTCCGCCACCAACCGCAACCATAGCGTCTGCGCCTGTTTTTCTATAGAACTCCGCGGCCTCGTTTATGTTATTAATCCGAGCATCCTGAAGAATCTTATCGAATATGCCCACCAACTGAAGATCGGAATCCCTCACTTCTTTTGCGACCATTTCGGCCACTCCAGCGTTTATCAGGCCCTCATCCGTGAATATCACCACTTTGGAGCCGCCTAATTGGCCCATTTCGTACCCCAGCTCCCGCCTGACACCCGGCGAGTACATGATTCTGGGCCTGTTCACCCAACTAAAAAAAGGTTCAAACTGGATGTCCGGATACTTCATGAGCTGCCTCCTTTGAGCTGAACCAGGACACGAAGGCGTTGATTCAGTATTGAGAACAACAATAATAGCACTAACGTACTGACCTGTGAGGGGTCAAGACAATAGAGGTTTTACAGATACAGCGAAATAGTCATAAAGGCAGAAGTTTTATTCCCGTGTCACCGGCATCCTGCCGATCGTGAAATTGCGGTGTGTACCTTTGCCCAATCGGGTGATGGAATACGATTCGGTCTGAAGATTTGACAATTTTTGAAAGGCATAGGACCGGCAAGATGCAGGTCATACTAAGTCATTTTGCCGAGCTGGCTTGTCCCGGTTTCGGAATATTCTTACCGGCCGATCCCTTGTGAGTCATGGTTGGTTTTCTCGGTTTTTTGGCGAATCTGCTCCCCTGGTTGCTCTTTTTGAACATTAGTTTTGCATAAGAGCCGGAAGCCGCTGCCCAATTTTTCCGCGATGTCAAAGGAGACTGTGAATTCACCGTTGGGTCTTTCCCGGACGCCGTATTTAGCGCCATGTCGAATCGCTTGACATTTCCAAGGGCGTCGCTGAAAGTTGCAGTGCGGAGCTGAAGGTCGTCATAATTGAAATCCAAGACGAGTCGATAATTGCGCTTTGGGTCCTTCCGGTCGGCAATCTCCACAAAAATTAAATCCTGACTCACCCCTGCGCCTTTGACCAAAAAATGGGAATCCATATTTTCGGATCTTCGGTCCTCCGATGGAACAGCTTCGGAGGATCGTCCCAACGGAGGGCGCTGTGCGGCTGTGTTTTTTTCCGGAGAAGGTTTAGGTTTTTCCGCTGATTGATTATTTTTCCCCATATTCAGTATGACAAGCTCACTTTGCCTTAATACGTTAAAAGGGGGCACAGGATTTTCCCCGAAATCCAAGACTACCCTGGCTCGCGTTGAATTGGACCCCGTACGTATTTCCCGTAAGAGACCTCGATTCATTGTCATTTTGGCGGGGACATGCCCCACACCGGTCGACTCAAAATCCACAACCAGCCTGTATGGCCGTTCAACGATATACGCAACGGGACGGGCGGCTTTACCGCTAAATTTAATTTTTATCTGTTTAAGGTCGTGAGACGGTTGCACACCGATAATATTAGTTTCTCCGTGCTCAACTTGAGCCGGCGCATGTCCCAGCGAAACAACAGCCAAGGAAAAAAGAATCACAACTGCCTGCACAGCGAATTTCATGACGGCCCTCGCATTGCCGCATCACCACCGAGATAGAATGTTTAACTATCTCGGTGGTGATGCACTTTCTCGAGTTATCCCTTTTGCTTGAGCCTTGAGACAAGACTGCTGGCAGACATACTATCACATTGGAGGTCACGCTGTCAAAAAATCAATTGATATCCGATAATTTTAATAAATACTTAATCCATTAAATTAATTCGACCCGTTTCGAATTCTCCCACAGCCCGTGGATGTTACAGAATGACGTTGCTATTAGTTCGCCGGGTTTTTTCAACTTCATTTTGGCTGCAGCAGCATGGTGAGTGAATACCGGACCCGTATTGGGGCCTTCCACCGATTCGCCGTGAGCTGTAAATTCGAAATTCCCGACCTGATACGAAAATTTGTCTCCATCCGGTTTAAAAAAGAGTTGTATCCATCTGATGTGGTGCTCGGTCGTATTCGGATGCGCGATTTCCTTTCCAAGGGAAACCACTACATCGAAGATCTCGTCGGCTCGGACCTGATCCGGACATTCGATTACCGGAACGTGCTTTTCCGCTTTCCAGTCCGCTGACTGGTACAGCTCACCCACTTTGACCATAGTTCTGCTCCTTCCTGAAAATAGATTATTTGGCTCCAAAGGTCCCGAAAGGACCGAGTGATCGTAGGCCGGCGCGCCGTTTTTCACATAGTAGAAGAGTCATTTTGGATGGGCTCCCCCCTGAAAAAGGGTTTTTCCGCCGAATTAGTCAATTACTTGATTTATTGAATAAAATCTTGCCGACGGTTTCCTTAAAATCAAGACGCAATAATCAATTAAACTCTTAGTGTGCTTTGCTCTGCTTTTGTTCCACAAAATGCCTGAAAACCGCGCCGATGCTCCGACATTGTGTTACAATCCGGCGCTGGCCCCACGTGAACGGCCGGTGCTGATGAGGCGTGCGAACAATGGTTTCAAATTCAGAGGCAAATTTTTCGGAACCGCTTGACGAATGTCGAAACAAAAGATTAATGAGATTGGAGCGCTTTTGAGCCAAAAGTTTCGCGGGTCTTGGCAGGTTCCTACGATCCACAAGAGTGATTCGACGGGATTCAGTGCGGCATGAAAGAATTGGGCGTAATAATTTCGCGGGCCTTTCTCATAGTAATTTTTTGGGCTGCAATCGGCTTGGGGGTGAATGCCGTAAGAATCACAGGGCTGCCCTGGATTTACGTTCCACCTGAAGAATTATTGATAGCAGGAGTGAAGGTCAGGCTTGTGGACGAAAAAGAAGCTGAACGCTTTCTGAATGATCCGGAAACCATTTTCGTAGATACTCGGCACGAAGAGGATTATCGCGAGCGGCACGTGAAATCCGCTGTGTTTCTGCCGGAGGAGAATGTCGAGGAACGCTTTGTCACGGTGCAAGGGCTGATGCCCGAGGATAGCCGCTATATTTTGTATTGTTATGGACCCGAGTGTGATATGGCGGAGAAGGTGGCTGGGTTCCTGGCCAAAAACGGGTACAAGAACATGATGATCATGACCGCGGGATTCCGCGCCTGGGAAAAAGCTGGCTACCCGGTCGAGGGACAAGGCGGGAAAAACCATCGCTAGAGGAGAGGGTTTGGAAAGCCCTTTCCAAAAAGGTTCTTCCCAACAACGTGTCCCAAAACGGTCATGTTGATGCTAGAACCAGCCTGAGCGCTGCTTGAATCGGGTTCAGAAAGCAAATTCCAATGAAATACTTGACTGTTGCTGCAAGATTGCTCATAGGTGCGATATTCGTTTATGCCAGTATATACAAGCTCTTGGACCCGGCCGCATTTGCCGTGGCTATCCGTAATTACATGATACTTCCGATTTCTTGGAGCAATGTCGCGGCTGTTACACTGCCGTGGATCGAACTCGGGGCAGGGGCTTTTTTGATCCTGGGAATATTCACGAGACCCGCAGCTCTATTGACAACTGGTATGTTGGTCGTCTTTCTCGGCGCGATTATCTACGCGTATTCAATCGGACTGGATATTGATTGCGGTTGTTTCAGCTCCGCAGTTTCTTCTCAAGGAAGGATCACATTTTTTGACATTATCCGGGACTCAATTCTGGTGATAATATCTTTATTCACTGTCTTAGCTGATCAGGGCGACTTCAGCATATTAAGCATTGTTCGGCTCAATCGTGAAACGCCGGAAATGGCCGGCTAGCAAGGGGTCCAAGAGGACTCTGATTGTCAACAATTCAGCACCTATTTGT
Source organism: Desulfomonilaceae bacterium (assembly GCA_052144015.1). Classification (GTDB taxonomy): domain Bacteria; phylum Desulfobacterota; class Desulfomonilia; order Desulfomonilales; family Desulfomonilaceae; genus DATJPW01. Next base: position 15,926 of record JBKQRG010000256.1, read on the forward strand.
GTTTCCGGTCCCTTCCCCTTCTCCATCTAATGCTCGCCTGTGGACATAAGCGCCAGTCTGCCGCATCTTTTAAGAAGCAACTCCTAGCAACCAGGAGCATGGAGATTCTTATGAAAACTAAGGGCCTTATTCGGATTGCAAAAAGGGCATTTGCCTTGGCCGTAGTTCTGGCCTTGCTCTCACACAGCGGGATAATAGCAGCAGCGTCTCCTTTAGACGAACAGCTGATAGAGGCATCAAAGAAAGGCGATGCTCCGCAGATCAATGACCTTCTAAAACAAGGCACCAATGTCAACGCTAAAGGAAAAAGCGATTGGACCGCTCTGATGTTTGCGGCCTCAAGGGGACACTCCGAGGTCGCAAGGCTGCTTCTTGAAAAAGGAGCGGATCTTTCTGCCAGGAATAAGGATGGACGTAGCGCTCTGATGATAGCCGCGTTCCGAGGGAATCCGGAAATTGCGCGGTTGCTAATAGAAAAAAACGCTGACGTAAACGCAAAGACCATAGACGGACAAACCGCATTGATGATTGCTGCCGAGAATGGCCATCGAGAGATGGTGAGATTCCTGATTGAAAAAGGTGCCAATATCAACGCGCAAGACAAGCGGGGTTGGACCGCGTTAACGCTTGCTGCTTATGAAGGCAAAAAGGAAGTCGTCTCTTTCTTGCTCGACGAAGGCATTGATGTCAATGCTGCCACATCGGAAGGCCGGACAACTTTATTAGCAGCGGCTAGAGGCGGCCAACAGGAAATTGTTACATTACTCCTAGAAAAAGAGGCAGATCTCAATGCTCAAGACAAAGAGGGTTGGAGCCCTCTATTGGCCGCGGCTAATGGAGGCAAACAGAACATAGTTCAATTGCTAATAGAAAAGGGCGCCAATGTAAATTCAAGAAATAAAGACGGCAGAACTCCTCTAATGGCTGCTTCATACGGCGGTCAATCGGAAGTTGTTGCGTTTCTCATTGAAAAAGGCGCGGATATTCAAGCTCAGGACCAAAAAGGTTGGACATCTCTCGCTCTGGCTGCTCGAAAGGGTGATCCGGAAACTACCAAACTGCTAATCAACAAAGGAAGCGATATTCACGCACAAGACACAAGTGGCCGCACACCCCTGATGGTTGCTGCCCAAGTTGGTCATCCTGAGGTGGCCAAACTGCTTATAGAGAAGGGCTCCGATATCGAGGCCAGAGATAAAAGAGGTTGGACTGCCCTCATCCAGGCTGCTTGTGCGGGGCAACGGGATACAGCAAAGGTGCTGCTCGAAGCGGGAGCGAATGTCGATTTGCAGGATAAAGATGGCTGGAATGCTCTATTGATTGCCGCATACGGGGGCAAGCGACAAATCCTTGAGCTATTCATGGAAAAGCGGCTCGATATAAATTCAAAAAATCAGGACGGAAAGACGGCTCTAATGGCCGCTGCCCATGGAGGCCAGCCCGAGATCGTCAAATTTCTAACTGAACAAAAGGTTGAAATCAATGCGAAGGACAAGAACGGATGGACTGCTTTAATGTTTGCGGCCAAAGGCGGTTATCCGGTGATCGTTAAAATGCTGATTCAAAGAGGGGCCAAATTCCGAATCACTGACGAACATGGTTTGTCGGTCCTTGTGACTACCGTCCGAGAAGGCCATACGGATATCGCACGATTGCTGGTTGAAAAGAGCATCGAAGACTGGAGCCAAGATGTTAGACATTTTATGAATTAATGAATTCTTGAATGGCGAGCAACGACTTACTCTTACAAGCGCTCTTATGCTCTCTTAATAACTTTTGACGTTTTATGCCGATGCATAAGGCTTTCATCCCCTCCTCGTTTCGCGGCAATTGTGAAGGTAGTCGAATAACAATTGCTTGTCATTGATGGTCCCCTTACGTTCCTTCGCCTTTCTCACGCTGCCTATTTTTCAGGACCGCAAAAATTCCTGTCAGGTTTTCCTTCCTGCTTCGAATTGTTGGTTAAGCAGATCGGTTCGACGGTCGGCCGAACAGCCCTGGGGCTGTTAACTTACACACGAAGCACCAAGGAGGCTTCTCATGAAAAAGTTGATTTATCTCTTGACGCTGGCGGCTTTCGTATTTTCGGTAACGATGGCAGTGGCTCAAGGTCCGGCACAGCCTGGCGCCAAAGCTGAAACTGACAAACCCGCAAAGGGCGTCAACTGCTGCATCAAGGGTGACTGCAAGTCGGTCCCCACTGATGCGGACTGCACCAAGGCAGGCGGCAAGGTCGTGAAAGACTGTAAAGAATGCAAGTAATCTGATGTTTGAGGGGGAGGGAAATCGTGATGCCCTCCCTTCTCCTGCATTCGTCAGTCCGATGAACGGATTCGGCTTCCGATATCAGGAGTCCCGCTGCTCTACACGGGACTCCTCTCCCCAATCTACCGCTTGTACCTGGAGGGGCAATATGAAACACCTCACCTTCTAGTGCAGAATCGCTCGATGGATGCTATCATGATTTATCGATCAGAATCAGCCCGGAGAACGTCGGGAGTTTTCGTAACGAATGGAGAAATTCAGTAGAAGCCAGGACGAGGTGCTGGTTCGGGCATGCATTGCCGGATCGGAAGTCGCTTGGCAGGAATTTTATTCACGGTTCATTGGTTTGATGAGAGCCGTAATCAAAAAACGTTTTATCCTATGCAAAGAAGACGTTGAAGATATAACTCAGTCTGCGTTTGTTTCACTTGCGACTGCCCTGAACAACTTCGATTATGAGCAATCGTTGCCGCGGTTTGTTTGCGTAATCACCGAGAGAGTTGCTATCGACGAGTACCGGAAATGGAAGACGGCCAGAAGAAATGCGGAATCGCAGACCGGGCAGCTGGACTTCGACCTGGCTGTTTCTCCGGAAACGAAATCAGATATTGATCTGCCGGATCGACAGATGGAACGCGCAGAGAGGGCATCTTGCCTCGGCGCTGCTATGAAAGAACTGGATTTGTCGTGCCGGGAACTCTTGACACTACGGTATTTGAAAGACCTTTCTTATAAGGAGATAGCCGAGAGATTTGGTGTGAGCGAAAACACACTCACTGTCCAGGCCAGGCGTTGTCTGGAAAAGCTTCGGATTAAATATCGCGATGCTGAACGAAGAGGATTCAATCGTTGGGAAAATCAGATCCACCAAAAGAAACCCGTCATCCGGACGATCTTCTGTTGCCTTATGTTGAAGGTTTATTGAATCCGGAAGAACGAGCTTCGTTAGAAAAACATATTGCTGAATGCGCTGAATGTTCGGCTTTAGCGCAAGCGCTGAATGAGACTATAGAGGACCTTCGTACTAATAAGGACGCGTTCTGCCCCGATCCATGGGAACTGCACGAATTTGCTTTTTACGGCAGCGATGCTGCGGGAATTATATCCGAGCATATACAGGATTGCCCGGTCTGCAATGAGTTGGTCCAAGCGTGGAAATCCGAAGCTTCAAACGAACAGTTGCCCCAGGATTTATGGGTCCGGCTGAAGCAAGCTCTGTCCAAGAATCATAACGAAAAGATTTGGAAACAAGCCAAGCCCGCCGGTTTCATAGAACGGCTTAGAGCCATGTTCGACGTCCCGACTTGGGCAATCGGAGCTGCGACTGTAGTCGTTTTGTTAGCGATAATATTGTACCCACGCGAAGTCCCGCAATCCGTAATAGCCCTCAGTTCCGTCAGTTGGGAAAACGTCCCGAAACCGAAAAACTTCCAGGCCATTCCGAAACGAACCGCTATAATCATCCTTTTGAAAGATTTTCATCCCGCCGTCGATCAGCCGGCAATCGATGCATTATATGAAGCAGTGGCTCCGAGCATAGACATTTACGAGCGCTATTATGTGGTCCCGCCGGTCCTAATACGTGATCTAGTTCGGAAAGGACTAGTCGATCCGTCGAATCTAACGAAAATGCTACGACAACTCAAAGATCACCTGGATCTTACAAGTATCGTAAACGTAGCTGCTGTCTCCAGAGCTGAAGGTATAGCTTTTGATGCTGAGCTTATAGATGTTTCCACTGGAACAATCCTGGGCAAGAAGACGGAATCAAAGCTCACTCAGAACGAATTGGGCCCGGAGATCCGACGGGCAGCGTTACAGCTCCTTCTTGAGCATTGATGCGCTCTTGCTAATATTCCTTGGGGTACAAAGTTAGAAATCCAATTTAAACCATCAAGAAAGGAACGATGAGCTTCGGAGATTGTCGAACCTCTCATGTGAAACGCGACGGAAAGTACGTTTCCAATCTTTGCATGTGCATTCAACAGCGCGACTTGTACGGTAAACATCAATGGAAAGCGAGTGAGTTCGTGTAGCTCGGAGCAGAGGCCTCATGGATCTTTTCAGGTTCTTTTCGTGGCGGTGCGGCAGGGAGAGAAGGCCCGGATTAACTGCAATCATTTTCGGTCTTATGCTCATCTGCTGTTTGGCTTTTCCACGTGTCTCTTCGCCTTCAACAGCTAAGGATGAATCCGGAAATGCAGCGACTCAGCTCCGGACGGGCGATCTGTACGCGCTGGTGGTAGGTGTATCGAAATATCGTGACGGGAAAGTGCCGAAATTAGATCTTTCTGATAAGGATGCCAAAGCGTTCGGAGAATTTCTTGAAACGCAAAAAGAGGTCTTCAAAGACACTCGAGTTACGTATCTGCTGAATGAAAAAGCGACAAAATCCGAAATTGAAAAATACCTGTATTACACGCTGCCCAAGGCAGGCAAGAACGACACGATAATTCTATTCTTCAGCGGCCATGGCGCTTATGATCCACTGCGTCCGGAAGAGTTCTTGTTTCTCCCGTACGACACGGAAACCGATTACCTGGGAACAACCGCGGTGAAGATGAGCGGCCTTGAGTTCCTGAAGAACGTTGAAGCCGAACGTGTTCTCCTCATAGCCGACGCATGTTATGCGGGAGGATTTTCTCGCAGCAAGTCCAAATCGCCTACCCCATCCTTCGAATCGTTTCTGAAAGAAATTCGCGGCTCTTCGGGAAGAGCCATAATCACTTCCGGTAATGAAAAGCAGCTCTCTTGGGAAATCCCGAAACTTAAGAACAGCGTTTTTACGCATAATTTGCTTTTGGGCCTTAAAGGCAAGGCCGATCGTGACAATGATGGAATAGTTACACTCAGCGAAGCTTACGAATACGCATACGCGAAAACCAAGGATGAAACTGACGGCCGCCAGCATCCGCAACTCGAGGGAAAAATCACAGGCGCTTTCCCTCTGTCCTATGTAGGTTCACCGATATCGGGATCTGAACTAAGAAAACGAATGTTCCTAGCAGCCAAATCCGGAGATGCGGCCAAAATGGAGCAGTTCCTTGGCGCAAGTGCGGATGTAAACTCAAGAGATGAAAATAACGACACGCCGTTGATAATCGCGGCACGACAAGGACAATCTGCGATAGTCAGGTTATTAATAGCAAGAAAGGGCATTGATCTTGATGCCACGAACCATTCGCGGAGCACAGCTCTTTTTTCAGCCTGTGAACAGGGTCACGCAGAGATTGTCAAACTTCTACTCGAAATCGGGGCAAATCCGAATTTCAAGTCATTGGAGGGATTCACGCCTCTAGCAATGGCTAGCGGGCAGGGAGATACGGAAATAGTCAGGTTGCTATTGGAAAAAGGGGCAGATATTAAGGCGAGAACGGATAATGGGAAGACTGCTCTGAACCTGGCCTCAAGCCGTGGTCAACTCGATCTTGTTAAGCTTCTTTTGGAAAATCAGGCCGACATTGGTGCCGCAGATTTGGACGGCGGAACGGCCCTGACCGAGGCTGCGCGGCATGGGCACGGAGAAGTGGTTCAATTTCTTCTGGGTAGGAAAGCCGGACTCTCAGCCCAATCAGCACGTTTTCTGGATAAACAACTGTTCTTGGCGACTCTACAAGGCGACCGAGAGCGTATCAACGAGCTTTTGGCCGTCGGGGCGTCGGTGAACGCTCAAACGGATTCCGGCGATACCGCCCTGACGCTTGCCATAGGGCTCGGAGACATCAAATCGATCAAACTCTTTATGTCCTGCGGGGCGAACGTAAATTTTAGGATGGGAGGTGATCTCACGCCGTTACTTTTGGCCTCAAATGCAGGTCAACATTCGGTTGCGCAACTCCTATTGTCGAGCGGTGCTTACCCCGGAGACAAGAATAAGGATGGTGATACGCCTCTCCATTTGTCGGCTCGAAACGGCCATACGGAAACAGTGAAAGTGTTGTTGACCACTCCGTTGATATCAGCCGATACGCGGAATCTGATGGGACGGACTGCCCTAATGCTGGCTGCGGAAAACGGCCACTCAGCCGTAATTAAATTGTTGTTGGGTTCAGCAGCCGATGCCAATGCAGTAGATCAGGATGGCAATACCGCACTCATACTAGGCTCCTCAAAGGGTCATGAAGAGGTCGTTCGATTATTGTTGAATAGACAAGCTCAAGTAAATGTCAAGAACAACAAAGGTTGTACAGCTTTGATCTCAGCAGTGAAGAACGGCCACAAGTCTGTGGTCAAACTTCTCTTAGGAAAAGGAGCTGATCTCGCTGCGGAAGATTGGGAAGGCAAGAATGCGGCTGCACTCGCAGCCGAGAGGGGCATGCCCGAAGTACTCGAACTTCTCAAAGCGCATTAATTATCACATTGAATTTTGAATAGAATCCCTGACATGGTAAAGACGTCGAGGGACTTTGCCTACCGAACCGACGAAAAAAGTATTTCGAGAAGAGCGCCGGATTTGCCTCGGAATTGATTTGTAGCTGATTTTATGAGGACTCACAAGCTCTATCCGTTCAATCAAAGCACCACTATTAGTCAAGGGCTCCATCTTTACGCCATAATCGGAAAGAGGAACAGACATCAGTTTTTGGGAACTGAGCACACCCATCATCTCGGGAAGATGGTCGCAGGTCTTAACTCTGTCGTGCAACAAGATCACGTCTCCCGGTTTTGCCTTTTTTAAAGAAGCAACAACTTTTGATGAATTTCTTTTGAGCCAACCGACTTCCATGCGCCAGTCCCATGTATCCAAATCCCACCATGCAACCCTGTAGTTGAGGCTCGCAAGAATCTTACGGTACTTCGCGTAATTATAAATCGAACCACCATTACCGTAAGGAAATCTGAAAAAGAGATTTTGGCGAGCAGGATCAACACCGGCCTCCCGCACCAAATCAGCAATCATTGTGTGCGTCTTGTATATCTCCACCTCTGCTCGTTGAGCCGAAATCGACGAGAAATTAGGATGACTGTACGAGTGATTCCCTATGTCGTGTCCTTCCTGCAAGGAGCGGATTGCAAAATCCCGCAATTTGGGATTGAGCAGATTACGGCCGATGACAAAGAAAGTTGCCTTCTGCTGAGATTTGGCCAACATGTCCAAAATGCGACCTGTGCAGAATAATGGTCCGTCATCGAAAGTCAGGAAAAGTCTGCGCCGCGGAGAGTTAATTATTGCTTCGTCTTGGTTTGGTTTAGGCTCAAGCGAATTATGAGACGCATCATCATTTCTTTCTCGACCGGAGACAGCAACATTTCCTTCTAAGGCCGCGACCAATTCATCTTCAAGGGAATCCCAATGTGAGCTGCCCACCACCATGGTCGCAGCCAGGAACAGAAATCGTCGTCTGGAGAACCCAACCTGGTCCAGTGCCAAATCTTTGCAAAGCCTTGGTGTATTCATGTCATACCAGTATGATATTTTAGCCCATTTCGAGATGAGAGGCACGTGGAATATGTATAATTTGTATCTTGCCGGAAAACCCTTTCAAACCACAACAAAATGCAAGAATCGATCGCAAGATTGGAAAAATATAGCTGGTTTTTGTTTGGCGTTCATGAGAAAATTGGTTTATTGAGACGGACTGTTCGCTTTGCCGAAAATCCCTAAAAGGAAGAGATAGGGGTTATCTGTGGCGAAAAAAATTAACCGTAAAATGCTTTTGGCTGACATGAATGCGGGAATGGACAAAGCCGCATTGATGAACAAGTACGATCTCTCAGACACACAATTTGATAGCGCTATGCGAAAAATTAGCGATCCGACGTCACTTTCCGGTCGTCAATTTTCTAAAGGGACAGATTCTGAAATAAAAGCGCAAAGAGCTTCCAGGTGTCCAGCCTGCGGCGCCCCAATATCAGGCGCACTCACCGAATGCCCTAAATGCGGAATAATATTCGCCAAATATAATATTGCCGAGGAGCCATTCAAAGAGGATGCAAAGAAGGTTCAACTTCCGGATCTTTTGAAAGGCGAAACAGTCAAAGTCGACGAAAGGTCTGTCGTGGTCTGGATCGGGGGACTAATCGGCGTGGCGGTCGTTATTGCAGTTCTATTCATATTTTTTCGTCCTTGGCCACAGTCATCACGATCGAGCTCAAGTGAACCAAAGTCGATTACAACCAAAAGTCCATCGGAAACGGTAGTGGACACCGACTTGGAACCACCTGATGCTACAGAGGATTTGAGCCCGGAAGCCCCGGCTGGATCGCCGACAAGTTCTAAAACGGAGCCCTCTTCTGAGATTATTGATGAACCCGAAGGATCTACGTCACAGAGCGCTGTTGCAATACCGCCGAGCGAATCGATTACTGCAGAAGATGGAGCGGCTGTGCCAACCGTAGAAAGGCGCGCTACTCAATCACCCGCTGAAGTGGGAGTAATGCTGGACGGTCTGGGACAAGGCATGACCCAAAGCTTTGATCGAGCTGTGAAGCAGTGGAATTCAGACGATTTCAGACGTTTCGCAGACCGCGCCAGGCAAAAACTGGATGAAGCATCCGTTGAAGGTTTACCAGAATCAATTCGCGAGGCGGGAGAAAATCTGATCCAGCAACTCCGAAGTGAATCTCCCGCGACCGCGGTAGAAGCTTTCAAAAGAATTGTTTCGCTGATACGACCGAAACTCGACGAATTAACACCGGAAAGCAAGACCAACTTTATTAAATCGGCTCAGGAAATAAAACGTGACATAGACAGCTCGATCACCCGGTGACGACTGTACTAAAGAGGGATTCCTTAATCATATACGGTTCAGGGGTCATCACGATCCGCTGATAATCAAACACCGTAGTGGGGGGAGCATTCCAAAATCCTGTATACTCCAATCGGGATCTATAAGGACAGACGGGCTTATCCACCCAAGGCAGATGCATTGGTCCGCAACCATAAAAGGATCGGCGGACGTGGAAGAATGTCACTGGGACAATCCTACCTAGACCCCGAGATTCAGACCCATGTTAGTCCGGCTGAAAGGAAAGTCCATCATGCATTCCTGAGGACATTCGGGCGCTGTTGTGTGTCTTATCTGCGAACAAATTTCTCATCCGATCTAGTGGAATTGAATATTTTTAGCGAGATAAATTTGGAGGGTTGTTTTTCGTTTAGACTGGTGATAATAATAAAAGATTAGAGCTTGCCCTGGATCTCACAGCCAAGTTCAACATTAAGCGGAGGTCTTAGATATGCCCACGTTCGAAATCCAAGGTCGGTCCTTTGAAGTTGATGAGGACGGGTTCCTTCAGGATCCTACCATTTGGGACGAGGAGGTTGCGAGGCTGTTTGCCACTACTGAGGGAATTGCTCAGATGACGGATGAGCACTGGAAGGTGGTCCATTACCTCAGAAATTACTACCTCGAGTTCAATATTGCCCCGATGATCCGTAAGGTCTGCAAGGATACCGGCTTCAAGCTGAAAAAGATTTATGAGCTTTTTCCGTCCGGCCCTGCCAAAGGCGCATGTAAGGTTGCGGGATTACCCAAGCCTACCGGATGTGTCTAATCCACTAAACGTAACCCCCTGGCAGCTCGCAGATAGCTCACAAAATGACATTGGTTCTGAACTCCGGGGGGTATACAAGCTAATACGGTCCAGCTCCTGATCTGGACCCGTCTGCAAGTTCATGGCTTGGTGCAGTCCGGACCGGCTTCTATCCTGATCGGAAAAATTCAGCGCGCCTGCCGTTTGAGTAGAGTCATTCTTTTCTCTATAGCTCCAGAACGAGAGTTTGCCTTGACATGCAATTGAAATCAGGTCTAAAATTATTTCCAATACAGGAATTGAGCAAAAAATTATCTCTAAGATGATCGGACCGGAACATTATTACGTAACCCGGCTCAGATCCTTATGTGAGTTTGTTGAAACCACATCATGAATAGTTTTTCCTTGAATGTTTTTTGAAGGAATCATTGCTTTATAAGTAGTTCGTTTAGCCAATAAGTAAAAAATAGATCATGAGAATGGCACTCTTTAGCTGATAATTACAATCTCAGAATGTTGCTAACATCTTTTCAATAGGTAGCGGACACCCGGGGGCGGGATATCTTGATGCATTGCAGGGTTGGAATGATCGCTGTAATGCGCAAGGAGGGTATAATGTCGGAGAAAGAGCTACCGACTTTCATGGTTCAACGTGACCCCGATGAATTTACTGAAACAATCGATCTTACGGGGTTGTTGATCGAGAATCTCACCGCTACCGGAAGCTATGATCTAAGGCGGCTTCGCGGATCGTCGTTAAACAAATTACTTCATGCCCTGCCCATTCCAGCATTGTTGGTGGATCGCTCGCATTACGTCATCTTCGCAAATGAAGCCTGGGGGAAAATAATCTCGAAACGACAAAAGATCGAAGGACGAATCTTTTCCTTTCTCACCAAAGGCGAATATCACGCGGCTGAAGCACAGTCATTGGTCGAGCGTATTTTCACAGAACGGAAACCAAAGATAAAAGAAGTAATGCTCAATATCGGGAGCAAGCAAATCTGGGGACGAATGCATTTGCGCCCTCTCCGGATGTCTCACGAACGCTTCATACTCATTCTCATACAGGATCTGTCTTCCGAGAGAAAACGGCTGGACTTATCGAAGCAGCATTCCGAAAAGCTGCGCAAAGCTCGCGATGAACTGGAGAAACGAGTCGAGAAACGCACCGAAGACCTGAAAAACATGAACGAGCAACTCCGCCAAGAGATCACGGAGCGAAGCAGGACTGAAAACGCGCTGAGGGAAAGTGAGGAGCGTTATCGACAATTTTTCAATGTATCCCCTGCTCCGACTATAATTCATAGGCATAACGTAATTCTATTGGCCAATGATGCCGCCGTACGATTGCATCGAGCATCCACACCGCAGGACCTTGTCGGCAGATCGATGCTGGATTTAATCCATCCAAATTTTCGTGAGCATGTTAGAGAACGAATCAGGCAGGCGCAGGAAGAATCAGTAACCTCTCCATTCACTTCGGTCGATCTGCTAGGAGTGGATGGAACAATTGTTTATGCAGAAACAGCTTCAGTTCCAACCATCTATATGGGCGAACCAGCTGTGCAGTGTGTAGGCCGAGACGTCACCCAAAGACGGTTAGCCGAGTTGGCTCTGCTCGCGAGCGAAGAACATTATCGTCTCTTGACCGAAAATTCCCTAACCGGGATATACATTCACCAGAACGGCCGATTCGTTTACGTGAATCGGCGACTCGCTACTATGATGGGCTATTCCCCTGAAGAGATGATCGGTAGGAATTTTGTCGAATTCGTGCACCCGGAAGATCGAGCTTGGACAGTGGAGCAGGCAAAATCCCCGTCCTCATCTGAAGGTTCGGTCCCTCAGCATGCATTCAGGGCGCTTTGCAGAAATGGTGAAACTAAATGGTTCGAGGTTTTAGCCACGAGCACCACGTATCGTGGTCATCCGGCAAATATGGGCAATGTTGCTGATATCACCGATCGCCTCGGAGCACAAAAAGCTTTATCGCTGGAAAAGCAAAGATTTGAGACACTGGCGGAACAAGCGCCTTTTGGGCTCGTAATGATAAGCAAGGAAGGGCTGTTCCAATATGTAAATGAAAGATTCAAACAGATGTTTGGTTATGATTCGAACGATATACCTGATGAAGAGGAATGGCTCAAGAATGCTTTTCCTGACTTTGCTAATCGGGAAAAGGCTATGAACGCCTGGAAAAAAGTGGAGACCTTGTCGACAGGAATACAGTACTCCGAAATTCTTCCGGTTCGAATTAAAGATGAATCGGAACGAATCATTGATTTCAGACCAGTACGATTGGACACCGGAGAATGCCTGCTAACGTGTGAAGATATTACTGACAGAAAGCGCTTCGAAGAACAATTGCAGCAATCGCAGAAAATGGAGGCGATCGGCAGCCTTGCAGGGGGAGTTGCCCACGATTTCAATAATCTTCTGACGGCAATTATCGGCTATTCCAATCTTTTGCTTCAAAAGATGCCTGCAGAATCACCCTATCACTATAAGATAATACAAATTTATGTGGCAGCTGAACGGGCAGCGGGACTCACCAAACAGCTCCTGGCATTCAGTCGCAAGCAGGTCCTGGATGTGAAAATCTTGGATTTAAACTCGGTAATTGAAGAAATGAGCAACATGTTACGACGCATGATAGGCGAGCATATTGAATTCACGACTGTGATGAATCCATCTCTGGGGAAAGTGAAGGCCGATAAAAGCCAAGTTGAGCAAATCTTAATGAATTTGGCAATTAACGCCAGGGATGCCATGCCTACCGGCGGGGCTTTAACTATTGAAACCGACAATGTGGTGCTTGATGAGGAATACGCCAGAGTACATCAAGAGATTCAGGCAGGTCCGTACGTCATGATTGCGGTCAGCGATGTAGGTCACGGAATTTCCAAAGATATAATGCCCCGCATTTTTGAACCATTTTTCACTACCAAGCAGAAAGGACAAGGCACCGGTCTAGGTTTGTCAACGGCATACGGTATTATCAAACAGCACCAAGGACACATTACGGCTTATAGTGAACCGGACCGGGGAACTACGTTCAAAGTCTACCTGCCGTTGAGCCGGGAGATCGAGGACCGCGTATTCACGCCGCATCCCACTTCACAGCAACTCACCGGAAAGGAGACCGTGCTGGTGGTTGAGGACGAGGCAACTGTACGGCACCTAACCTGCGAGATGCTGGAAAACTTGGGCTACACCGTGATGAGAGCGTCAGATCCTGTCCAAGCCATAGACATTTGTCGAGAACATAGCGGCCCAATCGATCTGCTGCTGACTGACGTCGTCATGCCGCAGATGGATGGTAGATCCCTATATCGCCAATTGTCTCCCGAAAGACCTGAGATGAAAGTCTTATATGTCTCAGGATATACTGAAGACGCTATCGTGCACCACGGAGTACTGGATCATGACGTGAATTTTCTTCAAAAGCCTTTTACTGTTTTTGGTTTGACAAGCAAGGTCCGCGATGTTCTAGATCAACCCATGTCTTCACAGATGATTTCACGGATCTGATCGGCATCAATCAGGCAGACTGCTGATCTTATCATTTGCTCACCGTCCTTTTATATTCCCTTTTGATAAAACCTCTAATATCATTGACTTGGTCATGCACCTACCTGTATGATGACTCCGGGATGAGTCACATTGTCATTCGACAAGGAATCCACCTGATCGCTTTAATAAAAATGAAGTGGTTCCTCAAACTAGCTGAATCACTACGTTGATCAAGTCAGGGGCAAACATGCAGGATCAATCGGCAAAAATCCTTATCGTAGACGACGAGCCGCATATATGCGAGCTTTTGGCGCGCTGGCTGATGGCGGAGGGCTATCGTTGCGCTACCGCCTTCAACGCGGACAAAGCATTGGAGTTGCTCCAAACTAATGAATTTGAGCTGGCTCTGTGCGACATTATGATGCCCGGAGTCGACGGTATGGGGTTGCTCAACACGATCCGCGCCAAGTTCAACAAAACGGCAGTATTGATGGTCACAGCTGTCGATGACAGGAAGACAGGAATATTAGCCGTTGAATTGGGAGCGTATGGTTATGTGATAAAGCCCTTTGAAAGAAACGAGATTTTGATCCATGTCGCCGATGCATTGGAACGCAGGAGCGAGAAGCTCCTTAGCCAAGAATATGCCGGCAATCTGGCGGGACAGCTTGAAAAACTAGTGCGACAAGCCCGTGAGAGAGAGGAAGAATGTGTTTTTCGGCTGTTATCTGCCACTAGTTACCGGACCGATGAAACTGTCACGCACATGCGCCGTGTGGGTATGTACGCTTCCGTGCTATTGAAAGAAGCTGTTGGGTGGGAAGTTGAAGAAGTGGCTGATATAGGACTCGCGGCAGCTATGCATGACCTGGGGAAAATTCGTATTGAAGAGACTATTATGCGCAAAACCACAAAGTTGAGTGCGGAAGAATTTGAGCTGATGAAGAAACATACGGAATTCGGGGCCAAGATTCTGGCTGACTCAAAGCAAGGCATGCTTAAAATGGCGGGGGAAATTGCGCTGTATCATCATGAAAAATATGACGGATCCGGGTACCCGCAGGGCTTGAGCGGAGATGACATCCCTGAGTCCGCCCGCATTGTCGCAATTGCCGATGTATACGATAGCATGACACATGACCGCGCATACAGACCCGCGCTTTCTGAAGAAAAAGCTCTTGAAATAATGCGTATGGAAAAGAGCAAGCATTTTGACCCGAGATTGTTAGATTGTTTCTTTCGCTGTCTTCATGAATTAAGACGGATTCGAGAAAAAGTGACCGAATAAATTTAGCTATGCAAAAACAAGAAGCTCGCATCTTAATTGTCGATGATGAAAAAGATTTATGCGACATTCTTTTCCGGATGCTGAAAAGAAATGGCTTCAGACCCATTGTGGCCAATGACGGTCAAAAAGCGCTTGAAATGATCCAACTGGGAATGCCTGAGATCGTGCTGTTGGACGTGATGATGCCGGGAATGGACGGTATGGAGGTTCTAAGGCGTGCCAAAAAGATGAACCCCAGGCTTCCTGTCATGATGTTCACAGCATACGGCGGGATTGACGGGGCGGTACAGGCGATAAAAGAGGGAGCTGACGATTATCTTTCAAAACCGGTCGATCACAGCGAATTGGTCGAAAAACTGAAACGAGCGTTGAGCAACAGGCTCCCTGTTAAGCGTCAAACTGAGGCACCTGACCGAGCCGGACATGCGACAATGGCCAAGCTCCACGAAATGATGGGCCCAAGCGACGCTATCAGTCAGGTCATTGCCGAAATAGCATTGGTAGCACCGTCCAATTTTTCAGTCGTTATCCAAGGAGAAACAGGAACCGGTAAGGAACTTGTGGCTGGAGCCATTCATGAAGCAAGCCTTAGAGCCAACGCGCCCCTGATTCCGGTGGATTGTGGGGCGATTCCCGAAACATTATTTGAGAGCGAATTGTTCGGATATGAGAAAGGCGCCTTTACCGGAGCAGTAGGCGAAAAACCTGGAAAATTTGAGCTGGCTCAAGGTGGAACCTTATTTCTGGATGAAATCAGAAACATGCCTCTGGGATCTCAAGTGAAGATACTTAGAGCGATTCAGGAAAAGAATTTTTTCCGTATTGGAGGCAGAAAGCCCGTAAATGTAGACGTGCGGTTGCTTGTTGCAACAAATCAAGAGCTCAACGCAACTGTCCGGAGCGGGACATTTAGTCGTGATTTATTTTATCGTTTAAGCGAATTTACTATCTTGATCCCGCCACTCCGTGACCGTAAGCAAGATATCGAACATTTGGCTAACCGATTTTTGCACGCTACTAATTCGGAACTGAATAAACAGGTGCTGGGATTCACTGGGCCCGCTCTCCAGGTCCTCCTGAACAATAATTGGCCGGGAAATGTTCGTCAGCTCAGATCCGCGGTCCGAAGAGCGGTTCTCCGAGCCGACGATTGGATCAGACCGGATCATTTGCTTCTTGTGGACTCCCCCGCCGCAGAGCAGACCGGCCCCTCGGAAACTACTGATTCCACTTTAGACGGAACCTCGCTGAAGGAATTAGTTCGTCGTAAAACTGTGGAGGTTGAGCGCCAGGCATTAACTGAAGCATTGAAGAAAACCGGCGGAAACAAGGCTAAGGCAGCCCGTTTGCTGCAAATCGATTACACTACAATGCATGCTAAATTGAAACAATACGGAATCAAGATTGACACGGAGCAGAATGGAACCTAGGACAACTCAATCATCTCTTCTGTTTTTTTATCTCCATTAAATCGTCTACACAATCTACAACTTGTCCAGTCAAGGAAATAAATTTGAGAGAAATACTCTTATTATCAGCCCGGACCAGCACATAACCTTCCTGTGAAGAGAAGATCTCCGGAGTCCAAGGAGCTTTTTCCTGCGTGTAATAAGGCGCTCCGGCAGTGCCCACGGTGATCTGCCAAGTGGGATGCAGGAATTCGGGATTCGGAGAGTATCTTGCCAGGATGCCGTCATTGTTTGTATCGTCTTCCGGATACAAACCTACCGGCGTGCAATTACTTATTAACGTTCTATGATACGCATGTTCGTGACCTGTTAACATTGCCGCCACTTTGGAACATCCGGACACCGCTTGTTTCCAACCTTTAAATTGAAATCCGAAATCATCAGGCTCGGATGTGTAACCCTCTACAAGATCTCCCCCGAATAAGAAGAAATTTGCTCCTTGGCGATATGCGTCCGCGGCGATACGGCTCAATGAATAAAGATTCAGACCCATGTAGCTGCGCTCACCAGATCCGAGCCCCTCCAGACTATCGCCCATGCGATGAGGACAAAAATGATCAGTCTAAGTTTCATTTATGTACCTTCAGCAGCAACCTGAGCCCTTGAATTTGATTCTCAATGTTCACAATTTAATAGCAAGAAAAACGTTTAGTGCTAGAAGAGAGGTTAAACAAATGAGAGTGAGATTTGTAAGTAGCACGGGCTTCCTGTTACTCGGTATTTGGCTCATTATAACCGGGATAATGCAAGCACTGTCTATTGGCAACCCAACCATTCATGTTTTGATGGGTATACTTGCTTTTTTTGCTGGGGCTTTTATCCTGCTCGGTAGATGAAGTGTTGTGTGTTGCAAGGAAACCTCACGACACAGGTTCTTTCACAATTCTGGTTCAGCGATCAGGCCGGGAGCTTAATTAATCGAATTAGTTGCTTGAGGCGTTGATAATTTTTGTTCGAAATATCAGTAATTTCGTAAGCAGACACCGATTCTGTGCTTTCATTCCGTTCTTCAACCCATCGACAGATGGCATCAAAAGAAAACGCAGGAATGCTGAAAAACTCGTCAGCCGGGATGACAAATTTTCTAATGTCGCCTACAGCTGCATCCAGACCCGTCACACCGATACTTGTTTCAGTTAATTCACAGACGCTGCCGCGGAGATGTTTTAAATCTTCTTCATATATAGGCACCAGGCAAACTAATTCCTTGAGGCTTGATTCACGCAAATAGTCCAAAGAATCCAGATCCGCATACGATGCCATACGAGGTGACAATTCATCCGGAGTCATTGCTTCATGATCCAGAAGCTTTCTAAAAATCTTATTCAGACCTCGTTCCGACAGCATATATTTTTCCATCAGAAGCGCATTATTCATACCCGAACGGATATCTTGCACTATATGTTCCGCTATTATTTTTCGTTTGTAAGCCAAGACACCAACCTCTTTGAAAAGTTACATGTAACTGTCAACTATTGATTCTGAAGCTCTTGACCTTAAGCCCCCCTGAAACACGGATACCTACTGGGCGCGCCGATCCGTCCCATAAGAAAAATCCCCCTACATTGCGTGTGAATGGTGGATTTTCATAGTCTCGGCGGGTTACATTCCTCGGTTCATATTCAAAAACGTACGAGTTTTCGGAGTTCCCCGGAATCTAGGTTTGAGATGCTTGTAATTTCAAAGCCTGCCAACCATTTCTTTCCTGGTGACTGTTCCGGGTTTACCCAGCGGCATTTGCCCTCGAACACGAGCGTATGGCCCTCACCAGAGGCTCCGGACCGCACAATGAAGTTCTTGATTTCAC
>JBKQRG010000257.1:0-25140 GCA_052144015.1 Desulfomonilaceae bacterium
CTCATGTGCAGGTGAAGCATCCACATTGTCAGCCGGCTCACTGCCCTGAGTCAAAGTTGATAAAAATTCTTTGAGTTTTTCTTGTTCAACAGCGTAAGTGTCCTGCAATCCTCGAATTAAGGTCCCGGTCTTTTTAGGAATGACACGATAACCGTTGATGAATTCACCTTGGGGAGTCCTTTTTGTTCCTGGTTTTTTCACCAAAACTTTGAGAGCATCCTCGTCCATTTCAGCTAATTCGGCTCCTCTCTCTGTGAGCCATTCATCTCTTTTGTCTTCTTCAAGTTTTGCGAGGAGATCCAGTTTAGCTATTGTGAAATCAGTCAAGTTGTTGAGATCATTTCCATATGTCTCGTAGACTGTTTTCCACGTGTACAATGTTTGACGACATCGACCAAAAACGCGTTTTGCGAGGTATAAAACAGTGAATTCGACTGGAATCCGGCATTTTTTGTGAGTGGTTTTGTACTCCTGGACTACCTTTCGAATAGCGCAGAAGAGTCGACCCTTGTGTGCAATCGCTTCATGTTCAGAAACGCGCGACTTAAACTCGATGCCAGCGGCTTCTTGAACAAGATCTCTGAGCTTTTTCTTCAAATCTCCAGGTATTTCAAACCGCGGCTTACCTTTCCTTTCAACAGTAGCTAGATTGTCGAACCATTCGATTACAACATTGGCTGTGTCCAGTGACTGGACATTACCGACCTCACTGTGAGCATTTGAGTCATTTACCTGGATAAGTGTTGTGGGGCGAGTATTTTGCAGACCTTTGTCCCTATCATAACAGTCCAGGCCTTCTTCTGTAGGTTTACTGTGATATTCTCCAAAACAGGGTTGGTGTTCAGGAGAAACATCGTGACCGTACTCAATCATAAAGTCCTCCATTGAATTGATCTGCCTGTCCCAAGTCTTTTGGGTGGCATCATATAAACGTTTGGGGAGCAAAAAACCCTCCAACGAAGACTAAGTGGCTGATTATGTTGACTTATATGTGCTGAATTTTGTTAGGGAGAGCAAATAGGCTGGTGAGAAAGTAAAAAAAAATGTAAAGCCGCCCACCGGTGAGAAAGTAGAAAATATAAAACGCGCCCAACCGTGAAAAAGTAAAAAAAAAAGAACCGCCCACCCAAAATATAACCAGATGCCAACCCTCTTGAATCACGAGACAAATGTCGAAATACAAAAAATCGCCTGATTTGGAAGGAAAAAGTAATAAGCCACATCAAATTATGTTGAATTATGGGCGCTGATTTTTTGTCGAGGACAGCAAACAGGCATTCTTTAATTCTGGTGAGAAAGTAAAAAAATATAAAACCGCCCTCGGTCCGCTCACAAGGATCTTGGACTCACATAGTGAAGCTACGCGCCCGCCCTAACCTATTAATTTCCCCCTGATTTAGCTTCCGATCAAAAAACAGGTCAGGAAAATACAGCCCGAAAACGTTTGTACTATGAAAACGCGGTTACCGGCGTTTTCGAGGATGTAACGCATCCTCCAATTTTCATCACAAGGAGAGCGTGAAATGAAAGACGCCGTGAGGTGGGTAATAAATAAACTCACCGACAAACAAAAGTTGTTTTTAATTCTTCTGGCATTTGTAGGTTCCATCCCGGTAAGGACCCGTGAGCACCGAATGAGTCTGGCTGCGGCTCTAGAATGTTCCGAGAGGACAATCTATAGGATCCTGGCTGGTCTCAGGGCAAGCGGGCGCGTAGAAGTAAGTTATTTTAAGCTTTACCGGCTGGCAAAGTCAGAAGTGCCAATTCTCGACAAAATGAGACGTATCATAGAATCTAGGGTTCACTTTCCCTATGATGAGACTTCTAAGCTAATTCGGGAGAATCCTCTTGAACCCGAATATCACATCGAGCCGCTCAATTGTCCCGCTAAATTTGGGAAAAAGCCAGATTCCTTTTTGCCGCCATGTTTGACATGCCCCATTGATGAGGAGTGCCTGAAAGCGACTCAGGAAGCAAAAAGGTCCGGTGCCGCGGTAGGGTAAGACATTTTTTTCCGAACCCTGAACGGAACTGAATCAAAGGCTGTTAACAACGAGGTTAACAGCCTTTCTCATTTAGTGGGTTAGAAGAAATCATAAGAAATTAACCGCCGCCGATTTGGGGGTTTGGAGAAAGGGGGAAGCGCTCCGTTATGAATGCAATCCCATATTGGCTCCTCATCTCAGCGATGGGTCCAATGGAATTCCTTAGTCGAATCTGCTCTGGAGATCCCGATCATGATCATGATGAGAAATATTGGCCAGAAAGCCGGGTGTCGCGACAGGGCATGTAGGATCACAGAGAAGACATAACCATAAAAACAGTCAGACGCTGCGTAAAAGGAAGATGACAGGAAAATGATACGCGCATATTCCAGACTTGTCAGAGGGGTCATAGCTTTATCTTAATTTCGGCGGACAATCCAGGACGAGCATAAATTACAACGTTGGAAGTTCAGTTCTAAGACACTTTTTAGCCTTTAATAACAGCGACTTGATATCGTCGATAATTTTCTCTTATTCGCTCTTGGTCAGGTTTTCTAAAATCAAAACGGTGGAAATCTAGCTACAAAGTGCTTTTCATCCTTCGATAACAGTAACTTGATGTCGTCGATAATTTTCTCTTGTTCGTGCTTGGTCAGGTTTTCTATAATTACCTTATTACTAGTACCTTTACCAGACCGTCGAATTCTATATTTCCCAAATTCCTCATATTGTCGTTTACGTCCCCCGCCCTTTCTCTTCTTCTCTTTCTTGAGCTGTTCCTTGATTTTCTCAATGACCTCTGGTGAAGGTTTCGAAGCTATCTCCGCCTCATTTTCCTTAACGTAGGTTCTACAATCCCTGAGCTTCGCAACAGCAAGCAATTTTCTGACACCGAGATCGCAATACAGACGAAGGTCTTCTTGATAGCTATTATACAGTTTCACATAGTTATATGCAGTGCTGACGGGGAACCCCGCATAATGGAGCCAAGTCAAAAACAACTTTTTCGGCTTTAGGGTTGCCCTCACTTCATTCAAAAAAGCCCCTGCACTGTAAATGGAAAGCTGCACGCTAAGAATTGCTACGTACCCGTGGTCAAAAAAGTAAATGAATTGCCTTTTTGTCTCCCCAACAAAATCCACGTCCTCCCCTGCGTCATTCTTGATTATTGACATGTTCTCCAACTGATTTACGAGGGGTGCTAACGGGCAGCGTACTGGTACCTCCACCAAATCATTATCGCCTGCTGGGACGGGGGGCGTTCCGTGCTGTTCAGACGGGGCTATGTCAGAGGTTGGGAGGCTTTTCTTACCCATGATCAATCTCCTTTTTACAGCGTTCAGGAAGAGAAATGTGTTCGCCCAATATCGTGATAAATGATTTCCTTTTGGATTGGATCACGTTCTCACAGACCAGAGCATTGTGTGAAGAAATTCAAAAATCAAGAAAAAACTCTTCTTGGTTCGTCTGGCCTGCGGAAGAAAGCCAGTAACTAGCGAATCGTTTGTGACAGAGGGCAAAGGCTACGCTCTGAGCCGAGCAGGCTCGTAGGCTGACGGAACCAGGCCCGATACTACTTCGAAAACTTCACGCGCTCGTAGTTAAAAGGCCTTGCAATCATCCGTTGAACGCTCGCCCCAAATCCGAAATTTCCGCCAAAAAAAACGAAAATTATACCGATTTGAATTTATCGAATTTCGGAGAAATATTCAGCCTATGAGGAAAACAGGTTGGAGAAACAATCACATATCCTGTCCTGATTGTGGATTTGAGTTTATACAGTGTGGTTATTGTGGTGACCTCATTCTCAGATCAAACTGATATGGAATATTAATACGATAAGGCCAAGGCTATTTTGGAGGCGGAATCAGGGGTACGTGGACAGTATGACCAGATAGCCAAACTCAGCGGAAAAAGGTGTCTTTCTTTTTAACCGTCGTCGCGACAGCCGCGTCCGCATAAAAATGTTTTCAGAATCTTCAAAGAACTTTAATCCGTGCTGAAAGCCATTGTAGATGGGTTGAAAGCCTACTCCAGGTGAACTCGGATGCTTCCATCTAAGCATATTTCCTGATCAGGGAATCGTTTACCGATGGCGTAAACTTGGTGGAGGTTTTGCTGACGGTTCCAGGCAACATCCACCATTCTAGCATACAAGAACCTCAATTATTCGCTTTTTCAAGGCCAGTGATCACGAGTTTCCTGACCAGTGCGGCAAGACAAAGTCCCTTCTCATGGGCCATGTCTTGAAGCTTTTCATACATTCCGTCTGAAACCCTGAATCGAACAATTTGCCGCTGGTCGCCCGCATAGCCCCCTTTCTTAAGTGTTCTCGGTATATTTCTCATGATGATACTCCTTCGTCGTTTTTTTTTGAGGCCCTGAAAGAAAAACGATGTGCGCCATGTCCCCGAACAAAAGAAGACACTCTTTCCGCTAATCTTTCAGGCCCTGAAAAACAAAAACGGGATTGAACTACAGCGTTTGATAAACAGCGTCGTGACGTTCAACTGCATGGCAAATATCTTGCATATTGATTTTACGATTAGTTGGACGAACTTTTTGGATACGATGGTCAGGATCGATAAGAAATGAACAGGCCTGAGAGTGGTCGAGGGACGGAAATCTTGGATAGCTGACCTTCTGGATTGGCGTTATGGCAGCAATTTCGTCCTTTTGGGAGGTAAGGAACCATGCTCAATACCCATGAAGCTGATAATTCAAACATAAGCACACCGGACGTGGAATCCGCAGCCCTCAAATCAGACGATCTGACAGTCCAAAAACCACACTTGTTACCTTCTCTTCAACAGATCCGAACCACCGAACTCCTCTCCATCTGGTGGAACTCCCGTTCAGAAAAGACCAATCGCGCGTATAGGCAGGATATAGAATTATTCCGGGCATGGCTGCAAAAATTCGAGGGTCTTCCCGTTGAAACGGTGGATCAGGCTGCACAGATTATGCTTTCAGCGGGACAAGGAACAGCTAACAGGCTTGCTCAGGGGTTCCAGAATCATCTCCGAGATTCAGGTAAAGCCCCGACCACCATCAATCGAACCCTGAGCGCATTGAAGAGTATGGTGAAACAGGCAAATCTTCTGGGTATGGTTCCGTGGACTCTCACGGTCACGAGAATGAAAGCTGAGTCTTACCGAGATACCAAAGGGCCTGGACTTCATAACTACCGCAAGATGTTGGGAGCATGTAAAGACAGAAAAGATGTAAAAGGGATTCGCGACTATGCGATTCTTTGTACCCTGTATAGCCTTGCTCTTAGAAGATCGGAACTTGTCAACACTGAGATGGAGCATCTGGATCTGAATGAAGGAACCCTGTCCGTTCTTGGCAAAGGTAAAACTCAAAGAATCAAATTGACTCTGCCGGAGCCTACAAAGAAGGCGCTTGCCCAATGGATTGCAGTTCGTGGGACGTACGAAGGTCCCCTGTTCTATGGGATAGATAAGGGAGGCGGACTCAAAGGAGCTTTAACCGGGAACGGTTTGTATGACTTAATAAAGACTTTGGGAAAGAAAGTCGGCATCATCACAAGAGTTCACGGAATCCGGCATACTGCGATCACGCAGGCAGTAAGAGCTGCGAGCGCCGCGAGCCTCGATCTGTCAAAGGTTATGCAGTTTAGTCGTCATTCGAGTCTGAACGTCCTGGAAATATACTTGGATAATGACCGGAACTATCAGGGTCAGATTTCCTCCTTGGTAGCGGTGGGGATGGAAAGCTAATATCGACTGTAATCATCCGATCAGGAGAGGAGATATCCAAGTTCCCATGTCGTCATCATGACTTATTCCTGCTATACAGGTCGTCCATCAGCCGTACGACGAGGAAGAGGAAATTATTGGTGATTTCAATTGCGCCACGGCGCTTCTCCTTGAAGGAGGCATACTTCCGCACTTCCTT
The DNA here is from genome assembly GCA_052144015.1 of Desulfomonilaceae bacterium. Classification (GTDB taxonomy): domain Bacteria; phylum Desulfobacterota; class Desulfomonilia; order Desulfomonilales; family Desulfomonilaceae; genus DATJPW01. Next base: position 5,907 of record JBKQRG010000257.1, read on the forward strand.
ATCAAGGTACTGGAGCAGCTCGATCTGAAGCCCTGACTCAATGCTACGTTGGATAAATCTTTGCTGAAGCCGCGACCGAAACGCTTTGTCCATAGGCACATCATCTGACAATGACTGTAGCTCGGAATTCAGAAGGGTCAAAGAATCCAGCGTCCATTCTTCCCCGACCGGCGCTAATGGTGGCTTGCCGAAGGCTTTACGGTAAATCCAGATAATGTCGAAACACAGTTCAAGAAAGAGATTCGCCATTTCGGAGTTCTCTTCGGCAATCGCATCCGATAGCTCTCCATATATGGCTTGGTATATTTCAGGCTGTTCTTCTTGAAATTCGTCAAGAATGGTCGTTATTTCAGGGTCTGACAACATTTGTCCCCAGGTCAGGATACGATCTATCTCGCGTTTGGACAATGATCCCATAAGACTTTGCCTCTCGTATCTTTTCACACGTGATTACTGTTTTTAACCGATGTTATCAACAGTAAAAAGGGGGGCTCGAAAGACCGACCGGTCCCCGGTAGGAATTACTTTCCCGCCGCTTTTCTCCCTGAAAAAACCTCTGTCAACCGGTTACGGTCGTGTCAACGTTGTACAACCAACTCAAAGCGCCCCCCACACCCCCTGTTTGAGCTGGAATTCATCTCGCCAGTCCCTTTTTTGTCGTTTTGCGAATCCCTTTTTCAACATGGATCCTTGGAGAATCTGTTAGAATTCGGCATTTCATGGTCTTGACGAAGGGGAAATATTCATACGCAGAGATTTCCAACGGCATGTACAGGAGGGCCAGTGAGCGATCAATCTGACACTAAACTAATTCCATTTCGTTCGTCTAAAGAGTCTAATATCCTCACCCACTTCGATAGAGCGAGACAGGAATTGGAAGTCGCTGCTACTGTTGATGAGGTTAAGGCTATTAGAGATAAAGCTGAAGCCCTGCGCCAATACGCTAAACAATCGCGTCTCAGCCTGGATATGCAGAATCGTTGCGCTGAGATCCGCATCAGAGCGGAACGACGCTGCGGTGATATGCTCAGAGACATGGACAAACATCCTCCAGGACCAGTCCCTGTAAAAGATCGGTCGCATCGTGCGACCGATCTTCCGCCTCGTCTTGAAGATCTCGGAATATCCAAATCGCAGTCCAGCAGATGGCAACTGATGGCTTCAATTCCAGACCAGCATTTTGAAGAAAGGATACAGTCCCTGAAGGCAAACGGTAGGGAGCTGACGAGTTCCGAAATGCTCAGTCTTGCTGGGTATCTTCAGCGGGAGAAGGACAGAGAGGCCAGGAGGCATAAGGCGGCAGCTTCGGCAGCAACAATGGAACCTGATGAGAGGATCAACGTGAAGCACGGCGATTTTAGGAAGATACTTTCCGATATGCCGGATGCCTCTGTTGACCTGATATTGACCGATCCCTTATATAGCCGTGAATATCTACCGCTCTGGAGAGACCTCGCCGAATTTGCCGCACGTGTGCTTAAACCGGGACACCTTCTTCTGACATACAGCGGACAGCATTATTTACCGGAAATATTGAATATGTTGTCAGAGCATCTCAATTACGTCTGGATGATAGCGGTTAAGCATAGGTTCCCCGACAACGCCTTTAAACAGAGGATCAAAACTTGCTGGAAACCTGTGCTTATCTTCAGCAAGGGAGAATACCAGCCTAATTCGGAGAGATTTTGGCTTCACGATTATGTAGAAAGGGAAGGAAGTTTCTCCACCCTCAAACAGCATCATCGTTACGAACAGGGACTAGAAGAATCATTGTATCTCATTGAATCGCTTACCTATGAAAACAATTTAATAGTCGATCCGTTCCTTGGTTCCGGTACAACCGCAGTCGCGGCGAAGAGATTAAATAGAAGGTTCGTGGGATGTGACGTTGATGCTCATTGTGTAGACGAGACGAAAAAACGACTCTCCGAGGAGGTCAACGACGAGGCAGAAACACTTTCTTAGGAATCTCCAATCTGATACCGACCGCCAGTAGGAGGACTACGGAAAACAGGCATTATCAGCAGTAAAAACCACGTTACGGAATGAGCTTTGAGAAGTTTTCCCAGCCGACCCCTTGGCTGGATACTACAGCGCTGTGTTCGGGTGACGAGCGTGGTGGAAAAAACTGTTGACGGAGTGACGGAGGGTTAGGTACGCTCCGAAACAGGAAAAAGGGGCTTTTTCATCAACGTGACGACGGTTTTGCCTGCACGCGGTGGTGCCGGATCCGCCACGGAGACCTTTTGGGGGCCAGCGGAGCTATCCCTCGACCCCTCAAGGGTTCCAAAACGGTCAACATGGCAAGTTCGCGGCATAATTCTAATTATTGTTAGATTCGCACAGATAGGAGGCTTCGAAAATGAAAGCAATTGCAATCAACGCAAGTCCCATGATGGACAAAGGCAATACGGCTGCTATCTTAATTCCTTTTTTGGATGGGATGAGAGAAGCTGGAGCTGAGGTCGAACTTTATTACACAAAGCAGCTCGATATCAAACCATGCCAAGGCGAGTTCAAGTGTCGGATCGACGGCAAATGCTTTCAGAAAGACGACATGGAGATGTTACTTCCAAAGCTTGCTGAAGCAGACATTCAAGTATTTGCGACACCCGTGTATGTGGATGGCATAATTTCGTCTTTGAAAATCCTTTGGGAACGAACGGTGCCTCTGGCAAATCCATTATTCGTGCTGCGCAATGGCCACTGCCATAAACCTCGAAGGGAAGATAGCGACACGGGTAAAGTAGTGTTGGTATCCAGTTGCGGCTATTGGGAAATGGACAACTTTGATGCAATGCTTGCCCACGTTAAAGCTAGATGCTGGAATATGAATAGAGAATTTGCAGGAGCATTGCTGCGACCTCATAGCGCAGCCTTGAAGATAATGCCGGTCAGAGGCTCTTCGATCAACGACATATTCGAGGCGGCAAGGGACGCGGGTCGTCAGTTGGTCAAGGAAGGCGAGATGTCGAGCCGGACCTTGGAGGCTATCAGTCGTCCACTCATGCCATTAAATGAGTACGTGCAGACCATGAACCAAATATATGACGAGACAGTAGCCGCTTCGAAAGCTAAGTTAGAAGAATAAAAAGAGATTAGAAAATAGATTGTCCGAGGAGGTAGTCGATTCATGGATTAACTTTTGTAATTATTCACGTTACTTAGCATTACACCTTTACGAAGGGAGATTTCCATCATGTCGATCTTTGATCCCGTCAAGTACAAAGAAATTGAACGCTCTGCATATAGCACAGTTGCTGACACTTATCTGAAATATGGAGGAGCCATATTTGAGGCTCTTGCCTCGCCTCTATTAGAAGCAGCAAAACTACAACCTGGACAACATGTTTTGGATGTAGCCTGCGGTGTAGGAATACCCTCTTTGACGGCAGCACGTTTGCTAACATCTGCAGGATCGGTTATTGGTATAGATCTTGCGCCCGGCATGCTTGAGTTAGCTCGGTCAAGAGCTGAAGATATGGGATTGAACAACATTTCTTTTCAAGAAGCCGATGCTGAACATCTTCCATTTCCAGATGATTCTTTTGATGTGGTCTTATGCCATTTGGGCTTAATTCATTTTACTGATCGAATGCGAGCATTACAGGAGATGAAACGCGTGTTGAAATTTGAAGGGCGTCTTGTTCTTTCAGTGTGGAGTACACCTGATCGTACAGCCGTCATCGGAATTGTGGCAGCAACCATTCGAGAAGTATTTCCTGCAGCGATTGTCCCTGGCGCTCCTATGTGGTTCGATTTTGGGGTCAAAGGATCTATTGAGTCTCTTCTGGATCAAATAGGATTTAGAGAAATCGAGACAAACAAATTTGATTATCCTTTGGTAGTAAAAAATACCGAAGAGTATTGGCAGACGAATTTAGGTGTAAGTGGGAGACTGCAGATGCTTCTCCAAAATGTGCCGTCGGAAATTGCCACGAAAATTGAAATGCAAGCAAAAGACCGGTCCAACAGATGGCGGGACGGTTCCGTTCTACGGATTCCTTGTGAAGAAATTGTGGTGTCAGCCCTCAGATAGAAGTATCAGCATTCAACATTATCAGGAGTAAATTGCGCATTATTCAAAAACTCATGGACCCGGAAATTCTTCACAACGGAAAGAAAAATCCAGACGATTCCCATCCTTCAATCCGTCGGGCAACATCCACGATGTCGAATGTTCTCACCGAATTTGAGTGACCGTCTTTGTGTTTTAATGATCGATCTTTATTAGAGACCTTTTTCACGAGGCAGCCGAACTATCAACTGGGGCCTCCAGTGAGGTTCATCCTACACGCCGCTTCAGAAGCAAGTGTTATAAGATTTTCCAAGTCAAGCCTTGGATAACGAGCAGTGAAGTGAGTCCACCATCACTGCACACTGTCAGCAGATCGAAAACTGAATGCTTGGACAATTACTGGACTTCTTTTTGCCATCGTCTGAGTTGATAGGACAAATTCACAACAGAGTGGCTGTATTACCTTGACTACGCGAGGAGGCTGTAATACAAGGTAAACGTTGTCCTAACAGTTTCATAACAAGGTAAAAGATTATATCGGCAGAATTAATTCCGAAACAGGGGGGCTGTTTCGCTCAGTGGCGAAAGAGTGGTTACCCGCTGATTAAACCGAAGGCAGTTTCCTCCCCCTCAATCTTTTCGAAATTTGAATTACTTACATTTCATCGGATTTTTTGTAGCTCTTCAGAGGCGGAGCATCCGCAATCCACTTCGCGGCAGCAATCAAAGATCGGATTCATAAATGCCGAATTAAACAAACTCTCACGAAAAGTCCCTAACGAAACCTCGAAGGACTCGAATTGGATTTTGTTCGAGGAAGAGTACATTGATGGACCTAATAAATAAGGGCCACCAGCGCTGAAAGGTGTATCAAATGAAATGCTTGACGTGCGGAGCGGATAACATTCAAGGAGCCGAGCACTGCTGGAAATGCAATGCTCCGGCGGTGAAACGCGAGCGACGCTATCTCACATTTCTATTTTGTGACATTGTAAACTCCGGGCTGCTGAGTGACGCTTTGGGAGAACAGTGCGGGATTGTACTGAGAAAGATCGGTAGCCTCTGGCGTGGCCTCGTGACTGATTATCAAGGGATGGTTCACGACATAAAGGGAGATGGAATGTTAGCTCTTTTCGGAGTACCTGTAGCCAGAGAGAATTCACCGAGGCAGGCGATCAGGTGTGCGATGAAGTTGCATGAAGCAATGGAAGGATTTAAAGACACGAACTTAGACGAAGCGAACTTGGGTGTCTTGAGAGTGCGGATCGGGGTGCATTCGGGCGAAGCAATCGTCGCGATTACCGCGGAGCCTCAGCCTTGTATTCAGGTCGAACAAGGCACTGATCTTGTAATTGGCAAACGACTGGAAGAGGAGGCGATACCTGGTCTCACTTATGTTAGCGGAGATACGGAAAAGCTGTGCGAGAGGTATTTTTCTTTCCGGTTCATAGGAGAACACCCGTTAAAGAATGTTTCTCATCCAGTGAAGATCTATCAATTAGTTGGGAATCGGGTGATTGGAAATAGAATGGTCAGGGGGGACCTTGAATCTTTTCGCCTATCCACCGAAAACGTCACCGAACTTGTCGGTAGAAGTTCTGAGGTCGAGAGCTTAAGACAAGGTTGTCTGAGCGTTCGGACAAAAGGAAGCAAGATCTTTTCAATTTTTGGGGAAGCAGGCGTTGGGAAAACTCGTGTCCTTAGCGAAATGTTTCAAGATTTAAGAAGGGAAAACGTCACCGTGGTTTCTGCGCAATGTAGCAGTGGTAGTGAACATTCTCCATATTACGTCATAAGAGAGTTCATCCAGAGCAGCGCTGGAGTTGATGAAAAAGATAACTCGCCCACGATCCTGGGGAAGATAAATTCTTGGCTAAGAACCTTGGGAGTAGACTATGATGCTATTGCAAAACCCATTTCCCAAGTGATTTTTGCACCGGAACCTTTTCTGATACCTATCGCGAGTATCGAACAACAGACAGACACAATTCACCAGGCAGTGAAAGCAATAGTGCTTGCCGCTGCGGAGCGTCGCCCCACCATTCTGGTCTGCGAGGACATTCAATGGATCGATGCTAGCTCTCTTGAATTATGCAATAATTTAGCTAACTCGTTAGGTGAGGCAAGCGTAGCACTGATATTCACTTTCCGTCCCCCGATTAAGCTGCTTTGGAAAACAAACGAGCGAAACACCCTAATGGAAATCAAGAGGCTTGAGTCCATTGATTGTGAAACGCTCGTGAGAAATGTTTTTCGCATGCAGCACGTGAGAAGTGACCTGATGGATTACGTAATTACCAGGGCAGAGGGTATTCCTTTTTTTGTAGAAGCTCTCATCGGACTGTTGAAAGAAAAGAATCTCGTCGATACGTCAGGAGAGATCGCCCATCCGCGAGACAATTTGCCAAAAGAGGGTGTGGTTGGTCTGGACATTCACGATATCATCATGGCACGTGTTGATCTATTACCAGAAGGCAGCATAGAGGTGTTGCAGGCGGGATCTGCAATTGGAAGGTCATTCCACTTTGACCTACTAAGGCAGGTAACTGGGCTCCCAGAACAGCAGCTAGAGCAATTACTCTCAGGTCCCTTGCAGCGAGGGATACTACGGCAAGTAGCTACACTTTCAGATGGGGTCTTCGCATTTGATCATACACTCACACGTGATGCAGTCTATAATTCGATGGTAGAGGACCATCGCAGGTCCTTGCATAGAATCGTGGCATCAGTCATTGAGCAGAATTGCCAAGGACAGATTCTTCCAGATACCGTGCTACAGCTGGCGACTCATTACTTCGCTAGTGATCAGCCTGAAAAAGGGGCTGCATACGCCCAGCAAGCGGGCAACATCGCGGAGAGGACTGGTGCTCTCACGGATGCGATAGAGTACGACAAGAAAAGGATTATCTGTCTCGAAAAACTTGACGCGAGTTCCACACATAAGAAGCAACTTGTTGATGCCAGGACGGATCTAGGAATACACAATCTGCAAATGCGATACATACATGCGGCAAACGAAGCTATTAATCCAATCCTCGCTTTGGCGGTGCAGTGTAACAAGACGGATGTATTTGCGAAAATTTGGGCCATTAAGGGCATATATGAGTATTGGGTGGAAGAAAATTTACTTACGGCACTGGAGAGCCTGGAAATTGCTCGCTCTGAGGCGGAGAGGCACCAAGATATTGATTCCTTAGGTCGCGTTCTATACTGGTCGGGGTATGCCAATTCCTTCCTGTGTAAGTTCTCTGAAGCCGAAAAAGACATTCTCCACGCTCTGAATATCAGCGAAAAAATGGATCAGGTAGTCAACCAAAAGCTTTGGTTGACTTCTCTTGCGAAAAGTGCCCTTGGGGACTTTGTTTATTGTCGGAACGGCAGGGTGAGCCTGGCATATGTTACAACCCAGGAAGCATTGGAAATTGCAAATCAATGTGGGGACATATTTTCCCGAGCTATGGCCAACACCGCTCACGGAGTCTGTTGCACTTGTATGAGGTACATTGATGAGGGAATGGAGCGTCTGTTAGAAGGACTTGAATGTTGTTATAAAATTAATCTTTTCTCGTGCGCTGCCGTGGCACATTTCCTTTCAGGTGAATTGGAATTCGAATCAGGAAATTACCAGGCTTCGCTGGGTCACTTCAGTGATGCTGTCCGGGATCTGCAATATATAAATGTCTTGCCGTCATGGCAAGATCTGAATAGAATAGGCATGTTACGTGCCAAAGCTTATCTCGATCCCGCGAGCGTTAATGTGCAAGCCATTCTTCCGCTCATCGAGAGGTGTAAGATCCCTTTGTACCGGGGTATGATGCATCGCCTGGTCGCTGAAATTCTCATGAATCTGGGTGGGACATACCTCGATGAGGCTGAGAGCAGGATCAAATTAGCGATTGAGACAGATCAAGAAAACGAAATGCGATGGCACGTGGCAAGAAATGAGATGGTTTACGCGGATATACTTAGTCGAAAGGGTTCGCGCCTTCTTTGTCAAAACCGGTTGACTGATGCACAGACAATTTTCCGTGAATGCGGTGCTGAGGGCTGGGTACAGGAAGCTTCAAAACGCGTTGAGAAGTTTTGCTCCTGATGGCTGCTAATCTATGCTGGACTTCGTTTTCACAAGTTCTGTGGTAAACTCGCGGCGGACTATTGTGTTAAGATCTGCTGCTTTGTCGGCAAGAGCAACAGGGTAGTAATAGGACCTAAATCTTCATTCAATATTTCTTGGGAATGCGTGCAAGAGAGGAATAAATCTACAGATATGAAGCAATATCTGGGACGATTGATGAGGAAATCCGCTCGTTCACGAGATTAGATCTCCTTCGAAGATCACATTATCGCACCATTTCCTCGCTGTTTCCCATTCCTTCGGGGTCCGAACAGTCCAACCGATGATGGGAGTTCTGTTTCGACGTACATGCTCCACTCTCCAAAAAGGGAGGCCCCTAATATCGTAAGAAACAAAAGCTGGTTCTGAAAAACGGTTCAAAAGTAGATGTCTCAGAAGAAATTTCCTCGGATATGTAATCATCTCATTCTTGAAATCCGAGGAAAGCTGTCCTCTCGGAACCATAGGGGCGTTCTTCTTGAACCACTGCAACGAAAAAGGATTGAAGGATTGCACGGCATAGTTTCCTGAATATCCCGACATTAATTCTAGCAGCACTGATTCTAGTTGACCTACCCTAAGGTAAGGCTTTATTTCGATAAGTAGTGGCACCTTGCCTTCCACAATTGTCAGGACTTCCGGCAGACTAGGAATCCGCTGATTCGATGGAATCAAGCGCAGATTTTGGACCTCCTTGTAGGACACTGAGGAGAAAAGTTTATTGGTTCCGGTCATCCGAACTAAGTCCTCATCATGATAAACCATCAGGACTCTATCACTCGTGAATTGAACGTCCAATTCTATAGGCAATCCAGCCTCAACGGATTCCTGGAAAGCCTCTAATGAATTTTCAGGAATTCCTTTTTCAGAATTATGCCAGCCACGATGCGTTATGGGCAAGTCCAGCCACCAAGTCATTTTTCAGTCAATCTACTTTCGAATCTTTCGTCTCAAGCCTGGGTTGATTATACATCACTCATGATCTTCTGACTTACCTGTTTTTGACCCCAAGAACTGGTCCAGGTTCTGAATTGGCTTAAGGCAGGATCTAGAGTCAATAGGAGGTCGGGATGAAGCGGAAGCCTTTTGCGGTCGGACAGAAATGACTTTAGATTAGAAGGTCTCCAGCTGCTTCAGGATCCCGACTAGTGTCTGACGCAGCTAAATCCTATGACATGGGACAATTACAGCGGATAGAGTGGAACCCGAATCTCTCGTCTCAAGTCTCGGTCGATTATACATCGCTTATAATCTTCTGACTTACCTGTTTTTGACCGGACCCGCAAGGACTGGCCCAGGTTCTGAGTTAGTGATAAGGCAGGATCCGGAGGCAATAGGAGGTAGGTGAAGCGGAAGCATTTTACGGTGGATACAGCGAATACTGTGGAACAGCAAGGGTCCTTCTCTCACATATAAGAGGAAAGCATCTACATTATGGGGACTTGCTCCAATGGACTTTGTTTTGTATTTGCCTCCCTAGGTCTCAAGAACCACCAGGACTTTTCTCTGATCTGGATTTGCACTGATTGGCTGTTTAGGTATCTTAAGGACCATTATGGTACGTAAAGAGGACGTTATCAGCACGCGTTTCTGGATTGCGAAAATCCCTATTACCGCAAACATGCTGGTTCGTCCCAAGCCTAAGGAACAGGCTTCTCCCTTCTTACCTTCCCCACAGTCCTCAGACCTATTTTTCATAAACCTTGCCCTATAGTGCAGTCGAAATCGGAGGACGGCGAGATCCTTATTAGTTTGGTGACTCCTCTCCTCTCGTCTCAGTCGGGAGAATGCTCAGCTCTTCATTGGCGCAGTTTCTCTTTGCACGGATTCCTTTGGAGGGAAGGCTTTGCTCATGTCAATATTATCAAATATATCTATATCTAATTTGTACGAATTTTGGTTGACCAAACGATGAGTAGGGAATACGACTACGGGTAATCAGGCTATGAGGTGATTCTTATGGATACTACGACTCCAAAACCCTTTGTTTTTGTGATGATGCCATTTGCAGTAGAATTCAACGATGTTTATCAACTCGGCATCAAACCCGCGTGTGATGCAGCAGGCGCTTATGCCGAAAGACTGGATGAGCAAATTTTTACTGATAACATGCTTGATAGGATTTACAACCAGATTTCCAAAGCTGACGCGATAGTAGCAGACATGACAGGAAGGAATCCGAACGTCTTTTATGAGACGCGATATGCCCATGCTTTGGGCAAGAAAGTTATTCTCTTGACTCAGAAATCGGAGGATATTCCTTTTGACTTGAAACATTATCCTCACATAGTCTATGCCGGCAACATAACTGACCTGAAAGGAGAATTAGAGAAAAGGGTCAGGTGGGCACTTGAGCAATCCAAGGCGACCTTTTACAAAAGCACCCAATTCTTTGTTGACGGGCAGTCTCTGTTAAACCAGAGCACGATACAACGTAGTGTGGACGGCAAATTTGTTTCTGCATTCGGTGTGAGGATCGATATTCACAATTCGATTGAAAAACAGTTAAGAGTTTCAAGCTTTAGGATTGGAATTATACTTGACGACGAACACATAGATATATTGAGAGAAGGCTTCAAAGAATTTAGGCAGCCAGATAATAGAATGCTTTTCTTTATGAATAAAGAATTCAGGCTGAACCCCGGTTCATGGGACTACATAGTCCCAACGTTCAACAGAAAGGATGGCGGCAGTTTCAAGAAGGATGACTCTTTTTCCGTTACCCTCAGACTGTTCTACGAAGATGACGTCATGGACTTTCCATGTCAAATAATAATAACTTAGTGGAATTGATTCCTGTGCTTAGCATCAGTGTAACTCAACCATTATTAATATCGTGGATTATTTCGCCACCCATCGTAATTGATGAAAGCGGCTACGGAATCAGCTATGAACGACCAAGAAATGATGTCAGGGTAACCGAATGCGCGGAGTGACAGCAATATTCAGAGGGGTTGTCTGCAAGGAATGTCATTCCGCTGTCGAGCGTACGCTGATATCTTTTTGTTTTCGTTGGCATTGTACAAACCCTACCTGTCACCATCATCTGAATCCAGAGGGACGAAACGATAATGACTTACCGGATTGGTTATTAGAACCCGACGAGCATGGCCTCATGTTTATAGTATGGGATGATGGACGAGTTGTTCATTACCAACGAAGGTGATGGTGCCGCCCAGCAGCATGAGAACAATTTCCAAGTACTACCGTTGGAGGCTGGTTAAGCGCCTTCCTTGATTCATTATTCTATTCTGTGTCCAGTCACCCACAAGATAAGAATCTATAAAGTGAGACTTTTCCAGATGGAGCCTCGTTTACTCTGGCCACAGAGCACATCCGAGACTTTTTCCATTTTGTCCTAATTTGACAATCTTCCGTGTTACACTGAATACAAGCGAGAAATCATGGTACAGGCAAATGCAAGCCAATGTAATCGCTAGATGCGAGGCCAAGTAACAAAATGATACCAAGAGAATTGCTTGATGAAATCCGTGGGCTCTATTTGGACAGTTATGCTGAAGCCGTCAGAGACTGCCGTAAGGATGAGTCTGCGAAAGTATTTTTGGAGGGAGCGTTCGTAACACAGGATGGTGAACTGATTCGAGAAGGCCCTCTGGGTCTTCCGCTGCGTACCGACATCTTGGTCGCAGAAGATGGGGAAGTCAAAGAGAGCTTCAGAGTGGATTCGGAACCTCGTCTCTATTTCGATAAATTTGATTTCGATTGGGCTGAAAAACTGCATGTGACGCTTTCTCCGTTCCAATGGGATTGGTGCCAAGCAAAGATCTTCGGTTTATCAGGCGGTCCTGATTGGAAACCTCTCGTTGATTGGTTCATGTCCAACTTCGAAGAACTTGCGCTATCGGGCGCGGATGACGAGTTCTCCGGTGTCATTCACTTTATGTCCGATCCCGAACCGCAGGGTGATTACTACCTAGTCTCCCTCGATCTCGGCTCGGCTCCTGTAGAGACATTTGAGACCTTGCTAGATGCGTTTATTCTGGTAGGTGCCAAGTCGGTTGAGATAGGCCAGTTTTAGCTTTTCCAAGAGCACTGTTTCTAACATTCATGGCCACTGTGACCCCAGTGTTATGGAATCCCTGCTAGAGCGACTTCCGAGAGGCTGTGACGTGTTTTGCGCCGAGTCAAGAAGATAATCATGCATCTTCAGCAACTCGGCATACCAATTGCAAGTCTCTGTTTGGTTGGAGTCAAAGTGGGTTTCGTTAGCTCAACCCTTTAAACAACGAGCACGGTATATTCTGAAAGATCAGGATCATGACCTATATCGTGAACTGAACAGATCGGAGAAAACTCTGTGAATCCAAGAATTCCTCTCCCATGTAATCGGTGTGAATATTCAAGGTTAACTGATACTTACGCAGACGGGCGTTGGGTACTTTGGTGTACGGACGGTCGCGATGAGCATTTGGGAGACCCTGGTTGCCCATATATGGGAGACAAGTTCCTATTCCCAGAAATTTTCGGACCCTGCGAGGAGTGTCAGTATTTTCATTTGGCGGAGGATGGAAATTTGACATTAGTTCCGGCGTGTACTGCAAATCCTGTTGATGGTTACTTTTGTCAGTATGTTAAGAAAACATCATAGTTCCATAATCTGCTCGACGGGAGACGTGATTTCATCGGTTGCTTGAATTTAAGTGTCGAATGTCGGAAGTATACGTACGAGGAGCTTTACAATGTCTTACCGCCTGTCCAAGTCCAGAATTCTCGCTGGGCTTCAGTGCCCCAAGAGACTTTATCTGGAAGTTCATCAACCACAACTTGCGGAAGAGTTAGCCTCGACCGAACAAGTCCAGTGGTGGGGGGATCAGGTTCACGAGGTTGCAAGATCCCTGTATCATGGCGGCATCCTGATTGGCCATGACCATGACCTTAGTCAGGCATTGGCCCAAACCAAAAAGATTCTAGACGAGAGTGAATCTTCTCCCTTGTTCGAAGCAACCTTTGAGAGTGATGGCGTGTTGATCCGGTCCGACATCCTCTTTCCTGATCCGAGAAACGCCCAACTAATCGAGGTAAAAGCAGCTACTGGGATACAGGATAACCACTTGGAGGACTGCACAATACAGGCTTGGGTAATTGAAAATGCAGGAATTCCACTAACCAAGATTGATCTGGCCCGTGTGGACACCTCTTTTATCTACAAGGGGGACGAAAACTACGATGGTTTACTTTTGCATGAGGACGTTACTGGCCCCGTAAGAAAGATGCAAAATCTGGTTTCCGATTGGGTCAGAGAATTCCGTCGTGTCCTAGAGGGACCAGTACCGGAAACCGTAGTTGGGGTCCATTGCAAAGATCCTTATGACTGTCCATTCCTAAACCATTGTTCCGGCGTTCAGCCGGAATATCCTGTGTCCATACTTCCTTATGGCAGGAAAATTGTCGTGGAACTCTTAGCAGAGGGCATATTTGACATTCGAGATATTCCGCCGGGTCGGTTCATTAATCTTTTACAAGAGAAGGTGCGTCGGGTAACAATAAGCGGGATTCCTGAACTGGATTCACAGGCTAGAGAGATTATTAAGAACCTTCCATATCCACGGTATTACTTAGATTTCGAAACCATCCAATTTGCCGTGCCGATATGGGCGGGTACGAGCGCCTATCAGCAGCTACCATTCCAGTGGAGCTGCCATGTCAAGAGGGCTGGAGGCGCATTACAACATAAAGAATTCCTCGACACTTCCGGGGACCCGCCCATGAGGGCATTTGCAGAAAGCCTGCTAGCTACCGTAGGGAGCAAAGGTCCGATTCTAATTTACTCCTCTTTTGAGAAGACCATTCTGAAGCTATTGTCGAGGCTGTTTCCCGATCTGGCCAACCCACTAAATGGACTAATTGATCGTTTGGTAGATCTTTTATCAATAACCAGGAAACACTACTATCATCCGGCGATGAAAGGATCATGGTCTATCAAGTCGGTCCTGCCCTGCGTGGCTCCTGACCTTACCTACAACTGTTTCGAAGAAGTGAGGGACGGACAGGCAGCTCAGAGAGCTTATCTTCAGATAATAAATCCTGAGAGTCCTGAAGATCGTTGGAAGAAACTGGAGGAGGAACTCGCAAACTACTGTCAGTTCGACACGTTGGCGATGGTCAGGCTGGCTCGATACTTCCAGAATTCCTAAGCGGCAATCTGATGAACCCGGCGGATCTCTCTCTGAAAATGGCTTCTAAAAAACGTCCGTGGTCTAATACGCAGTTCTTTAGAACGATCGACCAATAGTAAAGCAAGATAGCAAGCTGGGGGTGTTACAAGGAACGAGGGAAACCGGCGAGAGTGGGTGCATACACGAGCCTGTCAGACCGTCGTTGTACTCACCGACTTACCCCATATTTTTAGTAGCTCTGTCACCAAATTCCAGTATGCGTCGAAGGTTTGAACGCAAATTCCGTACTGCTTATAAATTTCGGGGAGAGTCTTTGAAATTTCAATAGGCTCAATCCCCCCGAAGCCGTAGCTGATTGACCCATTATCATTTCTCAATCTCCTAATCAGTGATGTGACGCCTATACCGACGTGTCTACGGATCCGGTGGTGGAACAGAGTTCTGTAATTTCCTGTTGACCCGGAGAACTGGTGAATCTTGTCTATATTCCTACGGAATTTCTTGAAAATAGATTTGATCTTCTTGTTCCGACCTTCAAAAAACTTCCGAAAAATCTCTAATGTGCCTTCAATAATTTTTCCCTCGTCCAATTCAGCGTCTTTCCAGTCAGGATCAACGATCATTCTCGTTTGGTGTAAGAGCATAGTACTGCAAAAAATGAATCTCTGGCTGACAATATAAGGGGTATTCAGAACAGCCGACGCTATCGGGTCAAGTATTTCTACGCAGAATTCATGCCTCAAGTCTAAGTCAAATTGCGACTCTGTCTCAATTTGTGACCATGTTTCCAACCTCCTTATATTAGTCAAGAATGCGTTGATTTCATTTTTAGTGCCTGATTAAATTCTTCAGCCATCGTATGGAAAAACCACCATTTGGGGCCTTGGAACATATCGCTCGGTATCTTGTGGCCTTCGTACAGTAGGTAATTACCTGGCCCAGACACTGTCCTAAAACGCTTGTAGAATAAACGGTGAAATTCCAAATAGTTTTCTTCTGATAACATGAAAGCCCCCTAAGCACACGGATTATCTATAAAGTCAGTTCCTGCTATCGTCGTCGCGAGTAGGTCTGCCAAGCCCTATTACCAAAACAGACTCACATCCGACAAGAGAGTTTTTTCTTTTCCTCATTTTCATTCGTAGTGATACACTGCTGTGGATCTCCGGTTACCCCTGAAAGGAAAGGCAATGGGCATCCGACGCTCGCGAAAGGGGATTTCCGCTTGGCTCGTCACGTGGGAATGGGCATGGGATCACGCCAAGCCCGACTGGAAGATCGCGGCTATACTCAACCCACACTGGAGTGCGGATCGCATACGACAATTTGTCGAATTCATTTACGTCAATTCCTCTTACACAATTTCAGAACAGATAGGTTGGGCAAAAAATCGGAGCTTTAACCCTTATCCTGCGGAGTTCGTCCGAGTGGAAAACGGATTGGCGTGGCAAGGTCAAATTACGTGTGGGCATAACCCGCGGCTGTTTGCCCGTCTCGTAGACAACCTTCAGACCACCGGTGGGCCTGATGAGGAAGCCAAAGTTGTCTGGACGGAACGCCCGAAGCCTGATTTCGCCAAGATACTTTCTAAGATACGATGAAGGCGAAACAGGAACCGCAGGTGGGAGATGGCTATGAGACTCTGGGGATTTTCCAAATTGCCGATTCCAGTCCCTACCACAATAAATTATTGGGCCATTCTTATCGGAAGCGGACCGCTGCCTTTGTGAACATGCTGGTCCATCTTTTCGCCGACTTCTTCTCGACCCATTCTCTCCCCCTTCCTCTCACCACAGTCGTGTATGACAGTGCTGGAAGAGAGTTCAGGAAATTCGTTCACGATTTGTACCAAGGCGGGTTTCATTTACGCCATGTCGCCATAGGCGGCATCGAAGTCCTATTGTCTCACACCGCTATTGAGGTCTGGTTATGGATGCAATACGGGTCAGAGGGCGTAAGACTGACCCTGTATCCCTAAAACGATATGAGATGAGGGCTGCGGTGACAGGATTCTTATCGGGAGCAAACATCGGCGGGTGTCTTCTGTTCCAAAATCCGTTTCTTTTGAATGTGCCGGTACTGGTGTCTGCAATTGATTCGTCAATTCGCATACTTAATTTACGTAGCAAGCAGAGATCTTGGATTTACAAGGAAATTAGGAACCTGGATGAACTCTTCGCTAGCTGGAATGAATGGCTGCTGCGGGCGGAGTCAGTTGATCCACTTTTGAACCGATGGCTTTTGCCAATCTGTATGGGGGTCAAGAATGGGGCTTGCAGTACGACTTTTGAACGCTGCCGAAAGAGGCTTTCTGGAGCAGGTGAGAGACCTCTTGGACAAAGGAGCTGACATTAATGCGGGAGATTCAATATTCCAGCAAACAGCGTTAATGCGGGCGGCGGAAAATGGACATCTAAATGTGGTAGAGTTGCTCTTGGATCGAGGAGCAAACATCAATTCCAAAGACAAGCACGGCACCACTGCCCTGATGTATGCTGCCAGCGGCGGTCGCCTAGACGTAGTGAAACTGCTTTTGGAAAGGGGAGCAGATGCTAACATCCATTCGGCGTGGAACGATTGGACAGCTCTGGAACATGCGTCTGGAAAAGACCGGCAGGAAATCTTTGCCCTTCTGAAGGCGCAAGGAGAAAAGAAATAAGCCTCGTCCGCCGTTCCCACTACACTTCGGGCACCGTCTTATCCGCTGCCACAAAGGAATATTTGACTTTCATGGGCTTCGGGGATATTTCAGGAGTTCTGGAGGAAGGGCATGGAAGAGCGCCGGTCAGGAGATTTCGATTACGAAGTGGCGATCTCATTCGCCGGTGAAGACAGAGGAGTTGCTGAGCGGATCGCAGGGTTATTAAAGGCAGACGGAGTCAAGGTCTTCTATGACAAGTATGAAGAAGCCGACCTTTGGGGCAAAGATCTCTACGAGCATCTTGCCGATATTTACTCTAATAAAGCTCGTTTCTGCCTAGTACTGATTTCCGCCCATTACGCAAAGAAGTTGTGGACGGTACACGAACTGCGAAACGCCTTTGTCAGATCTTTCCAGGAAAATGAAGAATACATACTGCCATTGATGCTTGATGACACGAGAATTCCTGGAATCAGGAAAACCATAGGATACCAGGACCTCCGAAGCTCGTCCGTGGAAAAGATAGTAGAGTTGGTCAAGGCTAAACTCGGCAAGCCGTCTAGCGAGAAAGATGACCGACAAGCGCTTGAGCAACCTCAGAGCAAAGCCTTTTACCAAAGCATCCAATACTTTGTTGGCGGTCAAAGTCTACTGAACGAAGGCACTATACGACGCTCTATAGACGGCAACTTTGTTTCTGCTTTCAATGTGAAAATCGATATTCACAATTCGATTGAGAAACAGCTCAGACCAGCAAGCTTTAGAATTGGGATTATACTCCATGACGAAAATGTCACGATGAGAGGAGACTTTAAAGAATTTAGGCAGCCAGATCACAATATGCTTTTTATTATGACGAAAGAATTCAGAATGACTCCCGGTTCCTGGGATTACATTGCGCCAGTATTCATCAGAAAGGACGGTAGCAACTTCAAGAAAGGCGACTCTTTTTCAATTGCCCTCCGTCTCTTCTACGAAGATTACGTGAGAGACTTCCCATTTCAAATAGTAATAACTTAGCGGAATTGATTCCTGTGTTTTTGGACGCTCACCAAATTGACCCGTCTGTGCTTTCGGGAATTGACCCACAAACCTGAGTGCTCAGGAAAATTGACCTATCAATGTGGTTAGGAAGAGGCATCATGAGCATGACGTCATGGGCAGGTCAGAGAATCGCCGATGCTCCTCGTCTGACTGGCTTCTTGTTCGGCTTGTTCTGTTGCTACGCAGTGATGACCAAGTTTTCTGAATTCTCATTTGTAATCCCAGATCGTAGGTTAATCGTACCTGCATCGGAATATCCCTTCTCGAAAGCGCCGGAACTTACTACCCTCTTTCGTCCATATTCCAACCTGATGTTTGGGTAAGTAGCAGCCATATAATTATTGATAATCTGGTCCTTGAGAACTACGAGATCCTTGCAGGCACGTCGTTCCGCTGCTCTGATAATCTTTGTTTGCTCACGGAACCTTTCTCCGATCCGCGTGACTGCACCGTCCAAGTATGCATATCTTAGAGCAGTAGCGCTCCATCCCTTATTTTCCCGCCTCAACCTCGGAAGGGCTCGCTCGACAAAGCTATCAAGCTGCCGGCAGAGGAACCGGAATGTATATATTGCTACCTCCGCGTCGGCTGGAGTGCCGATGAACGACAATACAGTATCTGAGCCATGTCGCCTACGAATGATGTGCTCACAATCGAATCCTTCGGCAACGTGGAGAAGCAATCCCTTCACCCAGCTTCTAACCGCCTTGCCGACACGTACAGATATCTCCGTTGCGGCTAGAGCACTGTTCGCGTCATTGGTCGGCAGATCTGCGATGCTGAGATTGTAACGGGCCAAAAGCTCACGAGCCTTCACAGCGGCTAGGGCAGCTTCATTTTCATTAGGTGAATTGGAGAGTTCAAAGAGCTTCCTGACCTTTGACAGTACCTCTTCCTTAATCATGAATGAATGATGTCCTTCTAATAAGTGTGGGAGACGAATTCCGTATAAGGCAAATCGGATATATCAGTTGGAAAGCCTAGTCAAGAGATTTGGCATCGTCTGGTCCAAGCTACTTTCTGAGATAGATCTTTGCGCCGCAATCTGACGCGCTCTACAATACAGCACAGGTACGATGCAATGAAATTTGATACTTTTGACTTGATATAGGGGTGTCCCGACAAACCGCACGCCGGATAATCTGTTTCTGCTCCACCGTAAGCATCCTCTCTGCGCCTTGCTACTGGGACTACCGATAGCAAAAGTCAAGGGACTTTTGCTCTACCGGTACATACGCGACTTATTACTTTCCCCGATTTACAAAAATACAAGATGTAGT
>JBKQRG010000258.1:0-7929 GCA_052144015.1 Desulfomonilaceae bacterium
GGCAAATACTCGAAAAATATTCATCTGACCCTCAAACCTGTTCCGCCCTATTGAAATCCCATTTCATGCCGAATTTGCGTCCTCCGAGGTGAGCGTTACAAAAACATCTTCCAGGCTTGGTGTGGTAACCTCAATTTTGAAAATAGAGATCCCTGCGGTTGCCAGGATTTCTCTTATTCGAGCAGATGCGTCTTCGGGATCTAGTGTCACTACATGGATCATGTTGCCGAATATCGCAGTCTCCTTGAAAATGGGGTCCTGGCGCAAGAGTTCCTCAGCCCTCATAAAGTCATCGCATTCCACATTCAAAACCGTTTCCTTCATCCAATCTTTCTTGAGTTCACCTGGGGTCCCTAAAGCAATTATCTTCCCTCGGTTCATCAGCGCGAGCCGATGGCAATATTCGGCCTCTTCCATGTAATGCGTGGAAACGAATACTGTAATCCCTTCCGATGCCAAGTTGTTGATCATATCCCAGAAACTGCGCCTTGAAATAGGATCGACACCTGAAGTCGGTTCATCAAGAAATAATATAGGAGGCTCATGCAGCACTGCACATCCCAACGCCAGTCTCTGTTTCCAGCCCAAGGCAAGCTCTCGCGTTAAGGTTTGTCTTCGTTCAACTAAGCCTGCCATTTCCAGGACCCACTTATCTCTTTGCAGCTTCCTTTTGCCGGTCAATCCGTAGATGCCCCCGAAAAAATCGAGGTTCTCTGAAACCGTGAGATCGTCGTAAAGAGAGAATTTTTGCGACATGTAGCCAATGCTCTTCTTAACCTCTTCCGGTTCAATCGAAACATCCCAGCCCGCTATCCGAGCAATACCTGACGAAGGTATCAGAAGCCCGCAAAGAATTTTTATGGTTGTTGTTTTCCCTGCCCCATTCGGCCCGAGAAAGCCGAAAATCTCGCCTTTTTCCACTTCGAAGCTCACTTGGTCCACTGCTACGAAATCGCCAAAAATCTTGGTGAGATTCTCGGCAACTACAGCTATTTTATCTTCATTATTTTGCAAGGATTTTCCCATTGGACAGTTCATCTGTTCCGGGGCGGCGCGGGATCAAGGAGAGGAAAACATCTTCCATTGATGGCTCAATCTGTTTGAATGAATAGATTTTTATTTGTTCTGTTTCCAATACATTGCGGATGGTTTCGATCTCGTGTTCGTCGTAAATGCGCACATGAAGCGAATTACCAAAAACATTTGCATCCAGAATCGCAGGCAAACGAGAAAGAGCGGCCCTTGTTCCGTTTATATCAGACGGGATCAATTCAAACATCTTGCCTTTAACCAAAGCTCTAAGGGAATGAGGCGCTCCCAATTGGACTATTGAACCACCACTTATAAGCCCGACTCGCGTTGTCCTTTCCGCTTCGTCAAGATAAGCAGTCGTCACAATTATTGAGATGCCTTGCTTAAGAAGATCGTATAGAATTTTCCAGAAATCACGGCGAGACACGGGATCCACTCCGTTTGTTGGCTCGTCGAGTAACAATAGAGCAGGGGAATGGATCAGTGCGCAAGCTAAACCCAATTTCTGCTTCATACCGCCTGAAAGCGCTCCCGCAAGTCGATCTTTGAAAGGCCCCAATCGGCTGAAACTCATCAATAGCTCAATACGATCACCGCGCGCCTGCTTGGGGACTCTGAAAAGATCGGCGTAGAAGATCAGATTCTCTATAACCGTGAGATCCTGATATAGACCGAAACGCTGCGGCATATAGGCCAAGTGTTCTTTAACAGCCTCGGGATCATCCACAACGGAGATTCCATCAACCCATATGTTACCCGAGCTCGGTGGCAGTATGCCGGCCATCATTCGCATAGTAGTCGTTTTGCCCGCTCCATCAGGACCTACTAGGCCAAATAGCTCTCCCCTTTTGATTTCGAGACTCAAATCCTTAACGGCGACGGTTTCGCCGAAGTTTTTATATAAATTTGCGATCCGAATAATTGGGCTGTCAGTGGACTGTTTTATCATGCGGGCTGCCGTTCTCTTTTAAAGTCGTTTCAAGGTCGGCCCGTATGTAACCTTCGGCCGGCATTCCAATTTTCAATTCCTGTTCTCGGTTGAGTATGGTGATCTTGACTCGATAGACCTGTTTTATCCTTTCTTCCCTGGTTTGAACGTTTTTGGGGGTGAATTCCGCCCTGGGGGAAATGAAAGTCACAAGGCCGGTATATATTTTTCCCGGAAAACTGTCCGTGGTTATTTCTGCTTTTTGTCCAAGCTTTACTCTGCCCAAGTCCTTTTCGCCCACATATCCTTTCAGCCACACTTCATCTATTGCAGCTACTGTGGCCACTGGGGCCCCGGGAAGAACCACTTCTCCAAGCTCTGCAGCCTTAACAAGCACCGCGCCCGAGACGGGAGTAGTCAGTGCCGAATGCTCTATATCGAGATCAATCCTTTTGAGTTCCCAGGTCACCCTCTCTAGTCGGTGTGTCGCTGCACGAATTTGCTGTTCTCTAGGCCCTTTTTCAAACTCTGAAAAATGCTCAAGCGCGTTATTGTACTCTTCCGTCGCCACTTTTAGTGCAGTATCCCTCGTGTCGTACGTGGAACCCGAGACTGCTCCTTCCTTATAAAGCTGATTATATCGATTGAATTCGTCTTGAGCATTCTTCATTCTGCTTTCCGCGGCTTTTAGTTGAGCCTTCGCCTGACGGATTTGCTCAGCGCGAGTGCCTTCCTCCAGCTCATCCAAGACGGCCCGTTGATTGGCGATCTCTGCCACCGCCGCCCCTTTTTGTGAGAGCAGGGTATCTGTGTCCAGGGTGGCAATTGTTTGCCCTTTCTTGACGCGGTCCCCTTCTTCTATATTTAGGGCATTGATCTGTCCGGCTATCCTGAAGGAGAGGTCGACCTCAGTAGTTTCGATATTTCCACTGACAAATATTTTGTTATTCGGGTGGCTTGAATTTTGTGAAAACAGCCAGGTTACGACAGCTCCTATTGCGAGGACTGATACTAGCACTATGATAATTTTCTTCATTTTTTTCCTATGCTGAAACGGTCCGTCTCTGCTTAACACGGCCGCTGAGAAATCCGGAATTGCTGATTCGGAAATCAACTAATTTATACCGTATGCCGGTCTCATAAGCAAAAAACAAAGAAGGAAAAGATCGGAATCAAACTTAAGGAAATTCTCATAGTGAATTTCGCGAAAAAAATAATCTCCATTCTGTTATTAACTTTTTGGTTAATATACCATAAAATTACACATTATTAACTATCCTTGCTGGAGATATCTATGAATTATGTTTAAAGATTGACAATATTAAAACGTTGTGATATCCACGCCCGCAGGCATAAGGGCCAAAGCGATGCACTAGGAGATTTAAATGTTTGGAAAGGTGATACAATTAAAGAAAAGTGCAGCAGCGCCTAGCCGGGGGGGGGAGTTGCCTTCGGAGATAACCCGCCAGTTCAACACAGAAGTTCTGGAAAGGGGCCTTAAATTAGCGGAAGCCTCGCGAATTTCGCATATTAACTTCGGAAGGGAATCGTACTTCGGCCTTGTTACTGAACCTTCCGGCAAAAGTTTCAATGCGCATGTGATACTCGATCCCGAGTCAAAAGTGCTGACCAGAGCATCGTGCCAATGCTTCAGGTCATTCACCCGGACTTATTGTCATCACATAGTATCCTTTGTGCGATATATTTTGAGACCTGACCCTGAAACTGGTCGATTGCGAAGCCTTGGCGAAGACTTTGAAGATAGTTTTTGGCATGAAATCAGTTGGTACGGATTTAAAAATTTCGGGGATTCTCTGCTCGGATTTAGATGCCTGGCCAATCATGGCGGAGAAGGGCTCAAGATAACCTTTTCGGACCGTAATCAAAACGAAATACTATCATTGATGCCGGGCGAGAGATTGGTTGATGAATATCTCTATGAATTTTTTGACATTATTCGCCGAGACATTGATGCCACATTGTTCAGGAGGATGTACGGACGAAAACTTAAAGATCCGAATGTGCCTTATCTTAGGCGCAGACCCTGGCAATTGACGGAATCAGAGGAAGACATCAACAGACGCGGTTTTAAATCGGTGAGACAGCATTTGGAGGACAGTGTTTGGCACAGAATAGCCAAAGTAGGTTTTCTTAGTTGCGGGCGCAATGGTGGGAGCTTTCGTTTCCATTTCTTGGAGCACAAACGGGAACTGATAGTAGAGGCTTTTCACGAGGACGAATCCACCATACTTCGCTTGGTCCCCCCACGAAATCACATAGGGACTATTATAGAAACGGCCGAGAAAAAGGCAGTCATAGGAACTGATCTGTTCATACACACTAGGACTCTAAAAACCGGATACCGTATTGATGTTACAGAATCATCCGGCCTGAAGATAACTCCTACAGTAGAGAATCCTGACCCTGAGGCTAATTCCGAGTCCAGGTTTCTTGATAGAACTAAATTAGAACAGCTTTATTTCGGGGCGTACTATTTTTTTCCGGATTGGGGTTTCTTCAGAATCAACACTAATACCGGAGGACTGCCCCCGGACTACTTCTCTCCCCAAAAGAGCACTATTGTTCCACCGGATAAAATTACATCCTTCATAGAGGAACATGGTGAAATTTTAAAAACTGAGCCTTCAGTCCTGATGGAACCGGCCCTGTTGGAAAGGAAAACGGTCGAGAATTATCAACAAGTTACGATTGATCACAAAGAAGCTAATGAAAAAGGTGTAACATTAGGAATAACTTACACTTTCGGAGATTTGCAAATTCCGTTCCGCGAAATTTTCGAAGCTCGAAAGAGCAAAAAACGTTTTCTGATACAGGGAACCACGTGGATAGATGCAATGTCCACTGAGTTCTCCTGGATGGATGGTGTGGACGAGAAGAGTCTGGGCGAAGGTAACATTTTGCACGTAAATACCACTGAATATCTCCGCATTTTGGCAATGCACGATCAGCCTGAGAAGCGATTTTCAGCCGGTACAAAGCGTTGGTTTGAAGGCCTTTCCAGTCTCGAGCATCCGGGCCGACTACCGTCCATTAGTGAAATGAAAGGCAAGCTCCGACCTTACCAAAGAAACGGATATGGTTGGCTCTGGTTTTTGTACGAGAACGGTTTTTCCGGACTATTGTGTGATGATATGGGACTGGGGAAAACGCACCAGGTAATGGCTCTCATGACCGCGATACTGCGTCGGCGAGCTGAGAGGTCACATGGAATCCGATTCCTCGTAGTATGTCCAACCACAGTTCTCAGTCATTGGAAAGACAAAGTATTGCAATACAGTCCGCACCTGGACCCTTATATCTATCACGGAACCGATCGCTCCTTCCAAGAAGCCTTTGACGAACATTCCCTAATCATAACATCATATGGGATTGCTTTGCGGGATATAGAGATCTTGTCCAGCTTTCGTTTCGATCTGATCGTACTTGATGAAGTCCAGGCTATCAAAAACAAGACCACCAAAACTTATTCAGCGGTTAAGGAATTAAAATCCGTTTGCACAATAGGGCTTACCGGAACTCCGATTGAGAACAGCCTGACAGACCTCAAGGCTCTGTTTGATGTAATTCTTCCCGGCTATCTCATGTCGGATTCCGTATTTGAGACTCATTTTCGCTTTCCTATTGAGGAGGGCCGAGATAAACGGACCGGGGAAAAACTTTCACGAATGATTCATCCTTTCACGCTGAGACGCAAAAAAGAGCAGGTGCTCAAAGAGTTGCCTCCTAAAATTGAAGATATTCGCCGCTGCAGTCTTAGTGAAGATCAGATCCGCTTGTACAGGGATGTCGTGGAAAATCAGGGCAGGGACCTGGTTCAAAGCTTGAAAAATTCCGACAGCAGTGTCTCGTATATCCACGTATTCGCAGTTTTAAATTATCTGAAGCAGATTTGCAATCATCCGGCCATGCTGGAAGGAGAAACAAAGGACTACAATCGTTACAGTTCCGGGAAATGGGACCTTTTTGTTGAACTTCTGGAAGAGAGCTTGGGGTCCGGTCAAAAAGTGGTCGTATTCAGTCAATATGTGAAAATGCTGGAACTAATTGAGTCATTCCTCAACAATCAGGGAATTGAGTTCGCAACCATTAAAGGGCATACCAAACACCGTGCAGAAGCTATAAAACGATTCAACACGGACCCGAAGTGCATGGTATTCAGCGCTTCCTTGCGTGCAGCGGGCCTTGGAATAGACCTGGTAGGAGGCTCTGTGGTCATCCATTATGATCGATGGTGGAATTCCGCCAGGGAAGAACAAGCAACAGACCGAGTCCACAGAATAGGTCAACGCCGCGGCGTCCAGGTCTTTAAGCTTATCACTGACCGAACCCTTGAAGAGAAGATTGATACGATTATTTCGCGGAAGAAACAGCTCATGGATTCCGTGGTGAAACAGGACGACAAATCGCTCCTCAAGCATTTCTCCCGGCAGGACTTGATCGAAATGATGTCTTTCTGATCTGAAACACGGTCAAGAATTTTCCCGTCCCATTACCTGACCTGAATGACACCGGATTGTTACCCTTCAGTTACAGGCGGCCAAAGAATGTCATTGCGAGCGGAGCGAAGCAATCTCGCTTTGGGACTGCTTTCCCGCATAACGCGGTATTTTACTTCTCACAACGACAAATCCACGCCCCGCATAACTGAGGAATTACACCGGATTTAACAAATTGCTTGACAGCTTCGGAACAGAGTTTTAGAAGCAAGATAATTGAGAACTATTTTGGCCTAACGAACATTATAACGGGACGTGTTACTCCGTTCCACCCAATCTCACTCGGTCTCGAAACGCACTTCATAAGGAGAACATGGCTCATGGGGTCAGTAAGCGAGCTTTGCTGGACTAGCACAGAGGATCTATTTAGGGAACTGAACCTGGACAGCCTGTATGCTCGGCAAGTTGGAGTCCTTGGGCCGTTCACGTCATCAAATTATCCTGATCTTATACTGATATACACCGGCAAGATCACAATCGGAATCAATTTGGCTAATGCCTCTGAGAATGAGGAATCCTTGGGCAACTCCGGTAGAATGGGCGGACAAAAAATTAATAAGGACAATTTACTTTTCCGAAATTATATGGAAGAGCACAGCGAGTGAAATCCTTCGATCTTGCCAAAATGGCCGCAGCTCAAGGCGGGGAATATGTCTTGGCCGCGAAGGATCTCCACACAGAAGCATGTTATCTAGTATACGGTCTTCTCAAACCAGGTGAAGGCGATCGCTTAATTCAGCCGGGCAAAGGCTATGAAGAGATCCTCTGCGCAATAACAGGTGCGTTGGTAATGAAGCTTGCCCGGAGCGAAGTCATATTGGAACAAGGCCACGCTGCGCATATCAACTCACGTGATTCGTTTTACATTTCCAATCGCAACAACAATTCCATATTGTATGTTATAGCCGGAGGCCGCTCCGACTCCGATCAAAGTTGAAAAAGGCTGCAACGTCTGTTATCTTATGTGACTTCAGGGGCCTGAGTGGTGGAATAGGTAGACACAAGGGACTTAAAATCCCTTGGGGCTTGTCCCCGTGACGGTTCGAGTCCGTCCTCAGGCACCAGCAATCATTAGATATTACGCCACTGCGACAAGGTGGCGTTTCTTTTTGAGGATGAGGAGTGGGGGACTCTTGCGGGACGAATAAATCCGGAAACTTCCCATATGGATTAGCCCAACTTGCGCGTGCAACAACTTTGCCAAGTGATTTTTTGAGGTGATTTTAGGTTAAATGTTCGAGAGAATCTTAGTGATATCAAGGGGGCCGTGTTCGGCCACGCTAGCGTAGTGCTAAAAGCATGCAACTTATGCTTGACTCCATAGCAGTGGCATGCAATAAGAAGTGCCATGTTTCTCAGACAGAAAAAGGGGAAATACAAAGGCAAGACTTACATTAACTATCAGCTCGTGGAGTCGATTCGTACTCCGGATGGCCCTCGCCAAAAGATCGT
>JBKQRG010000259.1:0-8235 GCA_052144015.1 Desulfomonilaceae bacterium
GAGCGCGTCGGCTATCCGTCGGATCTGCTTGATATGGCCTCGTCTGCAGATTTTGTGATATCAACGACGATCTTGACCGATGAGTCACGGGGTTTGTTTGGCAAGAAGCTTTTTCACACCATGAAACCCACTGCGTTTGTGATAAACGTGTCTAGGGGAGGGGTGGTTTCTGAAAGAGACCTCCTCGAAGCTCTGCAAAAGGGTGAAATCGGCGGAGCAGGACTAGACGTCTTTGAGCACGAGCCACTCGACCCCGACAGCCCGTTGCTTAAATTGGACAACGTCTTCGCTACGCCTCATGTGGCTGGGGTAACGAGGCAGAACAATGAGGGCACAGGAAGAATCGTGGCTGAGAATATAGGTCTCGTCAAGCAAGGGAAGACGCCTCTCTATTGTGTAAACCTGGCCGGCGTAAGGGGATTAGGTGAAGCACCTGAACATTCTAGCAGCGGGGTCATCTGTGGCTCTCAGAAGAGACATATCTGAAGGAGTTTTAATAAGACCATGACATTCGCAACCCCCGTCGAAGATCGATATTTCGAAGATTACGTGCCCGGAGATGTCCACGAATTCGGTGCTATTGTTGCTGAGGAAGCTGAAATGATTGCCTTTGCTCGGCGCTTCGACCCCCAGCCCTTTCACACGGATCCGGTAGCCGCAAAACAATCCGTATTCGGTGGTCTAATAGCGAGTGGATGGTACACGGCAGGTCTAATGATGAGGTTATACGTTGACCATTACCTCTCCCACGTCGCAAGTCTGTCATCTCCTGGTGTTGATGAGTTGCGGTGGCTTAAACCTGTACGTCCCGGCGACGCCCTTTCGATCAGGATAACCATCTCAGATGCCAAACGCTCTCGTTCAAAACCTGATCGAGGTATCGTTCATTCATATCTTGAGGTGCTGAATCAGGATGGTGAGATAGTCATGAGCATGAAAGGAGTGAACCTCTTAGCATTTAGGGAAGTACCTTGATAGATTTCTTCGGCAGCGGCACAACTTGTGTCGTCACGAAGAAACTGAACAGGAGATTTGTGAGATGAGACAAGGACGAGGGTTCCGTCAACACGGCACACAATAGGCTCGTCCAGGATCTGGAGACGTACGAATCGGAGGCACAAGAGGCTTGATTAGGAGGTCATAGATTATGTTTTTCAGACAAATTTTAGAGTTCGGAGTCCCGGTTGCGCAGGTTGTAACGCCGATCATTCTAATTGTGACTCTAATAGCAATTTGGTGCTCCATGAAGACGCAAAATAAACTTTTCCGTTCCCAACTATTGCGGGATCGATTCGACATGTATATGACCACCTGGGAACCCGTAACTGATGACGATGTTGAGGAGTTTAACTTATACCCGGCCCTTTATAGGGACGAATCGAAGGATCTTTACTACAGAGAAAACATAGAGCGCATTAAGAGATGCATTGGCATGG
This sequence comes from Desulfomonilaceae bacterium, assembly GCA_052144015.1. Taxonomy (GTDB): domain Bacteria; phylum Desulfobacterota; class Desulfomonilia; order Desulfomonilales; family Desulfomonilaceae; genus DATJPW01. The sequence continues at coordinate 1,437 of JBKQRG010000259.1, forward strand.
CACAGATGTACGAGTACTTGGCATTTGCTTGGTCATTGAAAGCACAGGAGCCAGACCTTTTGGGAGGGCGCTGGATCAAGCAATGGATAAAGGACTTAGTTGGCGTGACAGAATTTTTGGACTGCCACGAATACTTTGGGGAAGAGTACTATCCGGAATTCTACAGAGAGGTGCAAAAGGAGGTGGACCGTGTGAAAAAGGAGACATCGTTAGACTCTATTGTCCTATAATTCATCTATCTTCGGGATTCTCAAGAAAGACCGCGTGATCGTGATCGCTTACCGGGCGGCTGTTAGTGTGGGACACCTGTGCCTTATCGAAATCCGTCATTACTCCTCATGAACAGACTTCCACAGTTTTGGGTTCCCTAACTAGATAATCCTTCCCAGCCATAACATAATGTATTATAAAGGAGTTTTACAATCTGAGGAGGGTATCAATGACACTCACGAAAGCACATATAGCCAAGAAAATAGCCGATGACTGCGGTTTTATGAAAGGGGAGGCAACAGAGGTCTTGGAAACATTCCTTGCCATTATTAAGAAAAGGCTCGTAGCCGGGGAATCAGTCATTATTTCCGGCTTCGGGAGGTGGAACGTCAGGTCAAAACACGCTCGGAGGGGCAGGAACCTCCAGACCGGACAGGAGATAGTGATTGCTCCCCGAAGGGTCGTGACCTGGAAATATTCGCCAGTGTTGAAAGCAGCGGTGAATGGGGATGGTAAGGGTTTTAAGAAATGAAAAAGAGAAAGTTACGTGACGATTTTTCCAACAAAGTCAAGCAGCAATTGGCCAAGAGGGTCGGATTTCTATGCTCAAATCCCAATTGCGAACATTCCACCATTGGTCCGAGCCTCTCTACCACTGAAGCGATCAACATGGGAGTTGCGGCACATATTACAGCCGCTTCACCTGGGGGCGCTCGCTACGATCCCTCACTAACTCCGGCACAACGCAAGTCCTATGAGAATGGTATCTATTTGTGTCAATATTGCGCTGATCTAGTGGACAAGGACGAAGTGACTTACCCTGTTGAGTTGTTGCGATCATGGAAGACCGTTGCTGAACACAGAGCGGGAATGGAGGTACATCGTTTGCCTCAAGCCGTTAACGAGAAAACCGCCCAACGTGGGCATCGAGAAAAAGGGTTCAGAAATCATCTCCCCGTCGCCGACGGTTTGAATACTGTTAAAAGGATCAGAGACGAATTTCATGCGACTCTTCGAGCAAATCAGTTTGGGAATTTAGATTCAAGTGACGGAGTTCTTGCAATTGTAATTGTCCCCGCAATGCCCTTGGATACCCCCATTGATTTATCTGCAACGGGATCCCTTTTGAGACGCAAATTAGAGCCTGTTTGTGCTTCAGGCAACGATTATTGGAGCGATAGCCGATTCTTTGGCACAATCGCAATGTCCCGTGATGGTAAGGTGTTCGATGTTACGCAATTTACAGACCAGGGTGTAATTTGCGCTGCCAACCGGCGCATCTTGGTCGAGGACTCACGAGATTATCAGCAGAACAAGGATGATGAGGAACCTATACGTTCCATCTATCTCTCAAAAATTGAAAGGGTGTCGGTGGAGGCGATCACGAGCTATTTCTCGTTGCTAAAGGAATTCAATATAAGTACATCCTGGTATGTTGACATTTCTTTGATCAACTTGAGACCTTCAGTCGTGCTTTCGACTGATATTTGGCTTTATGGCTCCGGGAAAAAGATATTCAAGGACAAGGATATTATTATCCCCGATCCTACACGAATTGAAGTGCTGTTATCAGAACAAGAAAAAGTGGCACAAACCCTGAGACCAGTATTCAATTTCCATTGGCGTGCGTTTGGGTACGAAGGAAGTCCATATTTCAATGCTTCAGGTAAATGGCGGTCGATTACGGATTAAGAAACTGGATCTGGTGGATCGCTATGGATCTCGGGGGCGTTGTCTAATTTGAAGCAATCTGCACATAAGGGAGGCGATTCTGCCCAGGACAGAAATCACGGAATCTGGAAGTTCGGGCAACCTGAAAAGGTCCAAGAAAACGTGACCGGGTACACGGTGCTGCGACAGGACTACCCCCGGCTGGGACACCGTAAGGTGCAATTGCCTCTAAGGTATCCTCTCGGCAACTTTGGAAAAAGAAGGCGTCTCTCGCGAGCCTGAACCTCGAAAGAGTCGTGAGAGTAACGCCTCCGACGAAAATCGGCGGGGTTGTTGGGAGATACCTTAATGGAATCCCATCGGTGCCAACCAAATATGGAATCATCGGATGCCTGACAATATTTACAAACCCTAGAGTCTTACCGAACTCAGATGCTTGGCTGGCTCCAAAGCGGATGAGAGACCCATTTCGTTTCTGGTGGACGAGAGCGAAATCGAGGTTTTCTGAATTCTGGAATCCTGGATGGGGACGGGAGTATCTCTGTTTCAGAGTGGAGACGGGGGATGGCCGGGTATATATAGCAGTTCTCGAAAGTAATCACGAATTCGCTTGTGAGTGCCACTGCTGGCTTGTCTAGCAGTGCGATTCCATTCCGACGAAACTTCTGAGAATCACTATAAGCTCCGGCATCACAGGATTCGTGGCAGGACGAAGAATCGGGGCAGCGTCGTATCGCTGCTCAAACAAGCACTCCATAAGCACGCTCCAGAAGATTACAGCCCGACGGATGAACAAGTGTAATTCGTCGCTTAAGGGCCATCGAGGAGCCTCCCCAACGCCTCCTGGGCCTTACCGAGCCAATAGTCCATTCCCATCTCCTGGAACATGGCCTCAGCCTTTGTCAGGTTTGCAAGGGCCTCTTCCCGTCGGCCAGACTCAGCGTACAGCTCCCCGAGCCAAAGATAACCCAAGCAAGATTCAGCTGCTATTCCCAGTTCTTCGAGCAGGCTTATCCCCTGCAGAATTTGCTGTTCCGTCGATTCTATTTGGCTTGTGTCCGTCTTGGCGACTACCCTCCCAAGCCATGTCCTCGAAATCCCTTCCAGCTGCCTTTCATTGTTTTCCAGCGAGAATTGCAAGGCCAGCTCGGCATGTCTCAGTGCTTCTTCCACATCGCCCACCTCGAAATGCGCATAGCTGCATAACTGGTGAAGCATGGACCGATAAAAGGGCATGCCAAGATCAGTGTGCATCTTGAGGTCCTTCTCGGTCAGATCAACCGCCGTCTTCGGCTCTCCCATCAAGCAGTGTGCGTATCCCAGCCAGACATGCGCCTGACCCACGTACAGCACGGACTGTGATTCTACCAGATGCTTGAGCCCATTCTCGTGATGTTTTGCCGCACTCTTGCCGTCTCCCTTCATTGCAAACAGATTTCCATAGAAATATTCTACGACCCCTATGGTTCCCCGATCATCTATTGAGAGGGCAAATTTTAGTGCTTTTTCAAGCAATCTCTCGCCCTGCTCGAAGTCTCCAGACCCTCCCGTGCTTAAGCCCCATAAGCCGAGAATCCACGAATAGGGGTTAAAATGCTTGCCAAAGAATTCGACTTGTGTTCGGCTGCGTTTAATCAAGCTGATGATAGTGGGAGCAATATGGTTTATCCTCTGCCAATCTCCTGAAAGTATGCAGGATACGCACAAATCAAACCCGATTGGGACCATGAGTTCCACGTCCTGTATTATTCCCGGGTGTTCCGCACAACTCTCCAAATATTTCCATCCGAGCTGGGGATCACCTCCCTTCAAGATGTAATAGCGACCTAAGATACTGCGTATATGCACTCTCTTCTTGTCATCACCGACCTCTCCAGCGAACGCTTCGGCCCTTTTAAGCATGGGGAGATAGTCCTCCGAAAAACCTATCCTTGTCCACGGCATCTGCATCGCCAAGACGAGGTCTATCTGCTCCTTTTTGTTCTCATCGGTCGGGGGCAGTTGGGAGAGTACCTCCATCGCTTCCTTGTAAAACCGAACAGCTTCGAACGTTGCGTCACTTCGGGCAGCCTTCTCCGCCGACCGCTTGAGGTACTCATGCCCCTTAGCCAGATTCCCGCTCTTGGTATAATGATAGGCCAGGATCTCGTAGAATTCTTCCAGCCTTTGCGGGTATAGGTTCTCAATAGCCCTGCCTATCTTCCCGTGAATCTCCTTCCTCCGGTTGAGAAGCAGACTGTTGTAAGCTACCTCCTGAACCAGTGCATGTCTGAATATGTATTCAAGGTCAGGGAAAAGGCTCTTCTCGTAGATGAATTCCAACCCTTGAAGGTTGACAAGTCCCGGTTTCAGCTCCTCTTTCATCTCAGTGATCGTTTCAAGGATGCGAAAGGCAAATTCTCGTCCGATCACTGCGGCAACCTGCATCATCCTCTTGAGGCTCTCCTCCAAACGATCCATGCGAGCCGCTATGATCCCCTGAATGGTATCAGGGACCTGGAGACTGGACACATCCCGTGTCAGGACAAACTGATCATCCTTTTTCTGGATAGAGCCGTTCTGAACCAGGGCATGGGTAAGCTCCTCCATAAACAGCGGATTTCCTGCGGTCCGGTTGAGGATCAGTTCCCTCAGTTCGGGCACCACATCTCCTCCCTCAAGGATCGCTGCCACAAGTTCCGCACTGGTGCTCGTAGATAATTGCCCAACACCGACCATGCTGTAATAGGATTTGCTCCCCCACTGATGCGTATATTCGGGCCTGTAAAGAAGAAGTAAGAGGATTCGGGTCTTTGGGAGCCACCCGATCATATAGCCCAGGAACTCTTCCGTGGTCTTGTCGATCCAATGAAGATCTTCAACTACCAGGATAATAGGCCGATCCTGGCTGCCTCGAATCAGCAGGTCCCGGATGGCTTCGAAGGTCTTTTCTCTTTTCTGTTTGGGCTCCAGCTTGGCGAACTCTTCATCATCGACCTTCAGAGACAACAGTTCCTGGAATGGCGGGATGATGTGTTTAAGGTTTCGGTCAATCCCAAGGATTCTCTCCTTCAGCTTGCGCTTGATTACATGTTCTTGCTCCCCTTCTTTAACTCCGATCAAGGACCTGGTAACGTCCAGAATCGGCAAATAGGGCATCGAGCCCCCATAATGAAGACACCGCCCTTCATAGTACCAGTAGTCCCCCTTTGGGAGAGTATTTCGGAACTCCAGCAGCAATCTCGATTTACCGACTCCCGCTTCACCCACGATGCCGACGACCTGGCCTTCTCCTGATTTTACGGTCTCGAATGCCTCTTTGAGCACTTCGATATGACGCTTTCGGCCCACAAATCTGGTAAGGCCTTTGGCAGCAGAAGCTGCGATCCTCGTTTCAACCTCCGTCGTTTTTATGAGTCGGTAAGCCTCGACAGGCTCCTGTTTCCCCTTTACCTGAAGTCCACCAAGGGGATGGAACTCGAAGAATTCCTTGGCCAGTCTGTACGTGTTGTCCGAGATTAATATGCTCCCAGGCTCCGCACCGCTCTCCATTCGATAGGCAAGGTTTGCCGTATCACCTTGTGCCGTGTAGTCCATCCTCAGGTCGTCACCTATGGCCCCCACAACAACAGGACCAGAGTTCAGCCCTATGCGCATCTTGAAATCTGTGCCGTACTCTCGTTTGAGTCTCTCACTATACGGCTCAAGCGATTTCTGTATTGAAAGAGCTGCATGACACGCTCGCTGGGCATGGTCCTCGTGGGCAATAGGGGCTCCAAAAAGAGCCATAACCCCATCCCCACGGAACTGGTTAATCGTCCCTTCATACCTATGAATCTCGTCCATGAGGAGTCGAAAACACCCGTCCATAATCTCGTGCACTGACTCTGGATCGAGGTTTTCGAACATAGCCGTCGAACCGGCAACATCAGCGAAGAGGATTGTGACAAGCTTTCGTTCACCTTCGATGGAGCTGCGGGTTGAGAGGATCTTTTCGGCAAGATGTTTTGGGGTGTAGGAGTGCGGCTGGTCATAATCCAAGGGCTTAGTCTCTTTGGGTTTGCGCAGATCGTGGCCACACTTGAGGCAGAATTTGCTATCAGGGGGTATGCCGTTGCCGCATCCGGGACATGTGAGTTCGAGTTTTCTTCCGCACTCCTTGCAGAACACGGAGCCATTGGGCAGCTCGATTTGGCACTCTGGGCACTTCATGACTACCCCCGCCGGACGGTTGAGAGAGGGTGGGCGTGTCCTAGGTCGTGATATGACGCAAGCTGATGGAATTAAAAATAATTATCGTTGTCTCCCCCTGATTACACTACCTCAGTTTGGAGTCTCGCAGGAGACGGGGCGTCTGTCAATGTTTTTCTAAGGGATTCTGTGTACTTGTCAGTCTTCGCAATCCGAGCTTCCCATTTGTGTGGTCTTTGACCCGTTCCCTGGTCACGAGTTGGTTCCTCCCTCCTAGATCTGTTCATTAAACAAAAGTACCTCCGTCCATTCTTCCCACCTCTTCCGACCCAATGTCTCCCAAACAAAACTTCGTAGTATCAATTCTCAGCGACTTTCGGAAAATCCGAAGGGTAATATCTAAGGGCAACAAAAGACTCCTCTTAAATCGCCTCCCACTCCCTCGTAATCGCAACCGCGCTTCTGGAGCGATCAAACTCGTAGTATGCCTATCACCTTTTCGGCAATCTCCAGCAAGTCGGCTTCATTGGGCCTTCCTTGAATGTTGCCCAACCGACCACTCTCGGAAAGGTATGCGAGTTTCCCGTGAAACTCTCCTACTATGAACCATTCGGCGAGGACGTCGTATCCAAGATGGTCAAACAATTGGCCCATATATTTTATTGCAGGAACCGCCTCGTTCGTGCCAGTGTGACCTCCGCCAAATGTGCAATAAATAATGGCTTTCTTTCCCGCTCTTCTGGGCGAC
>JBKQRG010000260.1:0-27125 GCA_052144015.1 Desulfomonilaceae bacterium
AATCTCCTCGGTTGGGATCGTTATTTCGTTTGATATTTGAAGCATGAAACAAGCAACCTTGTGAGACAGAATACCCTTGATGGATAGCTCAGCAGCGGTACCTCGCTGGACGAGGCCAGCAGAGCACTCATATGTTTTTCCGACTATACATCTTCTGAGGTCAGCCCTCCGGCGTCTCCCAGCTAAAGCATGAATCCTGTAATTTCATTTTTCTTCTGGTAGCCGAACCGCATCAAAACCGAATCGTTGTCGTATAGTATCCACCGCTCTGTCCCGTTCCCTACGTATGGACCGCCCGGAATCGAATAGGTTTGCCTGATGTGCTGGAGTCCCTATTCCTGAGAGTTTTACACCCACCTGTCGCACCCTGGTACGACGCGTGATGGTTTTCCAAAAAAGCCGGTCTAGGCAGTTTAGGATTTCCTCGTTTCCGTTTGCCGGTTCCTTCAGCGTCTCCGACCGGCTGACATCGGTAAAGTCAGCGTAGCGGACTTTGAACGTCACAGTGCGTGCGCCTTTTCCGTCTGCTCTCAATCGTGTAGCCAAGCGTTCGGCCAGCTCCCTGGCCACCAACCGGATGTACGGGTAATCGACGGTATCCTTTTCCAAGGTACGGTCTTTGGAGTATGATTTCTGGCCATCGGAGGGTGCCGAGTCGACGGGACGCGGATCGTTTCCTGAAGCTATGTCGATCAACCTTTCCCCCCATTGCCCCAGGAGACGGCGCATCAGTTCGGGCCTTGCAGAGGCCACATCCGCAACGGTTAGGACTCCATGTCTCCTGAGTACCTCTTCAGCCTTTTTCCCCACACCAGGAATGGCGCTCGCCGGTAGAAATCCTAGGATGGCGCCAGCCTTGTCCGGTTCCAGGTAAAGAAGCCCGTTTGGTTTCGCCAATCCGGTGGCCATCTTGGCGTAGCTCTTGGTCCCCGCCAGGCCTCCGGAAACATTAATCGCTAAGGAAGAGCGTATTTCGCGGAGCATGCGGTGGGCCACCTCCCACGCAGGTGCCTTGTGGAGCTTCAATGTGCCTGTGAGATCGACATAGCCTTCGTCTATACTGGTGGCTTCCACTACAGGAGAATAAGTCCCCATAATGCCGAACATTCGCATTGAGAATTCCTTGTAAGCGTGAAAATTGGGGTCAAGGAATACCGCGTGAGGACACAATTTCCGTGCCTGCACAATTGGCATGGCGGAATGAACCCCACACCGGCGCGCTTCGTAGGATGCCGAAGAGACGACTCCCCGGTCTCCACCACCTACGATCAATGCTTTGCCTTTCAACGAAGGTTGAAGGACCTGCTCTACGGACGCATAAAATGCATCCGCATCAACATGGAGAATAAAGGAAGCAGCAGACATGAACTGAAGACCTGCGGTAACAGTACAACTTCAAACCGGTATCAATTCTGTGGTGACACTGTAGCCCCGGAGTTTTGCTATGATCAGCCGCGGTACTTTCGGAGAATGCCCAGCACAGGTACCTAGAATATGTCGCCCTTGAAATCTTCAGACTCTCACATATCTGTCTAGGGCTCAGGCTCCGGTCCTCATTCATACTCTTCGCCATTTTTACTTTGGGGTCGTTCCCAAGCAACTGGCGTCCACCATTCCGCCTTTAGCCCTCGCCGCTAATGGGCAAGGCTAGGAGGTTTCGCGTATCAATTCAGCTTCCAATGAAGCGAGGGGTATTAGAAAAGTATTCGTAAAGGCTGACCTGCAAACGAATCACTTCCAGCGGCTGCAAGCTTTCTATTACATCCCGAGTTGCTTACGAACTGTTTGGGCAATGTTGATGGCCGCGGTGCGAGCCCGTTCTGCTGTCTCCTTCGTGTAGTCAGTTGGCCAGTGAACCGGGTAACGGGTTTCGATATAGGCAGCGTTCAAAAAGACACATTCCTCCTTAAGCTTGGCAAATGCCGGTTCAAAGGTAGAGCAGGGTTTAACGAGATGGACAAGATCATGAACCTTCTCGAACGCGAGGCCCTTACCAATGATATAAGCCTTCAAATACTTCTCTGCTGCCTGTTGGAAATGGAAGCAAATCTGGGCATAAAACTCACTTCCGCCGTCCAGGTTGCTTTCTGCGAAGTGAAAGTCGTCATCCGCCTGTTTCAGCCATTCCACAACGATCAAGGGATCAGCCATGAAGGACTCTCCCCTCTCTTAGCACACCGACCACAAATGGATCGCCTAAGGAGAGCCGCTCGGCAACTTCTGTCGGACGATATACAAGGTAATCGACCGGCAGATCGGTATCCATCAGCCTATAGAGCTCTCGAATCCGGTCAGCGCCCAGATGAGGAACGTTGTCCTTAATGATGAACAAGTCCACATCGTTCACTTCCCCCTGTTCGCGTGCAGCGGAACCGAACAAGATAATTTTCTCCGGTGCATACTTAGCCACAAGCTGTTCTCTCAAGGCTTCTATACGAATTGAAATCTCTGCTCGTGTCATTTCCGTTCCCCTACGTTGAAACAGCACGGAAAAATCCGATAGACCGGGGTCCAAAAGTGCAAGAACCGGATTATATGATTAACTTTCCCTTCTTTGGTGTCAAGCTCTTCTCACTTCAGCAGCTACAACGCCAAGTACCTATAATATGTCGCTCTTGAAATCTTGAGACTCTCACATATCTGTCTGGGGCTCAGGCTCCGGTCTTCATTCATTTTCTTCGCCATTTTTACTTTGGGATTATCCCCGACAACTGGTTTCCGTCCTCCATTTCGCCCCCTGGCCCTCGCTGCCGCCAACCCTGCTCGCGTCCTCTCACGAATCAACTCCGCCTCGAATTGGGCAAGGGCAGCAAAAATATTAAATATCAATTCTCCCGAAGCGCTGGTTGTATCAATGGCGCCGTCTCTCAGCGAGCGGAATCCAATGCCTCTCGCTTTCAATTCGGTGATTACGGATACCAAATGTTGCATAGACCGTCCGAGTCTATCCAAGCGCCACACCACCAAGGTGTCGCCTTTTCTTAGGGTTTTCAGACAATCATCAAGACCTGGACGATGGCTTTTCGCTCCGCTCACCTTGTCGGTGAAAATGGGCTCGCAGCCACCTGCTTTGAGTTCGTTTATCTGAAGAGACAAGTTCTGGTCGTTCGTGCTGACCCTCGCGTATCCAATGTGTCGTCCCATGCCGCGCCTCCTGGAGATTCCGGGCCGGCCTCTCATGAATCAAAGAATTTGTCAAGCTGTTGAGACTTTGATGTTGAGACGGAGAAATGAGGCCAAAATGACTGGAGAAATCGTTCAAACTCACACCCGGAAATCTGGCCTCATAAAAGGGTCGTTTGATGAGACATGATCGGGCATGCCAGGTTGTCAGGAAACTTTGATCAAATGATCGCCATAGGGCGGAGGTTTCAGATCCTCCCGTCTCCGCCGTGTCAGGCCAATGAAGGCCATAACTAAATCAGTGCTTTGGTTAGAATCCCCAACAATTTCAGGTAGAGTCAATTCGTTTCAGTCCGATTGAATCCATTTCAGTTCAAAAAAAACCTGAACATTTTCTGAACATGCTTCCAATGCAAAGACGGAACAATCTTTGGCTAGTTTTATTTTCCTTTGAACTGTGTAGGCCTTTTCTCGAAAAACGCCCTTGGACCTTCCTTTGCATCTTCGGATTGACGAACAGGCTCTGCCAAGGATTCCTCCAACCACAATGCCTCAGGAAGGGGAAGATCCATCCCCCGGTAAACTGCCTCTTTTGCAGCTCGTACGGCTAGGGGCGCATTCTGGCATATCCGTTCAGCCAGTTTCATGGCTTCGGGGAGCAATTGATCAGGAGGCACAACCTTGTTGACAAGCCCGATCCGATAAGCTTCCTGCGCGTCGATCCTTTCTGCGGTGAAGATCATCTCCAGGCTCTTGCCCAAAGGGATGAGCCTGGGGAGCCTCTGTGTGCCGCCGGCTCCCGGTATGATGCCTCGGCTCACTTCGGTGAATCCAAAGGTAGCAGTTTCGGAAGCGATTCTGATGTCACAGGCCAGGGCGATTTCCAGGCCACTTGCCAAACAATACCCGTTGATCGCTGCAATGATGGGCTTCCGTATCTCAAGGTTGCGCGTGATCCCTCCCATCCCGGGTTCTCTCTCGGCATTTGCCCTCCGCTGAATGGCAGTCGTGGTGCTGTAGTAATCGGCCAAGGTCTTCATGTCCGCCCCTGAGCAAAAGGCCTTGACACCGGCCCCCGTGATAATGGCTACCCAGAGCTCGGGATCATCGCGAAAATCGATCCAGGCCTTGTTCAGTTCAGCCAGGGTCTCCGCATCGAGAGAGTTCATGACCAGCGGTCGATTGATGGTAAGGATCGCTATTCTCTCCGTAGTCTCAAAACTGACTCGCATGTTAATCGGCCTCCTTTCCCGTCGTCCTTGTCACAGGACGGAAATGCATGGTGTCAAGAATGTGCGCTCCGATCCCGCGTCCTTCCGCGAAAGAGGAACTCACTCGCTACGGCCGCAACGAGTGGCCCCACGATTGCATAAACGACATCCTTGTTCTTGAACAAAAGTGGGATTGCCTTTGAGGGTACAAATGCATACAGACTGGTCATTCCGAGGTAGATAATGAGCAAGGCAATGAGGGCGATGACCGTCCTTTTCAGAGTCGCCTTAGGTGTAAACTGCCGGTTCCAGTCGGACCAGATAAATCCCAACAAAGACCCTACGGGTGCCGCCAGGAACATTATGGCGAACAGGGTCTCGGAATGATTCCCCCGCAAGTCGTGGTCAATGACCATAATTAGCACAATGAAGACCGCAAGCATGATAGGTACAAGGTACCCATACAGGATTCTCCTGGCTAGCATCGCAATACTTGGCATTGTTTGCGTCTGCGTCAACTGCGCCCTTGTGCTTCGCTGAAGCACAAACTCACTGGCGACGGCAGCAACGAGTGGGCACCACAAAGCTCTTGAATCATCGCCCCAATCTATAAATGAGCTCATTTTTCCGAGTCCTACCAGAACGATCCACGACAATACAGAGGCGACCAAGGCGACGACCGTCCTTATCAAAATTGCCTTGCGTGTAAACCGGTGTTCCCAATCGGATATGATCAATCCCAGCAAGAGCCCTGCAACAAATGCCCCCCGGGGTATGACATTCAGAGTCGGGGAACTATTCTCACCCACGGTGGCCCAAAAGAAGACAATTAGCGAGAGGAAACCTATGAATAAAGCCAAAACGTACCCGTAGAGGATTCTTCTGGCTAGCGTCGCAACACTTGGCATTGTTTGCCTTTGGGTGAAGGTCCGATGTATGGCTGCATAACAAAAAACCATCATATACCAAAAGGTAATCAGGACGTCGAGAATTTCTCCTTCACTTGCGCGGCTCTCGGCCTTCTCGTGGATCTCTCCCTACCTGCATGCGGTGTCATGCTTGTCGTCATTTGATTTTATCTATCATTACGGGCAGTAGGCTGATCACTATGCCTGCAGACATCTGAAGCCTTGTCGGAGGTAGCGCTTACCCATGTGCTTACGAAAACCACAACAGAAGAAGGAAGAATTGATGATGGGGGATCGGAGGGGTTTTTCACGAGAATACATTTGAAAGGTCGGCCAGGGCGTATAGAGATGTTAAGATCAATTTCGACACTTTTTTGACTCCTCTTTTTGACCGCTATTTTTTTGAAAAGGGGGCTACTACTACAGTTCCCCACAGCTTTTAAAAATCGCTCAGAATTGATTACACGAAGCCTGGGGGCATTCCAGGAAGTCAAGCCGATTCATTCTCTTGAAAACTTCAAAGTCAGAAGGAGGATTTATAGTCCATTTTTGACCATCATCTGTGATATAGGTGAGGCAAGGTGGTGCCCATATCGAGCATCGTGCAGGAGGGTGAGGACATGCCGGAAACGGGTTCTAGCGTGGTGGTACGAACCAGGGATGAGTTGAATGCGGCGCTGGACAACAAAGTTAAGAGAATAATTATAAAAGGGGAGCTGGCAGAGAAGGTAAATACCTCACTAGAAATAAGAACCGCCTCCAAGGCGCAAATAGCCGGTCTACGGGTTGCTCTTGGTTGGCTGCCTGCCGTACCCTTCACCAGGTCTGTGATGACTAGGTGGTTAAGTATCGTACTGCCCAGAATAGCTCCGTTAACAGGGGTGGAGACATCGGTATTACTGGCTGTCAGTTTTCTGGGGTTAGCTCTCGTACTGTTGATCGTTAGAGAATACAGGAAAGTACGATTTGAGGAACGGACTGATGACGCTGAAGGTGAACTGGAATTGGAGAAGTAGGGCGTAGCATTCCATCAAACATGGGAGAGGTTTTTTCAATGAATTACTATTAAGACTTGGACAGCGAGCTTGAAAAACTGTGTAAAGAGGGAAATGCAGGTTGTCAGGCAGAAGGTTGCAATATCGGAGAATGAAACAAAGGGCAGGCGCATCTGTCTAATAAAGTAATGCCATTATACCAGCCCGGTATACCAAAATTTGGCAGAAAAGAAGGGATCGAAATTCGCCCTGCGCCCTGTACGGTACCCCCTTATGCGGATCTCGGTCCCATCAGTTTTTTCTGCGTTCCAATTTCACGACTAGGTTCACCGGGGCCCGTACGGGTTACCCACGTTAACACATCAAAATAACGGGACTCCTGACCAAGGCTGTGCTTCTTATGCACCGTTCGTTTTTTCAGAATAGGCGCTTACAATCAATGATCTTGATATACCTTTATTGCTTGCCCTCTTCTGAAGTGGTGGAAAAGAACTCTGTAATCAATTGTACGCGATTTTTTCTCTTCCATGCACAATTCCCCCCTCGGCCACATACAAAAAATGCAATAGCGTCGATTCTGTGAAGCCTAGAACGAAGCTGCCAAGGTCTTGGTGCTCTGCTTGTGGTTCTTGGCCTGCGCATTGGTCTTCTCTAATTGTACTCTCAGATGCCAATCGTTTATGATTTTGTATTGCGTATGGGCTTTCTGTAATAAGGCATTCAGTGACTTTTGAAGTGCCTGCGGGTCGTCAATCCTTTGAGGTTTTCCGACTATATCCGGTTTCGGGCTTGCGGCGAATGATAAAGCGGGAAAGGCTAAAATACAAATTAGTAAAATAATCGACGAGACAGTCTCAGGCAATTTCTCTCTTTTCATTCCCTCACCCCCCTTATTCTCCTTGTTAGATACTTGACGCAGTCGGAGAATTTTTGTTCCAATCAATTTCTGATAAATAGAGTTGCGAGTTTGCGAAAAAAAGGGGGAATCGCGGGCTCGTCACTGATCCGCTCAAAAGACGCCAGAAGTGTATGTCGTCAGACGGAATGGGAATCTTGAGGTGAAGAATTAGGGGAGAGTTTCGGCCCCAGATGGTCTTGGGGTATCTCGGTTAACTTGCTACGCTGCATGAGAGCTTGGAGTTTGGGGCTCTTGCGGCACTCCAGTATGGTCTTTCGTTGCCCTCTTCTGGCTTCATCAGTTTCATTGTGAGCTTTTAAGGCCATATCGATAGGAACCCGGGCTTGGTCTTCCTGACATCTCTCCAAACCTCGCCATTCCTATTTTCCGCTATTTTTACATCTAATTATATAGGTCCCCCCGGGCCGAATTTGGAAAGTTGGCATATCGGGGGAAAAAGGGGAGAAATGCGTAACAAATAATTCGAGAGTGTAAGTCCTTCTCTTTTCGAATATCGTGATTCTGCAAGTATGTGCGGATCGGTCATCTTCTCTCTTTTTGATTTTCTGTCGGAGTCAATTCAAGCCGTCATCTACCGCTCATTTGGGCTCTGAAGAAGATTTCATCCTCCGTAAGGCTGCGAGGATCTTCACATCAAGGCGAGTCGCGATTTTCTGACATAAGGCATTTAAATCTTGCGCTGCAATACCGGCCAGGCCATAAGCATCGATGACAAATTCTGCCAGTGGGTTGTCTTGATACACTTTGCCGACCACCACCGCCAACGTCATGTCGAAGCAGTTGTATGCATCCGGTTTTTCCATTTGGGAAAACCAAACCCTTAATCGAAGTGAGGGCCGAGGCTTTTTGGGGCTCAAAAAATGCACAAATTCAACGTCCCCCAGCGCTCGCAAATCTTCCCGAAGACAATCCTCTATAACCGCCTTGGCGCCTTCTTTATGCAAGCCGTGTGCGCTGTCAACCCAAACTTCAATTCTGTATGGAGGCTCAACCGATTCTCCCGGAAACATTTCTGTCGTAAGAGTATCTCCTTTAAAAAGTCTGAGGAGAGCGTCAGGCGATTCGGATTGAGCGAGACCTGCGGGCGGCAATAATACCAGCCAAGCTGTCACAAGGATTTTCGGAACTCTGTTTGTCAATTCAACCCCCCACATGGCTTATCATCGCCAAGTAGTGCCAGACAGATCACCGCCCGGCCTGTTTGCAGCTTCAAGCATATAACCTTGTTCTCCTTTGCCAAGCCGACTTCCTTGTTGAATGCAGAAATACCGTCTGCTGGCTCTTCGTTACATTATAAAAATTTGAGCACGAAGCCGGAGGATTGCCCTCATTTACTGAAAAAAGACCAACTTACGCAATTCATGCTCGGCACGAACATGCCGTGACCAACTGGTCTCCGTTTGATTTATTCTACATCTTCTTTGCTGTGATTGGCCATTATCTTTTCGGCTTATCAGGCCCGAACGTCGGAAATATCATTTTCATGACTCCTACACTGTCAACATCACAACTGCAGAGATAGACCTTCAACTTGATAGCAACTTTAAATACAGATCGCTGTCAAATCAGTCAATTCGGGACGGACGCGTGGTGAAGAACGAACCCGGACGAGATGAATTGCTCAAACTGTAGCCGGTTCCAGAATTGATCTTCATTTTGCTATTTCTGGGCCGGATATCCCGCGGAAATAAAATTGCAGCGCCGGGGGGTTCGTATTGATTTCTTTTGGAAGGAATTCTTGATCCATGAACCTGCCAAGAGCATGCCACTTGTTTCGTTACAGTGTGGCCAGGGAAGGTCGGGTTCACGAAGGATTGCTGCTCAAGAATTGATAATCGAGGTTCTCCATGGAACGCTGGCATGCCCTGAGCATTGATGACACATTGGCAAAACTCGAGACCGGCAGACAAGGTTTGACCCAAACGGAAGCGGAAGCCCGCCTCAAGCGTTTTGGTCCCAATCAGATGCTGCGGCACAAGCCACCCTCTCCCTTGAAATTGCTATTGAAGCAATTCGCCAATTTCTTCGTAGTTGTATTGTTGTTTGCTGCGGCCCTCGCGTACGCCGTAAGCTTCATGCCAGGAGAGAGCGACCGATTTCTTACGGCCCTCTTCATTGTGGGAATAGTGATTGTCACAGTTGGCTTGGGATTCTTTGAGGAGTACCGCGCTGAAAAAGAATTGGAGGCGCTCGACCGGCTATTGCAGTTCAAGGCAACGGTTAAGCGCGATGGAATCTCTCAAATTGTTGACGCCAATGAAGTGGCGCCGGGCGACATAGTGCTCCTGTCGCACGGGCATAGGGTTGCAGCCGACGCGCGCCTTCTCGAAGCGTACGATTTGCGTGTCGATGAATCGGCTCTCACCGGCGAGAGTCTGGGTGTGGAAAAATCAACTCAAGAAGTCGATCCGGATGCTCCGCTTGCGGAGCGTGCCAATATGGTCTTCGGCTCCACGTACGTAACTCATGGCGCCGGAGTGGCAGTAGCGGTCAGCACGGGAATGGCGACCGAAGTTGGCCAAATTGCGGCCTCGTTAGAGCAGATCGGTGAGCGGCCGACCCCTTTCGAACTCGAAGTGCAAGTTATGGCGCGCCAGATGACCTTCATAGTAGGCTTTCTAGCTGTAATCCTGGCGCTGATACTATACTTCTGGCTGCGTGAGCCATTGGTGGACGTCGTCCTCAATACCCTTAGCCTGGCCGTCGCCACGATCCCGGAAAGCCTGCCGATAGTTCTCATCTTCGCCTTAGCCCTCGGAGCCCACGATATGGCGAATCGCAAAGCAGTCATACGGCGGTTGGCGGTAGTTGAATCACTCGGTTCCGTGGATACCATCTGCACGGATAAGACCGGTACCCTGACGCAGAATGCGATGACTGTCGAACGGTTTTTTGCTGATGGCCGCTCCATAGATCTCGGACAAATTGACGAGAACCAACAAGCGCAGTTTGAACTGATACTTTCGGGTGTTCTCTGCAACGAAGCAGTCGTCGACAAGACAACATCGCAAGAGATCGGTGACCCGGTCGACACTGCAATTTTAGTGGCTGCGCAGAAATCCGGGCTGGATGTTGAGCGGGAAAGGGTCCGACATCCCAAAGTCAACGAAATTCCATTCAGTTCCGAGAGAAAAATGATGACCACGATCCATCACACGGACGATCACTTTGTGGCCTATTCGAAGGGGGCCGCGGGAGTGATTCTCTCGCGCTGCGACACCTTCCTTCACGATGGTCGAATCGAGGATTTGGATGCAACAGTTCTCAGGACTATCCGCAAGGAGTTGGAAAACTTGGAGAGGGAGGCGATGTACGTCATCGCTCTGGCGAAGAAGGAGTTGCATTGGAAAGAAGCTGATTCGACGAGCGAGGAGCAGTTGACATTCCTGGGTCTTCAGGCCATGAGGGACCCCCCTCGTCCTGAAGCGGCCGAGGCAATCGCGACCGCCAAAGGCGCCGGGATTCGCGTGGTGATGATCACCGGGGACAATCGCGTTACGGCCCAGGCTATCGGTAGAAAGCTGGGGATTGGAGAGCGCTCTATTGAATCCAATGAAGCAGAGGGAATGTCTTCCGAAGAGCTTCGTCAAAAAATGCAAAACACTGATATCCTCGCCCGTGCGACACCTCAGAGCAAGCAACAGGTCCTGGAATCCCTTCAGAAGGCAGGGCATTTCGTGGCCATGACCGGAGATGGAGTCAATGACGCCCCTGCTCTCAAGCAGTCTGATGTGGGTGTGGCCATGGGCCTGCGGGGGACCGACATTGCCAAGGAATCTGCTGACATGGTGCTCCTTGACGACAATTTCGGGACCATCCTTGCGGCAATTGAGGAGGGCCGTCGAATTTTTGACAACATCAGAAAATTCACCAACTACCTTTTGAGCACTAGCCTGGGCGAAGTTTTCGTTGTTCTCGCTCTCTCTTTGAGCGGCTATTTTCCTCTTTCAGCTCAGATGCTGCTGTGGGTGAATGTGGTCACCGACCTCGTCCCTGCCGCTGCCCTGGCCGCGGATCCTGCGGTTCCGGAACTCATGCGGCGGAGGCCGCGACGACATGACGAGCCCATTCTGAATAAGGCTATCTACGCAACTATTGCCGGCAGTATTCTTCGTACGCTCATCGCCTATGTGTTCATTTTTTGGGCGGGACTTCAGTTAGGCGGGGTAATTTATGCCAGAACCATGCTGTTTACGAGCATCGTACTGCATGCATTTACCCGCATCCTGGTAGTGCGGCAACTCGATGACCTCTCCATGTGGTCGAACCGGTCCTTACTCTGGAGCTACGCGGCCGCGATATGCTTGCAACTCATTGCCCTGTACACCCCTGCCAGCAGTGTGTTTGGGGTGGTACCCTTAGACTGGCGAGCCTGGGTAGTCATGTTTCCGGTGGTGGCGCTTTCATCTTTGACAGGTGTCTACATGACTCGATGGATTCTGAGGTTTGTACCGCTCTGGGAAAACTGATATCGATACTGGCGTTTGCAGCGGGATTAATGGGATGGCACCTTGAATTTTTTGGCTGTAGGCGGCTTGCGCATCATCCACACAATGCCCACCAAAGATATAAGAATTACGGCTTCAAGCAAGAAAACATCGTTAAAGGAGAGCAGAGCGGCTTGCCTCTGAAGTTCCAGATAGATTTGTCCGTTTCATTTGGCCCAGATCATTTTGAGTCAATCCCGATAATGCTAGCTGTAGAAATTCGGTCACAACGGGAACTAGTTGAGTGGTCAACTCTCTACCCTCATTCGTGAGATAAACCAACAATCGCCTTTTATCCGTCCGATGCCGCTCACGTCGGATTAGTCCTCTTTTCTCCAACAAATTGAGCATTCTCGTTATGTTATGCCTGTCCTTTGCCGTTTTTTTGGCAAGCAAACTTTGGTGAATACCGTCTATTTCGAGAAGACTGCCGAGGACTGACCACTGCTCAGGGGTAACATTGAATCCTTTTATCTGAAAAACCCAACTGAGCCTTGCGTTCATAAGTGAACTCGCCCGAAGGATCATAAATCCAGGAGACTCACTTCTCGGGAAAACACTGATTTTTAGCTTCATGAAATCAGCTCCCTTATGATCAACAATGTTGTTTAAGCAACAATATGCATCACTAGGATAGCTGTCAAGAGCCGTTAAACCTCCCTGTTGCGAATCTCTGTGCGTCTGTTCTACAAATCCGGGACTTAGGTATCCGTACGAGGTGATTGGATCGGAACGGCAGTTACCGAAAGTCCTTGACCTTTGCCATCTTGCGCATCTGTCAACGGCGCTGGATCAGAATGACAATTGGGCGCAGTAGCTTTCATTGGGAGAACGACAGCGTATCGCGTTTGCCAGGATTTGCCTCCAGCGGCCTGATTACGTGTTCCTGGACGAGGCAACCGCATCAATTGATGAGGAAATGGAAGAGTGGCTCTATTGACTCATCAGGTCGGATACGGACCACGCCACCGTAATCAGCGTGGGGCTCCGCAACACATTAGTTGAGTGGCACGAATCAAGGCTAAGACTCCTGGGTGATGGCGATTGGATTAGGTCTTCCGGAAGGAGGATTCAAGCGGCAAGTTGTCGTGAGTGATAGACAGCGCTCAGCTGGATTAGAGCGTTTTAGATTCAGCGGACCGCACGCTCCGTGAAATTTGCGGAACCTGAGCAGGGCAACCCTAGCTGTTGCCTCTGAATGGGGGATACACGTCCCTTCCTTACCTAGGCATGAGATCGGAGATAATCCCCGAAATCTTGTTGGAAAACATGCGCTCATAACTTCTTGTGACGAGATAGCCCCTTACACCAAATGAAGTAGCGACAATACCCGCGACCACAATGCTCCCGTCAAGCAGCGTCCATAGCCCCAGGCCGAAATAGCGAACCAGAACGAGCCCAAGCGCCATCAAGGCCAAACCGGTACGGATGAATGCGAGTTCCGTCCTGCCTTTCGCTAGAACCGAACGGTAAGCGGACAACACTGTACGGTCATTGGCAAGGCTGTTCCTCTCTTCGGCCAGGACGGTTCGCTGTTCTGAGAACCCGGTACGTTTCATCGCCAATCCATTCCGTTCTCTGGCGAGGGAAGTCCGATCTCGCGACAGTTCCGTTCTAACACCGGCGAGATCTGTACGAGTCTCGGACAAATCGGTCCTTTTGCCCGCCAGGTTGGTCCGTTTCTCTGCAAGCTCGGTACTTTTTTCGCTGAATTTCGTTTGTTCTCTTACAAGCTGGGTGCGCTCTTCAGATAGGGTGGTCCGCACTTGGGCGCTCGCTGTTCTGTCTGCAGCCATTTGATTCGTTTTGCCAAGCATGCCCACCATACTCTCGGTAAGTCTGTTCTCCTCTTCAGCGAGCTCTATCAGGATATGCATGATATGTTCTTCATCTTTACGTTTGACCATGGCAAGCTCCTCGTTTTAAGGGGTTAATTCCACAGAAATTGTGGTTGTTGGGCCGCGGGAAAACCTAAAACTATTGTGTTTTATCAGCGGCCCTTAATAAAAAGATTCAGGTATGAAGTTATAGCCGGCGAGCAGAAATGGTTTAAGACTTCGAAGCACATGAAGTTATTCTTCATTTGGGCAGCGCTTCACGGAACGGCTGGGGAGCGGTCGGGCATCCAGGTCTCCATTAGCCGCTCATTTAGCCTTTTCTTCGATTTCAGGCAGAACCTTGACGATCGCACAGTGCTCCAGATCAAGGTACTTTCGTGCTACTCTTAGCACGTCATCCGCTGTGACCTCTCGTACTTTCTGGAGGTATTTGGAATCATAATCGTATCCCAAACCATACAGCGTGTACAGTCCAATTGATTCAGCACGATCCGACGAGCTTTGCAAAGAAATCAAATGATTGCCGACCAGATTGTTAATTGCCTTTTTGAGTTCTGCATCGCCTATCTTTTTTTCCTTGATGAGCCCTATTTGTTTGATCAGTCCCTCGTAAGCTCCATCAGCTTTGGACGTTTCGCAAGCCAAGTACAAACCTAAAAGCCCTGGATTTAGTCCTGGCCGAACAAAAGAAGTGACGACGTACGCTAATGCCTCTCTGTCTCTGAGTTGGATAAAAAGCCTGCCACCTTGTCCCGCAAGGACCTCGTTAAGCACATCTAATGGACAACGATCCGGATCACTCAATGTCGTTCCTCTGTAACCCACAGCGAGATGCGCTTTTGTTCTAGGAATGTGAACAAGTTCCTGCCTCACCTTGTCCAATGGCCGCTCGGCAGGTATTTCAGGCATTTCCAAAGCCTTTGGAGGAATCGCACCAAAGAGTTGCTCCACTTGCTCGAAAAGCTTCTGAGGATCCATCTTTCCAACTGCCGTGATCACAGTGTTGGAGGGGACGGCAAAGCGTTGGTACGTCCGTCTGAGATCGTCAACCGTGCATGCTGCAATCGTGGCCGGAGTGCCTAGTTTGTCAAATCCATAAGGAAAATCAGGGAAAAGCGTTTTGTTCAGGACGTTGACCACGTACTGCGTTGGTTCATCCGGCTCACTCTTAATTGCGGCCATGATGAGTTCCCGTTCCCTGTCTACCTTGTCCTGGGGAAATGTGGGATCCGTATACAATTTGGAAAGCAATTCCAATCCATCGTGCGAGTGACGGCTGAAGAAACTCGCATAGAAACCGAATGAGTCGTTTCCGGAGAAGCCGTTAAGTGAACCGCCCATATTGTCAATTTTTCGGGCTATCTCCACATCGCTCATACCCCCGGCACCTTTGTCGAACATGCGGGAAATGAAATTCATGATTCCCTGGTCATCTTTGTCCTCGAACCGCTTGCCGCCGAGGCACGCGATCCTGAAACTAATAACTGGGTTGGAATTATCAGGAACAAGGACGACCTTAATGCCATTACTCAGTTCCTTGAAAACAGTTTCTTTGGTTGTAGTTTCGCCTGTCGAAACAGCTTTGGCAGCAGGCGCAAACCCGCTCACGATGTTCTCCAGCTCTTCAATTCGGAAATCCTTGGCTTCATTATCGGGCAAGAGCACGGTGAGCGTCACGTTAGGAGGTCCGAGGTATTTTTTGACCGCTGCGGAGACCTGCTCAGGGATCACCGCAGAGTTCAGGGCCAGATATTTCCTTTGATAATCTGCATCCCCGAGCGTGTTCTGATAATTGCCCATGGTTTTGGCTGTTCCTTGAACAGTTTCGGCCGAATACACGTGCTGCGACTCAATGTGGATTTTAGCCTGCTCCAATTCTTCTTGAGAAGGCGGTCTCTCGGCCAAGTCGGCTAATTGTTCAATGATCGCCTTCACAGTAGTTTCGAGTTTTTTCGCTTCCAGAGTTGCAGATATACTCATCAGTCCCGATTCTTTGGGAGTAAGAGAATCGACTGATACCGAATTCACCAGCCCTTTTTCGTGCTTAAGCACTCTTTGAAGGCGTGAATCTTCTCTTGCTCCAAGTATGTCCGCAACAAGATCCAACGTATTGACATCGTTGCCTTTCATAGAAGGAATATGAAAACCTATCTCCAATCGAGTCTCTGCAGCGTTACGATCTCTAACCAGCGCTGTTCTTATTTTATCCTGTGGCGGTTCTTGAGGCGGAAGCACTTTGAAAAAACCCGTTGGTTTAATATCGGAAGTGAAACGCTGGGCAAGTTTCTTTACCGCATCAGGATCGACGTCTCCGACCACGAGCAAGAACATGTTTTCGGGGATGTACCACTTTTTGCGAAAATCCATTATGTTCTTACGGGTGATCTTTTCGACGATCTCTTTTTGGCCTATGACAGGAAATCGATACGGGCTGTTTACGTACGCGGTTTTGAAAAGCATTTCGTATGCTACGTCCTCCGGTCGATCCTTTTCTTCGAAGATTTCTTCAATTACTACCTGCTTTTCTTTTTTCAGCTCATCGGGATCGATACTCGGTCTGAAGACAGCGTCTGTCACAATATCCAGCCCCTGAGATATTGCCGATGAGGGCACCACGATGTGGAACACCGTTTCGTCCCAACTGGTGTAGGCATTTATCTCCCCGCCGATCTCCTCAACCTCTTGTGCAATCCGCCCTACGTTCCGCCTTTTAGTCCCTTTGAAAGCCATATGTTCGATGACATGGCTTATCCCGCGTTCTGCGTCGGTCTCGTAGGCGCTCCCTACCATCACCCAGAATTGGATTGCCGCCGCTTTGCGGGCATGATCTTCCTTCACGAAAACATCCAGCCCGTTTTGGAGTTGAAAATGCTTCAATTCGCCATTCGCTGCCGATGCACTCGCAGGGCAGACGGTGAGTGTTGCCGCAAATGCAATCCAAATAACAACCAGTCCTGGTATGAATCGTCCCATAACTTCACCTTTCTCCAGAGCCTAATGGATGGCCTAAGTGCCGGTTCCGGGACGTAGAAATCAATTTCTTGTCCGCCATAGTGCTCTACCCCCAGTGCGTCAAAATTTTATGTGAGTTTTTGTAAATATTCCGAACCAACAGACCTACATCTCAAGAGACCGACTCATCAGGCTCTCACACGCATACTTGCTGGAGTGTGACCCGGCCGCCCAAAGTTTGTTCCCGGACTAACCGGAAATGATGAAAAATGCTCCGAAGCCTCACGTTAAAGTAGCAGAAAGGTCCCAGCCGTCATGTTTCTGGCTCATTCCCAGTAACGTGCGTTTTTGGGGCTTGATAGTTGCTCTGCCGCTACTATTTCCAGGCTCTTTTATCTCACGCTATTGGACGGTCTTGATGGGTGAGATGTTAAGGATGTGAATGCGAACTTGAATCTGGTCTGATTGTCTGTAATCAGGAAATGGAGCGTAATGTGCTACATCAGCTCACTTTCATGGAGATAGAATTATGCTCATGGGTCCGCTTAGCCATCATTCAAATATAGAATATTTTGAAATTTTCGGAGCAGCTACAATTGCAGCTCTTTTGGCCGATTTATTAGCAGCTTATATTCATAAAATATTTGAGGATCGCAGCCGGTAGGCTGGAATCTAGGAATCTCAGGCCGGTCTGAGCTTGGCCCGGATTATTCGGTAAAGACGTGACGTTCTGGTGTCTAGCATGAAGAAGCCATCTCGAATCTCATTCCAGGAGTACTCGGAAGCGTTCGTCGCGGCCCTGGTTCTGGCAACCCTCATAAGAGGATTTTTCTTTCAGGCTTTCGAGATTCCTTCCGGTTCAATGGAGCCGACATTGCTGGTAGGTGACCACATTTTGGTCAACAAGTTTATATACGGAGTTCGGATTCCGTTCACTAACAAACGATGGCCCGAGTTTCGCGAGCCCAGTCGCGGCGACGTCGTTGTATTTGTTTACCCGGTGGACCGGTCCAAGGATTTCATCAAACGAGTGGTTGCAGTAGGCGGAGACACCGTTGAAATCAGGGATAATAAAGTCCTAATCAACGGTGAGGCTACGAAGGATCCTCATGCCCATTTTCACAGCGAAGGAGTCTATCCAGGACACGTGATCCCAGGAGATAACAGGAAACCGATAGAGGTCCCCAAAGGGTTCTTATTCGTAATGGGCGACAATAGAAATAATAGCTATGACAGCAGATTTTGGGGATTCGTTCCACTTCGGGATGTCCTCGGGGAAGCCTTGATCATATATTGGTCCTCTCACAACTTCATTGATCTGTATCGCTTTCTCAAAGTCATTCACTAGATTTCTGCTGTCGGAATCGCTTAGAGAGGGGCGGTGGATCTTGATTTTCTTGACTTGTTGTGGTTTCAAAGGAAAATGGGATTTTGGTGGATCAGGAGTTTGCACCTGGCCGCTTTTCTCAGGGAGGGAAATAAAATGAAATCAAAATGACTTGATGGTCGGAAGTCCCGCCGGGTTCCTCGGCGCCCAGTTTTGTCATTCATTGTTTAGTAGAGGAGGGGATTTTATGAGCAACAGGACAAAGCTCTTAATCGCGCTCGTATTGTGCGCCGCATTTATCGCAGTGGTAACGTTGGTATATGCAGCTAGCAAAGCTCCGGAGCAGGACATTGTTATCCACAGTAAGGACGTGTTCAAGGAGCCGAAGAAGGGCCCAGTGACTTTTTCACACCCCAAACATAAAGAACAGAAATGTATTGAGTGTCACCATGAGTACAAAGATGGTAAGAACGTGTGGCAGGAAGGTCAGGAAGTAAAGAAATGCTTTGAATGCCACAAGCTTGAAGCGCAAGACAAGGTCGTCAAGCTGGAAAAAGCCTATCATGATAAATGCCAGGGTTGTCATAAGAAATTAAAGAAAGAGAAGAAGAAAACCGGTCCCACAACTTGCAGCAAGTGCCATCCGGGAGCGGGCGATGAAGGGGAAGCGAAATAATTTATTCTAAAAAAGCTG
The DNA here is from genome assembly GCA_052144015.1 of Desulfomonilaceae bacterium. Classification (GTDB taxonomy): domain Bacteria; phylum Desulfobacterota; class Desulfomonilia; order Desulfomonilales; family Desulfomonilaceae; genus DATJPW01. The sequence goes on from JBKQRG010000260.1 coordinate 18,455, forward strand.
AGCACGTTAATCGCCTTTGCTGATGATTGATATCAACCTGAATCCGGAGTTGAGGGCTGCCCGTGTCGAAATAGCCTTAATCGGCAAGATTTATCCCAAATTGGCAAGAACCGTAGTAGTGCTGATCGTAACAACAGAAAAAAATTCTGGGCCGAATCGGCTTATAAAGGACTGCCTCGTGCGGAGGAGACAATTAAGAATATCATCTATTGGTACGGAAATGTTAGACACGAGGAGAATAAGATGAGAATTGTATTTTACCGAACAGTGTTGGTGTATTTATTTGCAGGTTTGCTCGCGTTCGCAACAGCACCCGCTGTAGCCCAAACAACGCTAAATCAGGGGATACCAAAAACAGGACCGGTGTCACATAAGGGGCCGGTTGAAAACCCGCGCGAAAAGGGATTCTCAGGTGAAGTCAAGGCGGGGACGGACCGGACCTTGCAAACCAAACAAGCTGAAGGCATGAAGCCGGCTAATTTTTATTCTCGAACCAAACCCGGAGAAGCTACTATTGCTCGCGTGGATAGATCCGGTAACTGTCTCCATGTTTACACTGATCCTTCCGTTTCTTCCAAAGAGATCGCTTGCCGGCTGAAGGGAGAAACAATCCATCTTTCGGGCTTGTTCACCAAGGATAGGCGCTGGGCCCAACTCGATAACAAGGGTTGGGTATTATACAGAAATCTCAAAACCCACGTGAAAGTCCGTCGGACCGCGGCATCGAATATGTCCTGGGGTCTACCTGCGGCAATGGGGAAAGGAAATTCCAGGATCGATCGATATAGTCCCTGGTATAATGAATTGAATTCGGGGCCGATTTTTTAATCGGGACCTGCCAAAATTTCCTGGAATTGGCAGGATTCATCCCGAATTGACAACAACGACTATAATGTTCATCGTAACAACAGAATAGGAATTTCAGCCGAATAGGCTCGTAAGGGACTGCCTCGTGCGGAGGAAAGAACTGAATATGTATCATTCAGTTGGTACAGAAATATTGAACACGAGGAGAGCAAGATGAGAAGCGTATTTTACGGAACGGTATTGGTGTATTTGCTTGCCGGGTTGGTCGCGTTTGCCACAGCGCCTGCTGTAGCCCAGACGACCTCAAACAAATCGATTCAAAAAACAGCGCCGACCATAGAACACAAGGGCCCAGTTACGAATCCGGGCGAGATAGGCTTTTCCGGCGAAGCAAAGGTCGGGGCGAGTCAGCAGTCACAAGCCAATGGCCTCGAGGACAAGGTGCCGGCTAATGTTTCTGCCCAACCCAAACCCGGAGAAGCTACAGTTGCTCGTGTGGAACGATCCGGTAACTGTCTCCATGTCTACACTGATCCTTCCATTTCTTCCCATGAAATCGCTTGCCTGCTGAAAGGAGAAAGAATCCATCTCACGGGCATGTTCAGCAAGGATAGGCGGTGGGCTCAACTGGACAATCATGGCTGGGTGTTATTTAGAGACCTCAAAACTGACGTGAAAGCCCCTCGCGCGGCAATGGCGAGATCGTGGGGTCGATCCGCCGGAACGGGTCAAGGAACACCAAGTACAGTACGGCATCAATACCGTGGAGCCCGCTACTGCTATCCTGGCTACTACTATTCCTACTACTATCCCGGTTATTACGGAGGGTATTGGGGATCGTGGTATTGATTCGTTTAGATGGTCCAGTGACCTTATTTCGCACCTAGTTCTGCGGCCCAGGGATCTCGTACTGGGCCGTAGAGGATCCAATTTTATTTCTGCCCTGAAACGATCTCCTGAACGAGCAAAGAAAGTGTTTGAGTTCCAGGCTTCCAGTCAGAGATATTTTTCTGTTGGGGGCGATCCGGGCCGGGGGAATCGCGCAGCGTTGCACAGATTGAGCCATTGTTATCAAGCACTCGATTAACTGACCGACAATATTGGGTAAACTAAATTGTTACTCCTTTTTTGGACCCTTTTCACGTTCCTAAAGCTCTTAAATGTTGGATGCTGCTCCCTGCGACCCGCTCCTATTACAGGGACAAGAACGTAGCTGAAATGCCGATAATTTGCCGCGATGTGTCTCCTGTTCGAATTCACGTCGGGAGCGCCCACAGACAATAGAAGCCGAATCCGAGCGAGTAATATGATGAAAGCCAGGATCTTTGAGCGCTCAAAGCAACTAGCAGCCTTAATTTCCGATGTAAAATGGGATGTGGTTGCGCTGCTACTATTTATACCTCTGGCGTCACAGAGCATCAACCGATATATCGGAAGCGAGCCCTGGTTACGCGGACTTGGCACGTTCCAGGAGCCTTTGATCGAGATGTTGCTCCTGGCAGGAATGGGAATCTTCTTGTCGGTCAGAGGCGCAGAAAGGCTGAAGACAATCGAGAAACTTAGAGCTTCAGAAGCGCGGTACCGAGGCGTTGTGGAGGATCAGACCGAATTAATCTGCCGCTTCTTGCCCGACTGGACGCTGACGTTCGTAAACGAGGCTTACTGCCGCTATTTCGGCAAAGCGAAGGATGAGTTCATAGGCCGCAACTTCATGTCCCTTATTCCAACAGAAGAACGTGAAAAGGTGGCAGAATGCTTAGTTTCATTGGGCACTGAGACGCCGTTTTCTACGGTAGAGCATAAAGTGATCGCCCCCGGCGGACCGCGTTGGCAGCAATGGACAAACCGAGCGATTTTTGACATCGCCGGCCCCCTTATTGAATTCCAAGCTGTCGGCCGTGATATCACTGAGCGAAAGCGTGCAGAATTTGAACTCGAGCGGTCGATGGAGGCACTCAAAGAAAGAAATGCGGATCTGGAAACGATGAATTATACAATTTCTCATGACCTGAAAAGCCCTATAATTACCGTTCGCGGCTTCTTGGGAAGGGTCGAGCGCGACGTCGAGCGCTGCGACAGCGAACGCTTGAAATCCAATCTTCAGCTGATTTCAAAGGCCGCTGCCAGAATGGAAGAACTCACCGACCAATTATCGCTGTTTACACGAATCGGACAGCTCAGCGAGGAAGTTGAGGAGATTCAGTTCAGTGGCGTGGCGCATGAAGCGAGAGAATTGGTTTCCGGCAGGATTGCGCAGAGTGGCGTGGAGGTCACAATTGCGCCGGCTCTGCCAACTATTCGGGCTAATCGGTCCCTGCTGCTGCAGGTCCTTCAAAATCTAATCGAGAATTCGATCAAATTTATGGGCGATCAACGTTACCCGAAGGTGGAGATCGGGATGCGGTCTGACGAGTTCGGTCAAGTATTTTATGTGCGGGATAACGGAGTTGGCATTGATCCATCTTGTCACGAAAAGGTGTTCGGTCGGTTTAACAGGCTCGAGTGTAAGGGCGTTGAAGGCTCTGGGTTGGGACTTGCCCTGGTAAAACGCGCGATCGAAGTTCAAGGCGGTAGGATTTGGGTTGAATCTGAGGGCGCTGGGCAAGGATCCACCTTCTGCTTCCACTTGCCCGCTTCGGCCCCTGAAACGAAAGTGGTCCTAAATGTCTTGGAAAGTCGGAATCTCTTAGCGAGTACAGAGAAGTTACGAGGATGAAAGGCAACCTTTGCACTTCGTGATCGAGATCGTCGTAGCCCATGCGTATCCTTTAGGGCCGTGCGGATTTTCTTCTCCTGACAAAGGACAAGGCCGCGAGACCGCCTACTACAGCCACCGCGAGCCAAAACTCCGCGCTTAGGTGTTTCGATATCAGCGTCCATCGGTCGCCCAAGAAATACCCCAATGAAATGAAGGTGATGGACCATAAGAATGCTCCTGGGTAAGCAAACAGGGCAAAGACGGAGACCCTCAGTCGGGTGATCCCCGCCGCAAAAGCCGTCAAATGCCTCGCTGCGGCTATGAAATAGCCAAACAGAAGGAGCCATTTTCCAAAACGCTCATACCAACCCTCAATCCGACCCATCATTTCAGGCGTGATGTGAGCCAGATAACCGTATCTGTAAATAATGGTCATGCCGACGAAACGACCCAACCCGTAACTCAAACTGATACCGCACACGCTTCCCATGAAAGCGCAGGCGACTGTGAGCTCCGGTACCAGATAGCCCTTGAATGCCAGGAATCCCGCGCAGGTTAATACAAGTTCGTCAGGAACCGGGATCCCGACTATTCCCAGCATCAGCAAAGCGAAGATTCCAAGGTATCCGTAGAGAGTAACCCAATTCAAAATTTCAACGGACGTCATCTCCATCGCGAAAGATGCCTGGTAGAAGTGACGGAACGGTATCGGGGGAATTGCCGGCCGGCCAAGATTTCAGCCGTCAGCTTCACTTGGTGTCAGAGGAATTTTTCCGATTACATTACTCTCAGGCAAGTCTTTGAAAAAACTCCGATACCTGGACAGGAAGAGCACAACCCGAGACTCCGGTGGAAGGATCGCAGCAGGCGAACCGGTAAGCGCAACCTTTTGGATTCACCTGCTGCACATCCCTTTAGGTGTTTTTTCTCACAGTTAGAAGGCTTCTCCCAAGAAGATTGTCGCGGAACCTCGCTGGATAAGCATACGTATTATCCCGTTCTTCTTGGCTTGCTCCACCTCTTTATTAAACGCTGAGACATTAGAGATTGGTTTACCGTCCACTTCAAGGATCGCGTCCCCTTTCATCAATCCCATTGACGCCCCCGAGCCTTGGGGATCAACTTCTTCGATTATTACGCCCACACCTTCTTTCAAGCCCAGCTTTGATGCCAGATCTGGTGGGACCTTTTCGACAGCTACACCTAGTTCAGTCGATGTCCCTGCCTTCGGTCCCGCCGCTGCCAATGTTTTGGCTGTTCGTTCCGCAACTGTGACATCGACGGAAATCGTCTTCTTGTCTCTCCACATGGTCAACTTTGCCTTAGTGCCCGGTTTTATTTGCCCCACGAGGTTTTTGAGCTGCGAGGCCCCGCTTACCGGCTGCCCATTGAAATCCAGAATTATATCGCCGGCCTTAACACCGGCCTTTTCCGAAGGACTTCCCGGCACGACCTGAGAGACAAGCGCCCCACTGGTATCCGGCCGCCCGAATGACTTGGCTAAAGATTCTGAGACATCCTGGATATTCACTCCTAGCAACCCGCGCTCCACCTTCCCGTGCTTGACCAGTTGATCCATGACCATCTTCGCGGAATTGGAAGGTATGGTAAACCCCACGCCCATATATCCGCCACTCTGAGTTGCTATGGCTGTGTTTATTCCAATGACCTGCCCGTTAATATTCACCAACGGGCCACCTGAGTTGCCGGGATTGATCGGTGCGTCGGTTTGGATAAAATCCTCATAACCTATAATTCCGACATTGGTACGGCCTGTGGCACTGACGATTCCGCTGGTAACGGTGCCGCTCAAGCCGAATGGATTGCCCACGGCCACTACGATCTCACCGACGCGTAATTTTGAGGAGTCACCCCATGTCACTGTCGGTAAGCTCTTGGCATCGATCTTTATCAAGGCAATATCGCTGTCCGCATCGGCTCCAATCAGCTTTGCCTTAAACTCTCGGTTCCCGGGAAGCGTCACTTTGATGTCCTTCATGTCCTTAACGACGTGATTGTTTGTCATGATGAGACCATCAGGTGACACGATAAATCCTGATCCCATCAACACTTCTTGTCCTTGCGGACGTTGTTTGAATTGTTTTGGGAATTCCTCACCGAAAGGAAAAAATGGAAACTGCTTCAAAAAAGGTTCCAGTCCTTCATCAGTTGAAGCTTGGACAGCTTTTGTCGAGCTTACTCGTACTACGGACGGAGTCACATTCTCCGCGATTTGAACGTATGCCTGATCTAAGTCTTTTATCGTGCTCAATGGATCGGCCACAACAGACACGGGCGAACCGGCAACGAGTAGACTCACGATGAACACCACCAAGACAATTGCAGACTCCACTGACAAGTTTTTGATCATTACATTTCTCCCAGTTGATATTATTGATAAATGAGCTTCAAAACAGGACTCCGAGGTCCAATTCTCAGGCTGACATATTTGATCCTGAACGAGTTGAGCAGCTTCACCTCTTTCCGGCGGTTCTTTGCGGAGTCTCGACCGTTGTTAAGAAATTTCCTGTTTGGGATGAGTTGCTGTCGGCACGCGATTGCTCCCGTTGTCTTCCGTTGAAAACACGAGCAATCGCCCGAGCAGGAACAGCCCGCTCGACCGCATTACAGAGCACCTCCTCGCTTCCCACCCTCACGTTACTACCCAATTATATTGGGATTATTCGTCGCTCCCAGTGATTTGATAGTTATGACTCAAACACCGGAAATCCGTTCCATGCTACCCTGAAAAAATTAATATAAGGAGTTTATCGACATCCATTTCGAGATTTCGTCTGCAAGCCCTCACCCGGCAAATTGCGCCTCAACATCGTAGGGCATATTGTTTGAATAGCCGTGACATTGCGTTTCACTTCCTTGGCCGCAATATCGGCCGGAACAGAGTTTCTCTCAGCCTTGAACGTCATCAAGGTTGACACATTCCATGCCCAGCCCAGCACCGCCACAACCAAGTTGTCGACCACGGGCTTGAGCTCGGGGCTCGCCTCCGATGATTTGCGAAGCGAACAAATCTCGTCCAAAACGTTCTTAACGACCAGATCAAAGGCCTCCGCGCGCTGCTTATTGAGAATCACACCCGCAACTCTGTCGATGAGTAATTTTGCCTGGGGACACAAATCGATTGCGGGTTGCATGGCTTTTGTCTGAGACAAAGCGCCCACAGGGAACGCATATAGTGAGAAAAAGGTCAGCACAAGCCCAAATAGACCTGTCACCCTCATAGAATTATTCATGTCAGCCGCTTTTTGCACGAACGTTTGTGACAATTAAACATTAGAGCCGGGGGCAACGGTCGCTGGCGTACGTTCAGGCTTCTGCCTGTGCATTCCTTAGTCGCCACCGGCCGTTGGTAATGACTTGATTTATTTATGTTCTGTCATAGTTGACTAACGGTCTTTTGGACTCTATCAAGTATGCCTTGTCCTTCTCCCGCAATTTTATGGGCTGTGGACACGGCTTTTTCATCTTTCATTAGCATCGTCACTCCGTTTCGCATGAGCTTAGCGCCTATCATCATTTTTCGTCCGGCTTCTTCCGATCTCCTTATGTCTTGGAGTAATTTGACGTCAACTCTCTGAGCCTCGGACAGCTCTTTTTCTCCTACTGCCATTGTCTTGTCGGCTTCAGTTATCATTTGTCTCGCCTTCGCATAATCCTGTTTCGCGTCCAAAAGGCTCATGGCTTCCTGGAATTTCTTTGACGCATCTGTAAGCTTCTGGGAGCCATCAGTAATCAGAGCCTGTTGCTAGGTTAATTCTTCCTGCGTGCCACTCGTCGAAGTGGTCTGTGCAATAGCGGGATGTGTAACAATTACCGCCAGAGCGCCGCAGGCCAACGCCATTGTCCATATTTTAAATTTGCCCTGCATTGTTTATCCCTCCAAGTGAATCTGACAAATACGACCGCAATAAGAGAGGTTTGTTCCACCTGAACCCGAAGCAGCACGAATTGTCTATTGTAGGAAATTGGGCGGATGAGTCCGGGACTAACCGCAATTGGATGTGGAAATCATGGGACGATCATCAAGCCGTTCGACCACTTCCAAAATAATGGATACCTGCCGATTCTCGGAGTGACCGTTTCTGTTGTCCTCTTGAAAGCTATATTCTCTGCTCTTGTGCATAAGATTTTTCAAAGGCCTTTCTCCGTCCTCTGGAACCATACGTACCTGACCGGCCCAATTCTGGTGCTTTACGGTGTTGAATCCTGTGGACTAATGAGCATTTCTCAATCCCATCGTCACTCTGATTGATGCCTCTCTACCCCACTTAGCACGCGGAGCAAGTCTTCTTTACTACGCAGCTCAAGCCCGTTAGGCGAAGGAGCTATGCACAAAAGCCCCTTTCCTCTGAATGAATTCGGCAGCTTGCGTAACCGGAAATCGTTTCCGAGAATTGTCATTGAGCGCTATTAGCCCCACAAAGGGCAGCTACGATGAGCATACTACCTATTGTTGGAGAAAAACGAACGTCCTTGGCCGAAACGCACAGAAGGGCGGGTGAGCTAGAGTACAGAGTATGAGCGCAATCCGTGACTTCAGAGATCTGCATCCCACTACCAAACGGCTGCTGCTTGCACGATTCCTGCGCAGCATAGGCCAGGGTGTGCTGGTAGTAGATTTTGCCCTTTATCTCCACGCCTTAGGCTGGAATGCCATCGCCATTGGCTTGCTATTTACCAGTAGTAGCCTCTTCGGCGCAGTACTAAGCCTCGGGGTGGGATTGAGCAGCGACCGGTTGCGTTGCAAGCCCTTTCTTTTGATTTATGAAGCCATTGTTTTGACATGTGGGGTTGCGAACGCGTGCGGGGCAGGTGATCAGCCGCAACAATCAACCATGAGTCCACAACACCGGCAGCCCCGTCTGGAACTTGCGAAGAAGCTTTCGTTCTTGATTTTGTCTTCCACATTTACGTATTTTCGTAACGATTCTCCGCGGAGAAAAGATATTCACGTGTGGGTCTCCCCCGAAACAATTTTGAGCTGCCTTTGTCTCAACACTGTGAGTTCAGTTCTGTTCACAGCAATCGTACCTGCGAACGATGAGGACAGAGACGCTGTTGAGAGGTCTGTCCGAGGTGATCGTGAGGCGTTCGATCTTCTAGTTGAAAAATACTATAAGAAAATCTATAGCTTCGCCTACCGAT
>JBKQRG010000261.1:0-26002 GCA_052144015.1 Desulfomonilaceae bacterium
AAGAATGTCATTGCGAGCGGAGCGAAGCAATCTCCCAAAGCTTCGGGGATTGCCACGGCCTTACGGCCTCGCAATGACAAATCTAGACCCCGCGTAACTGAGGCCTTACTTCGCCCGCAGAGAACAATCATCACTCAGTTAAGACTATTTGGACAGCAACATTGTTGCAGTACCATTCCCTAGATCTGTTTAATTTCATATAAATAGATCGAAGGCAAGCAAACGATGAAGAGACCTGAAATTCTGCTTGTGAATCCCTGGATTCACGATTTCGCGGCATACGATTTATGGGCTAGACCTCTGGGGCTCCTGATTCTGGCGACCAGGCTCAGGGAAGCTGGATGGGAGCCTCGATTCGTGGATTGCCTCGACACCGACCACCCCGAGATGAAGCCGGTCAAGGTGCGGAAAGGTTTCCACGGTCGTTTCGCAAAGAGGACCATACCAAAACCGCCACCGCTGGAAAATATAAGCCGGACCTACAGCCGGTACGGTGTCGATCCTGATATCATTCGCCGCGAGCTGGCCTCGATTCCGATTCCACAGGCAATTCTGGTCACAAGTTTAATGACTTACTGGTATCCGGGAGTTCGGGAGACAATAGCATTGCTTCGTGAGACATTTCCCGGCGTCCCGTTATTGCTCGGCGGGATTTACGCGTCTCTTTTGCCGGATCACGCCCGTGAAAATTGTCAGCCTCATGAAGTATTAACCGGTCCGGGCGAACGAGTTCTCTTTCAGGCCTTGCAGCGCTATACAGGGGTCGGATTCGCACACGATCCAGCTGCTGCTCCGTTGGAGTTCAGGCCCGCTCTGGATTTAATGCAACGCGTCAAGTTTTTGCCGTTGATCACATCGCGTGGATGCCCGTATCGTTGCGCATACTGCGCATCGCAGCGGCTTTTCGATGGGTTTATTCAGCGAAATCCAGAAGATGTCATCCATGAAATCGAGTCCGCAGTGATGAAATACGGTGTTTCAGACATCGCGTTGTATGACGATGCCTTCCTGGTGAACGCGCGAGAACATGCTCTGCCGATTTTGAAAGTAGTGGCGCAGCGACTTCCCGGCCTGCGGTGGCATACTCCCAATGGCCTGCACGCGGCCGCGATAACAGCGGAAGTAGCCGCGGCCATGAAAAAGGCCGGATTTGAAACCATAAGAATCGGCCTGGAAAGCAGTTCCGATGATTTCCATTCACGCACAGGCGGTAAAACCAATCTTGAATTGTTTTATCAAGCAGTCAAAAATCTGAGAGATATCGGATTTCTTGGCGATCAGATTGGCGTGTACTTGCTGGTGGGTGTTCCCGGTCAAACCACAGAGCAGATCGAAGAGGATGTCGATCGCGTACTGGCAGCCGGGGCATTGCCGAAACTCGCCGAATATTCACCCATACCTGGCACTCGAATGTGGGCGGAAGCATTGACAGTTGCGCGATATCCTATTGATTCGGAGCCGCTTTTCCAGAACTGCACGTTATTACCCGCGGCCGGTCCGGTCATTGATACAGTGTTCCTTCAGAATTTGCGCCGACGAATCTCATCCGAATTTAAAGCTCCTCTGTCTTAAGCTCAGGACTAAGCACATACGAAAACCTTCTCCGGATGCCCTTATGTCGAATTTGTCGTGTGTTGACAGGAGGGGTTACTACTGGTAATAATAGAAGTACCTCATCAAGGTCGGGATCAAAATCCTCTTCGAAAGGTGTAATGGTATGGCCGAGCCTAAGGACGTGGTAGGCGCCGCTCTAGTCGTCGGTGGCGGAATCGCGGGAGTTCAGGCGTCTCTGGATCTTGCGGAATCCGGTTACAAAGTATATTTGGTCGAGAAAGAGACAGGTATCGGCGGCCGCATGGCCCAACTGGACAAAACTTTTCCGACAAATGACTGCTCTACCTGTATTTTTTCCCCGAAGCTGGTCACTGTAGGACAAAATCCTAACATAGAGCTTTTGTCATATAGTGAAGTTGACAATATTGACGGGGACGAGGGGCACTTTAGAGTCAAAATCCGTCAAAAGTCCCGGTACATTCGTAAGGACCGTTGTAAAGCCTGTGGTGATTGCGCAACAGTATGTCCGGTTCGAGTTCCGAACGAATTCGACGAGAAGCTGGGCGATCGAGCCGCGACTTACAGATTATTCCCCCAAACTATTCCGCAAACATTCGTAATTGATAAGGCTGACCGGGCACCCTGTGTTGTGGCTTGTCCCGCGCATATCAACGTCCAGGGCTATGTTCAGTTAATAAAGCAGAGCAAATATAAAGAAGCCATTGAGCTAATCTATCGTAACCTTCCGCTCCCCGGCGTTCTCGGCCGGGTTTGCCCTCATCCCTGTGAAAAAGTCTGTCGTAGAGCCGAGAAAGAGCAATCGGTCTCTATCTGTAAGCTTAAGCGCTTTGCTGCGGACCAGGTCGACTATTCCTCTCTTAATATTCCGGAAATAACTCCTCGGGAAGAGAAGATCGCGGTGATCGGTTCAGGTCCTGCTGGTCTGTCTGCGGCATATTATCTTGCGCTGGAAGGTTATAAGGTCACCATTTTTGAGGCCGCGGCTGTGCTGGGCGGATGGTTGCGAGTTGGTATTCCTGAATACAGGCTCCCTCGGGATGTGCTCGAAAACGAAATTCAGCATATTCTCAAGCTCGGCGTCGAAGCAAAAACCAACATGGCTCTGGGAAAGAACTTCACCTTGGACGATCTTAAAAGCCAGGGTTATAAAGCGACATTCCTGGGTGTCGGCTGCCAGAACGGCGCGCGGTTAGCCATTCCGGGAGAGAATGCTGAAGGCGTGTTGCAAGGGGTCGATTTCCTGCGCCAGGCTGCACTCGGTCAGCACAAGAACGGAATAAAAAAGGCTATCGTGGTAGGTGGCGGCAATGTGGCCATTGACGCTTCGCGCACGCTCGTTCGCACCGGCGCCACGGATGTCACAGTGCTTTACAGGCGATCCCGAACTGAAATGCCCGCCTACGAAGAAGAAGTCCAGGCAGCTGTGGACGAAGGCGTCCGGATTCATTTCCTTGCCGCACCGGCCGAGGTGATGTCAAACAACGGCAAGGTAAGCGGCATGAAGTGCATAAAGATGGAATTGGGGCCCCCGGACCAATCAGGACGCCGCAGACCTGTCCCTCTGGAGGGCTCGGAATTTGTGCTGGAAGCAGACGCGGTAATTCCCGCCATAGGCCAAATCATTGATCCAGCGCTTTGGGAAGGCGTCCCGGAACTGAATATGAGTCGCTGGAACACTGTCGAAATCAACGAAGTGACCTACGCAACCTCTATGGAAGGCGTTTTTGCCGGAGGCGACGCAGGAACCGGGCCTGCGACGGTTGTAGAAGCTGTAGCCGCGGGCAGGGAAGCCTCGGTATCTATTTCTCGATACCTCAAGGGCGAGGATTTAGTCGCCGGCCGCCCATGGAATGTTCCAAAAGATCGAGAACATCCGCCGATACCGGATATTAAGCCGGAAGCTCGGGCCAAGAATCCGGAGCTGTCGGTATCCGAACGCAAGGGATTTCAGGAAGTCGAGCTGGCCTTCTCCGAAGCTGAGGCTTTAAGAGAAGCAAATCGATGCCTTAATTGCGGCGTGTGTTCCGAATGCATGGAGTGCGTCAAAGCATGTCCTGCAGAGGCTGTGGATCATACCATGGAGGATGACGTTCGCGAAGTGGAGGTCGGCACGGTCATTCTTTCCACAGGTTATGAAATGATCGATCCGGACCGAGTTCGGGGCGAGTTCTCATATGGCACAGCCTCCAACGTAATCACCAATATGGAATTCGAGCGGATGCTCAGCGCATCGGGACCGTTCGTAGGAGAGGTTAAACGTCCATCGGACAATCTGCATCCGAGAAAGGTCGCTTGGATTCAGTGCGTCGGTTCCAGGGACCCACAGAAAGGGATGCCCCATTGCAGCGCTATTTGCTGTATGGCTTCTATAAAAGAAGCTGTCATAGCCAAAGAGCACGATGCGAACATCGAACCCACAATCTTTTATATGGATATGAGAGCATATGGCAAAGACTTCGACGCATACTACGAACGAGCCAAGAATTCGGGAGGAGTTCGGTTTGTGCGATCGATGATCAGCAGGGTTGTGGAAGATCCGCTTACTAATAATCTGAATATCACTTATCTGGATGATAATGAAAAACTGGCCACCGAAACGTTCGATATGGTCGTTTTGGCCGTAGGTCTGAAGACTTCCGAGAAATCTAGAGAAATGGCAGAGAAGCTTGGGCTGGAACTCAATGAATCGCACTTTTGCTCAACCGATTCGTTTCAACCGGTTCAGTCCTCTCGCCCCGGCATCTTTGTCGCGGGCATGTTACAAGGGCCGAAGGACATCCCGCAAACTGTTATGGAAGCATCTGCGGCCGCCGGTGCCTCATCCAGGACTCTGGCATCAGCCCGAAACACGATGACGGTAAAGGAAGAATTTCCCCCACAGCGTGACGTATCCGGCGAAGAGCCCCGTATCGGGGTATTCATCTGTCGATGCGGCATCAATATTGCCAACACCGTCAATGTTCCAAAGGTCGTTGAGCATGTGAGGACTTTGCCTCACGTCGTTTATGCCGATGAAAGGCTGTTCACGTGCTCACAGGATACTCAGGAACAGTTCCTGGAAATTATCAAGGAACACAAGCTTAACAGAATAGTGGTCTCAGCTTGCAGTCCCAGGACTCATGAGCCGATGTTTCAGCTCACTATGGAGAAGGCAGGTCTAAATCCGTATCTGTTCACCATGACTAATATTCGAGACCAGTGCTCCTGGGTGCATGCGTCACATAAGGAAGAGGCGACCCTCAAGGCGATGGATCTGGCGCGGATGGCTGTAGCACGGGCCGCGTTGTTGGGACCGTTACAGAAATCCAAGATGAAAGTGGTTCCAAAGGCGTTAGTCATCGGTGGCGGTATTACCGGCATGACCTCGGCCCTGAACATGGCAGATCAGGGATTCCAGGTTTATCTGACGGAACACAGTGAGCGTCTAGGCGGCAATGCCCTCTCAATCGAGAAAACGATTCACGGTGAGGAGGTCCAGCCCTTTGTTACCAATCTCATCGGACAGGTTGAAGGCCACCCGAGAATTGAGTTGTTCAAAAATTCTATTTTTTCAGATTTGAGCGGCCATGTCGGTCATTTCAAAGGGAAGATAACCCAGATGGGGCATGGACCTCGTGAAGTGGAATTCGGCGCGGCCATTATTGCTACGGGCGCGGTGGAATCTAAGCCGACAGAATATCTTTATGGCGAACACCAGGCGGTAGAGACTCAACATTCTCTGGAACAGCGCATTATAGAAGGCGACCCGAAGCTCGCAGAGATCAAGAACGCCGTATTCATTCAGTGCGTTGGATCACGATGTGATGAGCGGCCGTACTGTTCAAAGATTTGTTGTTCCGCATCGGTTCGGTTGACGGAGCGTCTTCGCGAGATAAACCCTGATGTAAAAACTTACATCTTGTACAGGGACCTGCGAACGTACGGGCTTCTTGAGAAGTATTACACAGCATCACGTCGTTCCGGCACGGTCTACATTCGTTATAACCCGGAAGACAAGCCGAGAGTCGAGGCCGACGGCAAGAGAGTGAATGTGGTGGTGCATGATCCGGTCTTGGGTCAGGATATCACCATCCCTGCCGATGTCCTGACATTGGCCGCGGCCATCGAACCGGCTCAGTCCAACAAGGAATTGGGGCAGATCTTCAAAGTGACGGTGCATTCCACAGGCTTTTTTATGGAAGCTCATATGAAGTTACGGCCAGTGGATTTCACCACTGAGGGTGTTTTCCTTGCGGGTCTCTCGCATTACCCGAAACCAATAGATGAAGCGTTGGCTCAGGCGACCGCTGCCGCTCAAAGGGCTGCTATAATCTTGAGCAAGGACGAAATGACGTTCTCCGGTGTTATTTCCAAGGTTGATCCCGATAAGTGCGCAGTCTGCCTGACTTGTGTACGGCTCTGCCCCTACGGAGCACCTCGTATCAATGAGGAGCACAAGGCGGAGATTGTTCCGGCTCTGTGCCAGGGTTGCGGCATTTGTGCGTCGGTTTGTCCCGGCAAGGCGATTGATCTACAGCATTTCAGGGACGATCAGGTAATCCAGGAGATTGACACGCTGCTGGGAGTCGCTTCTTAGGCGAGAAACATAGAAAAGAAATCCGGGAGCCCATTATACTGGGACACTTCGGATACGAGGAGATAGATATGCAGGAAACAAGTCTGAACCGGCCTATCGGGACGGTGACTCCACCGTCAGGCGAATTGGCCGCGACAATCCATCAGTGCTATCAATGCGGAAAGTGTTCGGCTGGGTGCCCTATGTCCCCTGAAATGGACTTGTTACCGCATCAGCTGGTGCGGCATGCGGTATTCGGGAATGTGGAACCGATTCTTAAGTCTAAGAGTATCTGGTTGTGCCTTACATGCCACACATGCGGGGCACGATGCCCCAACGGCATAGATGTTCCCGCGCTGCTGGATCCAATTAGACATCAAGTATTAAAGCAGAAAATTGCCACAAAAGAATCGACAGTTCCTGCCTTCCACACAACTTTTATGAATAACATTCGCAGGTTCGGTCGTATAAACGAGCTTTTCCTAATTGGTATTTACAAAATGAAAACCAAAACCTACTTCAATGATATGGAATTGGGCTGGAAGATGTTCCGTAGGGGAAAGATTCACATCTTCCCCCGTATAGCCAAGAAAGTCCGTGATGTCGCGGAACTATTCAAGGCAGCTTCCTCTAGATCATAGAAGTCCGGTTTTAGGTTTGTTCATTAAAATTTGAACATACCGGTCCCATTTATCGCGATTCGGGACTGTGGTTAAAGGATTTAAGAGGTCTACAATGGAATTCAGCTATTACCCCGGATGCACTCTCACAGGTTCAGCAAAAGAACTGGATGAATCCTTCAGGAGCGTCGCTGAGAAGCTCGGCGTCACCCTGAGTGAGATCCCCGATTGGACATGCTGCGGAGCTTCTTCGGCTCATATGGTGGACGCGTTCCTCGAAACGGCATTGCCCGCGAAGGACCTTATTACCGCGGAGAAGATGGGTAAGGACGTCGTGGCGCCTTGTGCGGGTTGTCACGTTAGGATGAAAGCGGCCTCAATGAAAATCCTGGAAGATAAGGAGCTTCAAGAGAAGTTTCCTTTCGAGGGAAAGATTAAAGTAATGTCCGGAATGGACATGTTTGATATGGCCGAACTGCGTTCCAAGTTGAAGGAATTAGTGTCCAAGCCGCTGGAAGGGCTGAAAATAGCGCCTTATTACGGTTGTTATGCGGTGCGGCCGCCTGATGTGGTGGAACCGGAAGATGCCGAGAATCCGATGCAGATGGATCGCATTTTGGCGGAGTTGGGCGCAGAAGTGCTGTCTTGGCCGTATAAGACCGATTGTTGCGGAGGTTCCCTGGCCCTGGCCAGAACGGACCTGGTGCTGAAGCTGACTGGAAAAATCCTGGATATGGCTCTGCTGGTTGAAGCCGACGCGATAGTGACCCTTTGCCCCATGTGCCAAGCCAACCTGGACACCCGACAGGCGGATCTTTCTAAAGCGACGGGGAAGGTCTACGAGATTCCTATCATCTATCTTACTGAATTAATGGCCGTGGCCCTTCAGGATCCCAAGGCGCGGAGCTGGTTCGGCAAGCACATGGTATCACCCGAAGGAGTCCTTTCATCCAAGGGGCTCATTTAGGAAGAGTTCGTGGGTTTTTTTAAGCACCAAGGAGGGGGGATCAAGATGACGTCAATAAGATGGGAATCCGATTGGGAAACAACACTGTCAATGTCCAGGGTTCAGGAAAAACCTGTGATGTTGGATTTTTTCAATCCGGGTTGAGGAGCTTGCAGACAAATGGATACGGTCACGTATCCTGACTCCAGGACAGTGGAATTTGTAAATCGATTCATGATCCCATTCAGGGCGAATACCCAAGCGCTTGCCAATTTGGCGGGAAATTATGGGATTCAATATACCCCGACGGTGCTTACTGTGGACGGAGAAGGAAAAGAGCACCATAGAACAGTCGGTTTTATGGAGCCGAAGGAATTTGTTCCATCCCTGATGTTTGGCGTGGCTAAGGCGAATTTCGGTAATGGTCTTGGGAAACGGGCTATAGCAATGTTGGACGTATTGCTTCTTGAATATCCAACAAGTGGGATAGCGGCCGAAGCGACGAATCTGAAGCAGGAGTGGCTGAAGCTGGGAGTCGGCAAATAAGGGGCAGTAATTATCGTACCGATAGGCCCATGTCATATTTCGGGGGGGTCAGTAGGCCCCTCTTTTGATTATAAGAGTTTCCGGAAAAGTATTTTAAAGAGTTCGACCGAAGGTGAAATTAATGGCTCAAGTGAACGATATGGTTGGTGCGGTTCTGGTGATAGGTGGCGGAATCGCGGGGGTTCAGGCTTCGTTGGATTTGGCGGAATCAGGATTCCGAGTGTACCTGCTGGAAGAGAAGCCATGTATCGGTGGCGTAATGGCGCAACTGGACAAAACTTTTCCGACCAACGACTGCTCAGCCTGTATTTTTTCACCAAAATTACAAACTCTAGCCCAAAACCCCAATATCGAAATTCTTGCTTATAGCAAACTGGAAGGAATTGAGGGGGAAGCCGGGAGCTTCAGAGCCAAGATCCGCAAGAAGGCCCGGTACGTGGACTCGGAAAAATGCACCTCCTGTGGAACTTGCGCGGGAAAGTGCCCCATCAAAGTTCGTAATGAATACAATTTCGGTCACGATATACGAAAGGCGATTTACAAGGATTACGCTCAGGGTATTCCGTCAGTGTACACGATCGATACAGAGCATTGCCGTACTTTTCAAGGCAAGAAGTGTGGCGTCTGCAATAAAGTTTGTCCCACGGGCGCTATTGACTACGAACAGAAGGACGTAATTCAGGAAATTGAGGTTGGGGCGGCGATCTTGACTACCGGCTATGAATTATTCGACGTCGCTCGAATATCCGAGTTCGGATATGGCCGAATGCCTAATGTGGTGACTAATCTTGAAATGGAACGCATTTTGAGTGCATCCGGTCCGTTTGAAGGCCAGATCAAGCGGCCGTCAGACGGCGTGCACCCCCATAAGGTGGCCTGGATACAATGCGTCGGTTCAAGGGACCCTAGGAAAGGGATGCCGCATTGCAGTTCGGTTTGTTGCATGGCCTCAATAAAGGAAGCTGTCATAGCCAGGGAGCATGATTCTTCAATAGAGCCGACGATCTTTTTCATGGACATCCGTGCTTACGGAAAGGATTTCGACAAGTACTACGAGCGAGCCCAAAAAGAGGGTGGGGTGCGTTTCATCCGTTCAATGGTCAGCCGACTTGTGGAAGATCCGATCACACGCGATCTCAGCATAACGTACTTGGATGAACAAAATAATCTGATTACCGAAACTTTCAACATGGTGGTTCTAGCCGCGGGCATTAAACCCAAAGCTTCTACCATTGAAACCGCGGGAATCCTGAATGTGGATTTGGATTCCCTTAATTTCTGCGAAACAGGTACTTTTCAACCTGTCCAGACATCCACTCCCGGCATTTTCGTCGCGGGCGCTTTCCAAGCCCCCAAGGATATCCCGCAATCTGTCATGGAAGCTTCAGCATCCGCAGGCGCGGCCATGCGTATGCTCACAAGTCAGCGAAATACCTTAACAAAAAAGAAGCAATTGCCGCCTGAAAAAGACTTTACAGGCCAGGAGCCGAGAATCGGGGTTTTCGTTTGCCGATGCGGGATTAATATAGCTCAGACCGTGAATGTACCGGAGTTGGTGGAGAAGTTAATCTCTGTTTCCGGTGTGGTTTATGCGGGCGAGAACCTTTTCACCTGTTCCCAAGATACTCAGCAGCAAATCAAAAAGATCATTCAACAATATGATCTGAACAGGGTTATTGTAGCCTCCTGCACACCTCGAACACATCTCCCGCTATTTCAGGAGACAGCTCGCGAGGCCGGATTGAATAAATATCTGGTCGAGATGGCAAACATCAGAGAACACTGCTCCTGGGTCCATATGCAAGAGAAAGAAAAGGCAACCAAAAAGGCGTTTGAGTTGATCAAAATGGCTGTCGCTCGGGGTCGGCAACTAGAGCAGGTCGAGGATCAACAGCTCCCGATGGTTCAATCAGCGTTGGTAGTCGGCGGAGGCGTAGCCGGAATGGCTGCGGCATTAAACATCGCGTCACAAGGGTTCAAGGTTGATCTGCTGGAAGCCGCGGATAAGCTTGGGGGGAATGCGTTGCGCCTTTTTCATACCATCAAGGGAGAGCAAGTCAGGCCTTTTGTGGAAGATTTGGTGGGAAAAGTTACCGCTCACAATGATATAAACGTCCACCTCAAATCGAGAATAGAAGAGGTTCAAGGCTTCATCGGGAATTTCAAAACGCGAGTAGCCGACAACTCCAGCGAACCTATGGAAATTGAGCACGGAGTAGCTGTTATAGCGACAGGCGCACACGAATGGAAACCTGATATTTATGGTTATGGCACTGATCCACGGATTAGAACTCATCTTGAAATGAGTGAAGCGCTGAAAGCGCAGGATCCGGCAGTCATGAAGACTGACACGACGGTTTTCATCCAATGCGTTGGGTCTCGGTGCGAAGAGCGCCCGTGGTGTAGTAAAGTTTGCTGCAATCACACAGTACAGGATGCTATTGCGTTAAAAGAGGCGAATCCTGCCACGAATATATATGTGCTTTACAGAGATATCCGCACATTTGGTCTTAATGAGCCGTATTACGAAAAAGCGCGAAGAATGGGGGTAATATTTATCCGGTATGAGCCGGACCGCCCGCCTGCCGTTGAGATCGGTAAGAAAATCAGCGTACGAATAATAGATCGTGCTTTGGATCAGGAGTTCACCTTTGCGGCGGACAGTCTCGTTTTGGCCGCCGCCATAATCCCGAATGAAGGTAATAAGGAACTGGCCAAGTTGTTCAAAGTTTCGACCAATGAAGACGGCTATTTCCTGGAAGCTCATATGAAACTGCGGCCGGTCGATTTCGCGACTGACGGCGTATTTCTCGCGGGTCTGGCTCATTATCCGAAGCCGTTGGACGAAACTATAGCGCAAGCCGAAGCCGCGGGCGCTCACGCGGCCCAGGCGCTGGCACGCGGGTATGTTGATGCGCCGGGTATGGTATCGGTGGTCGATGAGTTCCTCTGCCGAGGATGTGGGCGTTGCGTAGATGTGTGCCCGTTCCATGCCCCGGAATTGAAAGAAATCGCCCCACAAATGTTGAAATCTGAGGTCAATCCTGCGCTTTGCAAAGGTTGTGGTGCTTGTGGAGTGGCTTGTCCGACAGGAGCGGCTCAAGTCCGGCATTTTAAGGATGACCAGGTTGGTGACATGATTGACGCGGCCCTTGCATAGGGATTAACGCAGAACAGCGGTCGAATTGTTATCAGCTTGGGGTGCTTAGAATATGCGGCCGGCAGGGACGCCGGCCATGCCGGAAGATGGTAGGACCGGCCTCCGTGCCGGTCACAAAATTAGAAAAGAACACTCTCATAGTATGACCCAATAGTGAAAAGATACATCTGGAGCAGATATGAATGAAGAGTTTGAACCGAAGATCATAGCCTTTGCTTGCAACTGGTGCTCTTACGCCGGGGCTGACCTGGCGGGTGTCAGTCGTTTCCAGTACCCGCCGAGTATAAGGCTGATCCGCCTGATGTGTTCCGGTATGCTTGTCCCATCATATATCTTGAAGGCTTTTGAAAAGGGTGCTGACGGCGTTCTTGTCACCGGCTGACACATCGGAGAATGCCATTACCTGGAAGGTAATGAAAAAGCTCAAAAAGTCCTGGACAAGACCTGGCAGCTAATGAAGCTCCTGGGCATCGAAGACACGCGGCTGCGGCGAGAGTGGATTTCTGCATCGGAAGGGACCCGGTTCGCTGAAGTAATTCGTGATTTTACTGATCAGGTCCGCCGGCTGGGCCCTAATCCTCTCGTGAGGAGGGAGACCGCTGCATGAATTTACCGGAAATTGTTGATCATACAAAAGCCTATTATTGCCTGGATTGCGGCATCTGCACCGGTAGTTGTCCTGTCTCCAGGGTTACGCCCGATTTTTCGCCACGTCTTATGGTAGAAAAGGTTCTAATGGATGAAGAAGAGAGCCCTCTTGAAGACGTGAACGTTTGGTCTTGCCTGTCCTGCGGTCAGTGCACTGCGCGATGTCCCGCGAAAATCGACTATCCGGAATTCGTGCGTATGGTCCGGGAAGAAGCGGTGCGACAGGGTAGGGGAGGCGTACCTGCGCACAGGGGACTGTTCCAGACTATAATGCGGCTACAGACCCTGGATATAAAGCAGAACAAGACAGACTGGGCCAGAGAAGCGGGTCGAATATCGGAAACAGGAGACACATACTACTTTGTGGGCTGTGCCCCTTATTTTGACGTGGAGTTTCGCAAGGATTGGGAGCTTGACGCCCTTGAAGGGCCAAGGGGCGTGCTCAAACTCTTAAATGCTGTGGGAATCGAGCCGGTCATTCACGATGATGAGCGCTGTTGCGGCCACGATCTTTTATGGAATGGGGATACTGAGAATTTCGCTAAGCTCGCCAAACGGAATATGGAGCTTATCAAAAGCCTTGGCTGCAAACGGGTAGTCTTTCAATGTCCCGAAGGGTATCTTACTTTCAAGAAATATTATCCCAAAGTAGTCGGAAAGATGGACCTGGAACTGGTCCACTTTTATGAACTAATGGCTCAAGAGGCTCAAGCCGGAAAATTGAGTTTTGAGCCTCTCGAAACTGTCGTAACTTATCATGACCCGTGCAGATTAGGTCGGCAAGCAGGCATTTTCGATTCACCGCGAGCGCTTATTCAGAGTATACCGGGCATATCGCTGCGGGAAATGGAGCACAATCGAGAGAATGGTATCTGCTGCGGAACCAGCGCGTGGATGGGTTGTTCGAGTTGTTCCAAAACGATCCAAAAAAATCGCCTCAATGAAGCGCTGGCCACAGGAGCGGAAACATTAATAACTGCATGTCCCAAGTGTAGACTACATCTGAGTTGTGCGCTGCGGGACATGGAAATTGGAATGAAGATACGTGACATAAACGATCTCCTGGCGGAGAGTCTTAAGCTCTAATTCGTAAATATTTGGACAAGGATGATTAGTATGGCTTCTCAGGAAGTTCTCATCGTGGGCGGTGGGATAGCCGGCATGCAGGCCGCCTTGGATCTGGGTGAAATGGGCATTCAGGTCCACCTGGTCGAAAAAAATCCGAGCATTGGGGGCAAAATGGCCCAGTTGGATAAGACTTTTCCCACCAACGATTGCACGATATGAATTCTTTCGCCCAAGCTGCTGGATGTCGGTCGACATCCCAAGATTAATTTGTTGGCATACAGCCGGATAACTGAATTTTCAGGCGAAGTAGGAGATTTTCGGGTCAAGGTGCACCGGAAATCCAGGTTTGTGGATAGCGGTAAATGCACCGCGTGCGGAGCCTGTGCGGAAAAATGTCCTACTCGTGTTCCCAATGAATTCAATTTCGGTCTTGATGAACGCAAGGCAATCTACAAGGATTATGCACAGGGGATACCCTCGCAGTTTACGATAGACCCTGAGCATTGTCGCGTGATGCAGGGCCAAAAATGCGGGGTGTGCGCCAAGGTCTGCCAGGCCAAGGCTATAGATTACGAGATGAAAGACTCTGACGTTGAACTAAACGTCGCCGCGGTCATAATTTCAACGGGATACGAGCTGTTCGATGCGACTCAGATTCCCGAATACGGCTATGGTAAGCTCCCCAATGTCATATCTTCGCTGGAAATGGAGCGATTGCTCAGCGCTGGTGGTCCCACCCGCGGCCATCTGACGCGGCCCTCAGCCATTCATGCGGAGATCCGCGTAAAGGAAGTCGCTAAGCTCATCAAGAAAGCCGAAAAGTCTGAGGGCGCCGCCCAGGTCGCAGACCTGCAGAAGGAACAAGAAAAATTAGAACGACACGCAGCAAAGTACCATACGGCCAAGAAACTTGGTTTTATCCAGTGTGTCGGTTCAAGAGATTTTCGGTTCCACAAATATTGCTCCTCCTATTGCTGCATGCACTCGATCAAAGAAGCAATCATCGCTAGAGAGCATGAATCCGAGACTCAGTCCTACATTTTTTACATGGATCTGAGGACGGTCGGCAAGGGATTCGAAGAGTACAAAGTCCGAGGCGCGAACGTTTCAGGGCTCAAATATATCCGGGGCCGCGTGGCGGAAGTAGCTCAGGATGAGGAGCTGAACCCCGTTATCTATTACGAAGATACTGAACAACGCATGGTTCAAAGCCTGACTCTTGATATGGTCATTTTGGCCAATGCGTGCTCAGCGCCACGAGGTATAGTTGATTTGGCCAATCTGCTCGGTGTGGAATTGGAAGAGAACAATTTCGTAAAAACTCATCCAAACAGACCTCTGGATACGAATGTTCCGGGAATTTTCAGTTGCGGATGCGCTCAGGGACCGCTCGATATTCCGGAATCCGTAGCTCAGGCCAGCAGCGCAGCGGCTCGTGCGGCAGAGGTCGTGATGACCGGCGGCAGAGCATTGGCAATCTAGATTTTGGGTTGATCGCGAACCTCGCAGAGAATTGTATCAGCAGGGCCGTGGCTACTAGTCACCGCCCGGTGTGAATATGGAGATAGGAATTTGAAAGACCAGAAATCGGGTCCTCGCATAGGCGTTTTTATTTGTGATTGCGGTTCCAATATCGCCGGCTATCTCAAAATGCAGCAACTAATTGACTATGCGAAGACTTTGCCGGATGTGGCATTCGTTCAGGAGAATCTTTACACGTGCTCCGAGGGTGGCATAAACGAAATCAAGGAAGCTATTCCCAGGGAGAACCTGAATCGCGTTGTAGTGGCTTCATGCACACCGCGGACGCATGAGCCGCTATTCCAGAGTGCTTGCGAGGAAGCAGGTCTGAACCCATATCTCTTTGAAATGGCCAATATCAGGGACCAGTGTTCATGGGTTCATATGAAGGAAAGCGAAAAAGGCACCGAAAGAGCGCAGAAGCAGATCGCAATGGCAGTAGCCAAAGCCGGTGGGCTCCGGCCTTTAAATCGCATTCAGCTGAGCTTGTTCCACAGGGCTGTTGTGATAGGTGGGGGCATTTCAGGCATGTCCGCAGCTATGGCTCTCGGAAACATGGGCTATGAAGTGGACCTGGTGGAAAAACAGGATCGTCTTGGTGGCCTCCTCAATGACCTTAACATGATTTTACCCACTCATGAGGCCCCATCCAATCTGGTATCCGAGCTTGTCAGCCGACTCGAGAGTAATCCCAAAGTTGCAGTCCACACCAATGCTGAAGTGAAAGCGGTCGAAGGATACGTGGGCAACTATAATGTGACGTTATCTGAGAACGGAGCGGAAACCAAGGTCGATGCAGGAGTAATCGTCGTAGCCATAGGAGCGCGAGTACTGAAGCCCCAAGGCCTATTCGGTTATGACGGCAATCAAGTGATCACGCATTTCGAGCTTGAAGCCATGCTCAAGCAAAATCGCCCCGAGGCGAAGCACGTTGTTATAATACAGTGCGTGGGTTCCCGATGCGAAGAACGGACCTATTGTTCACGTATCTGCTGTATGACAGCGGTCAAGAATGCAATGTTGCTCAAAGAGAAAGACCCGGCCACGCAGGTGACCATCCTGTATCGTGATATGCAGATGTATGGAGTGGAAAATGAGGACATGTTCCGGAAATCCAAAGAAATGGGAGTCCGGTATGTGACCTATGATCCCGCGCGACCGCCTGTGGTCGAATCAGGGCTTGTTAAAGTTTTTCACCTCCGCATGGGCAAAAATGTCAAACTTTCTGCAGACCTGGTGGTGTTATCGACGCCACTCATTGCGCAACCGGATGCAGGAGACATATCGACCATGCTAAAGGTACCGTTAAACGAAAACGGCTTTTTCTTGGAAGGACACGTCAAGCTCAAACCGTTGGATTTTGCTACGGATGGTATTTATCTGTGCGGGAATGCCCGCTTCCCTTCCACGATTCGAGAAGCTATTTCTCAAGGGTTGGGGGCGGCTTCCAGAGCCGCGGGGGTACTCTCGAAGGACGCCCTATTCACCAGTGGGATTGTGGCGGATATCAGTCCTGAAACCTGTTGCGGCTGCCAGGGATGTATCGACGTGTGCCCATATGGGGCGATTAGCTACTTGGAAGATCAGCGTATTTGTGAGGTGAATAAAGTCTTGTGCAAAGGTTGCGGAGGTTGTGCTGCGACATGTCCGTCAGGCAGTGCAAGACTTGACGGATTCTCCAACGATCAGATCTATGCGCAAATCGAACGTGCCCTGAGCGCGTAAAATTATGAAGGATCAGTTATGTCCAACGAACAATTCGAACCTACCATAATAGGCTTTCTATGCAATTGGTGCGCATACGCGGGAGCAGACTTGGCCGGTGTCAGCCGCCTTCAGTACCCGGCCAATCTTCGAACTATCCGTACCCTTTGTTCCGCAACTGTGGGACCTCACCAGATCTTGAAGGCATTTCAGAAAGGCGCAGATGGTGTTTTTGTCGGTGGGTGACACGTCGGTGATTGCCATTACCTGTACGGTAATTACATGACGGTCAAGAGAACCAATTTTATGAAGCAGCTCCTGGAATTTTCCGGTATTGAACCGGAACGCTTGGCGCTCAAATGGGTTTCGTCCGCCGAAGGACCTCGTTTCGCAAAGGTCGTCACGGAATTTGTGGAGAAAATAAGAAGCCTCGGGCCTTCCCCTTTGCGTCAGCCGAAAACTTTTGAACAAACCGGTTAATGGAGTTCGAGAAGATCGAAACTTTGAATAATAGGGATAATTTGAGACTGGGAAAATTATATGATTGAACAGGTAAAACAACATGTAAAGGCGCTCCTGCACGACGGCACAATAGGAGCTTTTGTGGGCCTCAAGGATCAGGAAGGGAATATTGCCCCATATATTTATGAAAAAGCTGAAGAACTGGACGATAGCTTTAGTCTTGGGGACTGCAAAGGGCCGGGCGATTCCCGGTATCCCATGGCAAGAATCGCCATGACCTGTTCCAGCCGACATTCTGATATAGTAATCGGTGTTCTTGTGCGGGGCTGTGATGATCGGGCTCTGAATGAACTATTTCGGTGGAATCAGGGATCGGTCTCCGATAGAATCAAACGCGTCGGGATTGCCTGTCCGAAAGAACTCGCTCAGTTGCATGAATGCCGCAAACCCTATCCGCAGGAATTCGTTGCGGGTGAAAAGACAGAACCCGTAGCCAATATTACGGTTTCGGACCTTATGGCCAGAGATCTATCTGCCAGACTGTCATACTGGGCAGAGGAGTTCAACCGCTGTATAAAATGCTACGGGTGTCGGGATGTCTGCCCGGTATGTTTTTGCAACGTATGCACTTTAGAGGAAGACAGCTTAATAAGAACAGGCGATCTTCCACCGGAAAATCCGATGTTTCATTTGACGCGAGCGGTTCACATGGCCGGCAGATGTATTGATTGCAATCTTTGCACCGAAGTCTGCCCCGCTGAGATACCGCTGAGGACTCTTTATAAGAAAGTGGCCGAAATCGTGCGGGACGAGTTTGGCTATGTCACCGGAGAGACCGGCGAGGGAAAGTCTCCCCTGAACATTCTTGGACCAAGTCCGGGTCATACTGCGGCAAATGACTAGAAGCGCTTGCAAAAGCTTGTGAGGCATGCTAGGGAAAATACCGCGCAGAACGGGGACAAATAGTTTCCCGCAGCAGCCTTTCAAAAACTCATAACTGCAAACATCCTTAGATGCAGCCAAGACCGCAGGCGAGTCGATTAGAGGACGCGGCCCGAACTAACGCGATGGAAACCAAACCAAAACGAGCCAATTTTGTATTGCTCGACGATCGTATAGTAATTGAATGCCCCTTCTGCGGCAGAACACTTATTAGAACCAATTACAATCGAATAAAAAAATTGTTTAATCAAATAGGCGCTCCTCCAGGCAAATTATGTCCCAAATGCGGAGGCGTGGCCATACTCCAACTCGGTTCAATAGCCAGAAAAGAGGTTCTCTCGAAGATCGAGCACATGAGATCAGAGAACAAACCCGATTCAGGCGATATATTTTTGGAATAGTACCTGTTGGTTCAGAAATCTCTGTGGCCGGCAGGACGCCCAGCCTACCAAGACAGGCAGCAACTAGCTCCGTTCCGGTCGGATGGATTTGCAACGCAACATAGAGGCGCAGAAAAATTGAGGAGGGAATTGTGCTCACATCGGAGAACACCATCTTGGTTATGATTGATATACAGGAAAAACTCGCTCGCGCGATGCTGGATAAAGAAGTCCTGGTGCAAAATGCATTAAAAATGGTGAGCGGAGCAAAAATATTAGGAGTGCCGATCATTAGAACCGAGCAGAATCCCAACGGCCTTGGCCGAACAGTTCCGGAATTGGAAGAGTTGCTGCATGATGTAGAACCGATCAGTAAACTAAGCTTCAGTTGCTGTGGTGAGCCTCGGTTCATGAACGAATTGCAGGGATCAGCACGTAGGCAGATCCTTGTAGGGGGAATTGAATCTCATGTGTGCGTTTATCAGACGGTCTTGGATCTTGTGGCTTTAAATTACGAGATACAAGTCCTGGCCGATGTTGTGTCTTCCAGAACCGCAGAAAAC
Organism: Desulfomonilaceae bacterium; assembly: GCA_052144015.1. Classification (GTDB taxonomy): domain Bacteria; phylum Desulfobacterota; class Desulfomonilia; order Desulfomonilales; family Desulfomonilaceae; genus DATJPW01. The sequence goes on from JBKQRG010000261.1 coordinate 18,691, forward strand.
AGGAACATCGGCCTTGATCGATGCCGTGAAGCGGGCGCGTCCATGACCAGCGTTGAAACCGTTTTATTCGAAATGCTCAGAGCCGCTGAAGGCGAAAAATTCAAACAAATGTTAAGAGTCGTGAAGTAATCCTCTATTTAGCTTCCATCAATTCAACATCGAAAATCAATGTGGCATTTGGGGGTATGACTCCTCCCGCTCCTCGATCGCCATATCCCATCGCTGGAGGAATCGTTATTTTTGCACGGGTACCTACTTTCATTTCTGCGATTGCTTCATCCCATCCTTTTATGACTCGACCGGCCCCGAGGACGAAACTGATTGGCTGATTCCGGTCCCTGGAACTATCGAACTTGGTCCCGTTGGGCAGTGTGCCTGTGTAATGAACTGCAACCGTCTGACCTTTCTTGGCCACAGGCCCCTGGCCTTCCTTTATTATTTCGATTTTAACTCCGCCTGGTGTCATAGCAACGTTTTCCGCTCCTTGTACTAATATTACGGCAACGAGCATTATGCCTGCGCATAAAAGTGCACTTGTTAGGAATCGTTGTTTCAATATCTTCTCCCTTCGTCAATATCTTGAACGTGAGGTGTAGCAGGCTTAATTTGAATTGTCCAGCCGGTAGCGTTAATGCCGGATATTTATTGTAAAAGTTTTCTTCTCTGCAACTTCTTTTTCCCAGGGACGCCCGTACCGGAAATTGATAGAGGTTTCGCCGGTTTTCACCGGGAGAAAAGAAAAGGTAGTAGTGCCGCCGGCGCCAAGGCGAGTTTTTGGCCCGGAAACGTCACGTTTGTAGGTTTCCCCTGTTAGTTTCAGAAACTTCTTGTCGTAAGAGGCTGCCCATTTATAGCCTGTAGTCGGATTAGCTTTAAGAGATATTTGAAATGTTTTCCCCAGAGTCACCTCCTTGTCTGCAGCAAATGCCGGGAAAGCAATCACCAGCAAAAAAGAAATCGCCATCAAAGGCAAGATCGCCGTTCCTGCGATGTAACTCTTGTAAAGATTGCGGCAGCATTGCAACATGTTACGTCTCCTTCGTTGTGTCGTGCCTAAAAATTACATTGAACCTCGTGGAATTTCCTATGCTTTTTCCCTGGCATTTTCAAGATTTCTCTTCGCCCTACGCAATATTTCGCGAACTTCGTAGTCGGACATATCGTGAAAATCCGTGTAAAATGATGCTACAGCAAAAGAGTTCGAAGCTTGAGTAATGAGACAATAGATTTCGTCGAAATAAGACTGCACCGCACTTATGGAACTGCGCGGAGAGACTGGCACTGCAAGCACCAAAGATCTCGGATTCTGATTCCGGAGCATCTTGGCCGCCGCAATAGCCGTATATCCGGTCGCAAGACCATCATCGACGAGGTATACATCCATGCCTTGGAGAGATGGCGCAAGTTCATGATCAGTGTATTCAACTGCACGACGACGCACTTCAATTAGTACTTCATCCGTAATAGATTTTATTTGAGATTCGGAAATCCGCATGTATTTCAACATGTTTTCGTTCAAGATTCGACTCCCATCGATGGCAACCGCGCCGAATCCCATTTCTCGAGAAGTTGGCACCGGCAGTTTCCTGACCAGTGCAAGTTCGAGCGGCGCCTTAAGCCTTGCTGAAAGAGGTTCCCCAACCGGGACTCCGCCTCTAGGGAGTGCAAACACTATGGAATTCGGCCCCGGTTTGGGATTCAAAAATTCAGTAAGAGCAACTCCTGCATCGCTACGATCACGAAATTCCGGGAAAGGCCATAATACCTGCTTTTTTATGTGAACGAGTCCAGTACCATCTGGAGAGTTCGGTTTCGCTTTAATTTGAGCCCACCAGCCGCCTAATGCTAGATTGAGACGTCTCCACCACATGATGATTCGTGCTTTCCACTTGTTACTAGCCCATCCGCTGATTCAGCTCGCCGTAATGAGAGTTGAAGCCATTCAAGAGAGCTATGAAATTCAACAACTTATTTGGCCGGTAGCACGGTCACTTTCCGACCTTCTGTTTTGCCGAAGCGCTCCGGATTATACATAAGAGAGATCCTGGAGCCTCGCATCCAGAAATCGCCTTCCATTACTGCTCTTGCCAGGTATGAATATCTGTATTGCCCTCTCCAAGCACGATTTTTAAAAACTCGGACTCCATCGTTTCTGAATTCCATATATGTTGGAATAAAATCAGAGAAACCTTCTCTCCAACTTGGTTCCGTAGTGCGGCGACTCTCTTCCGCACCTTCTGTGGCCAGTTCCGAATTGACTGGCACAAGACCGGCAGGCACAGGGTCCTCCAATGCAAGATATTCAAACTCGTCATAGGACCCTTGCTTTGATCGAGAAAGTACTCCTATTTCGACAGTCACTCGCAAAACATCACCAACCCTGATTTCATCAGTGCCGTTCAGGTTTTCAATTTTTTTATTCAATGTGAAGCCTTTGCTCAGGGCCGATGGGTCGGTGACTAAATCCGGATAAGTCACCGAAAGATTGTAATTTATCAGTTCTTTCGCGGCCGCGGTAATATGTATCTTGCCTTTGTCGAGGAACTTGCGCGGATCCACTTCCATAAAAGCCGATGCATCTGAAATAGTTGTTTCCACAGGTTTTTCTGCGCCATAGTCGATCTTGATTTTGACCGTTTTAGTTTTGTGTGCCTCTCTGCCTCGGAAGTATTTGCTGAGGGCCAATAAGCACCAGCCGGTGTCAGCAGTAGAGATCCATTTTCCATCGGGTTGAAGACCTCTCAGAAGACTGCCTGCCCATCCGTCTGCTTTCTTGGAGCCGGCTCCTGCTTCTACAGCAGCGATGAGACAAACCGCAATTTCACGAAAACTGGAATCATAATAATTAATCCTCTCAGCATCAGGCTTGGGATCAAGAGCGGCTATCATTTCGGCGATTTTTTTCTGTGGTAGATATTGCGTTTTTTTGGCAGCCAGCAGCAGCAATGCCTTGGCCTCATTACTCAATGAATTATAATTACGGAAGAACGGTTCCAGTTCCGCCGCTGAAAGCATTTCGCCCATTGCAAGATTTAACAGGGCAAATTCCCTGGTCCAAGTTTCCTCTTCAGCCCCGTTTGTATCCTCCTTCTTGAATACACCATCGCGGATGTTGGTGAGAGCAGCTTTTAGTCTTGCATCAGGTACCTTTAGGCCGGCCTGACGGGCTTCTATCAATGCAAAGGTTGCATACATGCTTCCCCACCACGAAGTATCGGACCCACCCGGCCAATAAGAGAAGCCTCCGCCTTGAAGTTGCATAGACAAAACTCTTTCGACGCCTTTACTGAGAAATTGATCAACCTGCTCGATTTTTATTCCTGGGATTGTGCCGGAATGTATTAATTCTCTAATTCCAACCAGAGGTATAATTCCGGAACTCGTCTGCTCTATGCACCCATAAGGATAATTCAATAGATATTTTAGGCCTGGAGCTATTCTCGTCCAATTGGTAGTGCTTAGGGTCAAGTACGCCTTGAAATCAGCCGGATTGATATCTGCTGGATTCAATTGTTTAATAATATCCGGGATATCCACGGACAAATCTGTTTTTTCCGAAAAAGAGCCGACAACTACACGATTTACAGGAATGTACCTGGAGTGAATAGGGAGACTCTGTTCAATAGCATCCTCATATTTTGCCGAGGGCACTACAAAGTTGCCCTTAAATCGGAACCAACCATTTTCGACCCCGCTGGTCACCTCGGCCGCGGTCTTTACACTTGAACTAGACCACGGTTCAATTTTCGCGGAATTTTGAAGCAAGCGGACGCTAATATTTTGCGAGCTTTCCGCGGACAATGCGGCATCACCTTTTTCTCCGGTTTTATTATGTAGCACTACCGGAAAATTGACGCGATCACCTGGAATGAGGAATCTTGGTACTGACGGTTCCATAAAGAATTCTTTTGTTACAACCATGTTCCGCTGTCCGGAGACAAACCCGGCGGCTTTGTCACAAACCACCGCATAAACTCGGTACGCAGTGGTGGTGTCGGGGAGCTGAAATTCAACCGTTGCCCGTCCGGAGGCATCGGTAACTACAGCGGGATTGAAATACGCTACAGGCCGGAAATCCTTCCTTATTTTTAAACTTGCGGCAACTTCTCCCGATCCGATCTCGCCGCCGGTCAGCGGGCGGGTGAACATGCGCAACAAATCCTGACTGATCAACGCCAGTCGAAGATCTCCCGAAAAAACGGATAAAGGAAGATTGAAAACCGCAAGAGCGGAAAGTTCAGGTGTCTTAAATCGAGTGAGAGCCATTACCGCCTCATCGACCACACACACAGCGAGTTCAGATGCCGCGCCCTTACCGGCTTGATCAGTCACCTTGAAGGTAAGCGTCTTTTTTTCTGCAGGACGTCCCTTAAGTTCCTTTTGCTCGGGTTCAATATCCAGGCGCAATTTTTGCACTTCGCTCAGGATTGTCACGTCTGCGTAACCGAAAAACACAGTAGGAATATCAGTGTCGGTTTGGGACGGGTAAGTGGGAAAACCTTCTCTGCCGGCTGAAGCCATTAACGATACATAGACATTCGGTTGCATCTGCTCCGATGCCTTGAACTGGTAACTACCCTCTGTCCCGTTTACGTCTATGATCTTGTATTCGAGCACTCCTGATTTTTCGAGGGCAATTAAACATTTTTTAACCGCTCGCGGAGTGTGAAATTCGATCCGCACCGGCTCCCCGGCTCGGTACTCTTTTTTGGATAGGGATACCAAGACCTGATTACCGGTACGTGTTTCCTTCTCCGCTTGACGTCGTATCCAGTTGTCGTAATCATCCCATCCGACCTTAAAGAGGGTCTGGCTTGAGTAGCGCCCGGTTTTGTCTTCATATGTGAATGCGACCAGGTACTCCCCATAATCACTGAATTCAAGCGAAAAAGGCGCTTCTCCATTGACGATAGATTGCTGGGATGTCAAGGTTTTCATCCATCCTTCTTCCCAGAGATCCTTCAGATTGCCAGCCTCGTCTCGTTTCTGGGTATACAGATATTTTTTTTGCATAATGCGGGCTTCGATTTTTCCTTCTTGGATTTTCTTGCCCTGCTGATCCACAACAATCACCTTCATTGACGATGCATATCCGGTCTGCACCCGCCGTGGATGGGAGGGGATGCCCACAAGATAGCGAGGTTTCGGAGCATACGTGGCTATTTCGGTGGCGGGTTCACCGTCTATATCCAAGACAGTGGCCGATAGATTCACCCCATAAATCCCGGTCAGCAGCCGTTGATCGAGGGGTATGGTGAAGTTAAGCTTCCCCGCCGCATCAAGCATACTTTCGCCCGATTCCAGAAATAATGTCGATTCATCTTCATTCCCGAACAGGTAAGCATCGAATCCTTCGACTTTGTTTGTTGAAGGCACCAGGGTAGCCTTCCAACGAACCTTGGCATGCTTGACAGGGCCGCCCGTATAATATTCGCCCATGACGATGACAGACAGGAAATCTTCCCGTTGCTCCAAGGAAATGTATTCTTTGCTGATGCGTTCACCCCTCTTGACAGACAGTGAGACAAAATGCTTGGGCCGCTTATATTCCTGGACGAGAAAAGTCCTCGTAAATTCGTCCTTTTTATCGTCAGACTTTATGACAGTGGCTTTTAATGTATATGTGCCAACAGGGAAGAAGGTTTCCAGGGCAAATGAGTCATAGCAAGTCCCAAATTCGCTCAGCGTCAGCTCTTTACTATAAACAACGTCTTGCCGCGGTCCCACGATTTCCAATTTCGCTTTTTCACCCGTAGGTGAGACAATCCGGTTTTGTTTATAAGCCCTAGCAAAAAACTTGAAATGAACATTTTCTCCCGGCCGGTAAACACCTCTTTCAGTGAAAAGATATCCTGTTCGGGCGTCAGGTACATCCCGAAGATCTTCGATCTGAGTAACGCCAAACGGCTTGAGACGTAGCTGATTCAGTTCAATAAAACATGCGTCCGAAGCCGTGGCAGCAACAGCCGATGTGACTTGAGCAGTACTCAGCGGCCGGTTCGAAATGCCTGTCGCCTCGGCGCCTACGGTAATTGAAGGGAATTGCTGGCCGTCTTGCACAAAAATAATCCCGTTTTGATCGGTCTTGCCTATTGTGCTTGCAACTCCGTTGGATAGAAACAGCATAAGGTCAGCCCCGGCAACCGGTTGTCCGGTGTGCACCGAAGTTACCCATAACAGCAGATTTTTTGCCGAGATCTTATAGCTAATTGACAAATCTGTGATCTGGATAAGTTTCGAACTCTCTCCCCTCATTTTCTTATCAGGATCGGAAAGAGCGCTCATCCATATTCCACCGCGTTCCGGTTGCGGACGGAAAGATAGCGGAAGGGAATATCCGTATATATTGTCTTTGGCTTCAGGGGCAAAAAAGGCCTCCGAAGCTTCCGAAAACTCACCCAGAAAAGCCGGCGCTATTTTCCCACTTTTGGTGAGGTCTTGGAGAATTCCAATCTGTTCGGGAGAACCCGTTTTTGGCAGGGGATCGTTTCTTGTAAGCGATGCCGATATTGATGGGGCGAGATATGGAGGTATTCTCGTGAGCTTGCATCTGATCTTCGTGACATCGGCGAGTTTCAAAGGCAAAAGTTGACGGCTTTTCAGTTCCACTACGGAGCGTTCAGTTCGTACCGAAATTTCCGGCTTTATACCTGGACCTTTAAATTTGAATTCCCTCTTGGCCAGGACCGACGCTCCGCCGTTCACGACTACAGGCGCAATGTCAAGCAGGTAATCCCGGTCAAGTTCAAAATCACCCTTAATTCTATATCTGGAGTCCCCTAGACGTGAAACCGTTAAGCCGCGCACGGCAGGTTTTAGGTTAATAGCACTCATAAGCTCATCTTCTTCAAGCGGCTTCGAGAGCTCCAGATTAAGCCCCTTATCAGTTTTCGATTTGTAGTAAGTTCCAAAGCTCGTTACTGAAATTGTTTGAGCGGAAAGAAATTGATACGCGAATTCCCGTTGCATCAGAAGCCTTCCTGATGCGTCTGACAGGCCCTTTTCAACGGTGATCTTTACAGTTCCGGTTTTGGATGCGGTCCCTAGTGGGACCAGCCTGAATTCTCTCATGGTGCCGGTAGCCTTCTGCTCAGTCCCCGGATCTAACAATTCGAAATTCTCCGCCGCTCCGTCCACAGTCACTTTCGTGCTGTTTGACAAATTGGTTGTAAACACCGGGTGATTAAACCTCAATATGACCGCCCATCGGCCTGGTTTTTCTCCTTGGAAATAAGCATCCCGCCTTGCGTGTGCAGTTAATTCATCGGCATGGCTGTAAAACGGGAATAAAAAAAAGAAAAGCACAATTGAT
>JBKQRG010000262.1:0-3019 GCA_052144015.1 Desulfomonilaceae bacterium
ACGTTCACGAATGGCTTTCAAGGACCATAGTCTGTTCTTCCGTCTTTCTTCTTCTCAGATGGATGCCTATAGTCGGCTGAGCCAGAGTCTTTGCGGAAAAAGCGTCCCCTGAGCCTGAAGACATTCCGGTTGAACCTATGACGCTGTGACCTGATCATCAAGGAGGAGGATAACGGTAAATGAAGCGAAATCTTGTTGAGGCATATGCGCTTGCAGTCTGTGCTGTGATGCTCTTTTTTTTCTTAGCGGCTCTTGGACAAGCGATTTATGATATTGTAAGAATCGCCAATCCAGAATTTACCATAGCCTCTTGGAACTACGACCGCCATCAGTCAAACGACGCTTTTTCGAAGATCTTGCCAAAAGATAAATCTCTCCCTCCAGTTGAGGAATTGACAAAAATGCGTGAGAGGAGTTATCAGGACCAACTTCGGTCAGAAAAACGCAATGGGGTCCAAAGCTTAACACGGCAGCTGATATGGCTTTTGATAACCATAGTCGTCTTTGCTATTCACTGGTTCATGGCGAAACGAGTCAGATCCATGCCTATAACCGGCTGAGCCAGAGTCTTTGCGGAAGATAGGTCACCTGAGCCAGAAGACTTTCCGGTTGAAACTATTACGCTCAGCGACATCCAAGATGGCAAGACTGTGGCATATTGCCGGATACTATCACATTCTGGGCACTCCTTTGGGCACTTTTGTTTTGCGAAATCGTGTATTCTGGTTAGAATTTGTGCTAACAACGTGACAGCGGTGAAGGACCAGAAATCCAGGAAACAAGCTCCCTAGCCCCCTTTACTGTCAATAAAGTAGCATAACTAGACGCCCTGTCCAAACGGTGTTGCTGCCTAAAGGCGGTAATACTAAGCGGATGAAAAAACCGGCAAAAAAGGCTAGACAGCCTACCTCTGCCAGCCTACAGAAATCCATTTTTCGGGATATCCTACACATAGTCAATCCAAATCGCCTTCCATATCACGGTGTCTTTCCTTGAATTTTCCGTGAAACTTGCCCTTCTGGACCCTCCAAGAAAACGTGTGGTTTTGGTTTTTTCGCAGCGCAGGTTCCATAACTTTCAGCCAAAGTCTCCATGCTTCCGTATTGGGGTTAACAGGGGAAAACTTCGACTGCCCTTCCCGATAAGCGTTCGCAGCCCACAGCAGTTCGGTTTTGAATCTGAAAGCAGCAGCAAATGCTCCCCCTCCTCAACTATATTGATCCGGCGGAGGCTTAAAGAAAAGGAATCAATCATCGAAGCACCAGCGGTTTCTGCTGGTGAGCAGGTCCAGAATCTACTGGCAGCTCTGGAAAAGAGCTTGGAAAAAGCTTCTCAGAAACGGCAACCACGACAGAAGACCGCTGCAAAAATGAGATTGAAAGCCGTACGTCCATAAACCGTTAAGGCGTGTTGAGAATTATGAGTCCTAGTTAATCCCATTTGTGGGCAGACCAGCGGACCCGCCCTACGATAAGAATATCGGATTGTCTTCTCTTATATTCAGGATAGTTTTCCTTATTGTGACTGATGATCGATAGCATATCGGATCGTCTGGTTCTACGTAACTCTTTGATGAGGATTGTATCAGACTCGCATATAGCATAAATTTTTCCATCTAGCACAGTCCTGTCGGACATGTCCGTTAGTACTACGTCACCGAATTGCACAGATGGGCTCATACTGTCGTCCTGAACTATGAATAATCCGCTGTGACTGGCGGAAGCCCCTAATTTTGAGTACCAATCTCTTCTGAACTGATAGGTCCCATTGACTTGTTCTACAACAGGTAGCGTTCCCCCGCTCGTGGCCAATTTCGAGGAATATATTGGAACGGATATAAATTCAGGCGCTTTATCTTCCAGGAACCATCGTTGATCTTTGCCGGTCCATGTTTTGATTTTTTCGAATGTGGCGGGATCGGGCCAGACACCCATGCGCCGCCAAGCTCCTACGGTATTGGGCGCAACATTGAGATCACGCGCGATTTGATTCTGTGATTTGTTTTGCACTTGAGGCAATTGGCTGAACTTGTCCCAAAATGAGGCGCTCATGAATAATTTACCCCTTTATGCAGTATGCAATGTACTATGCATTTTTAGATGAAAATTATCTTATTCTCAAGGAAAAAGTGCTCTAAAACTTTAGCATTGGGCTGGGTATGACTTTGGTGTGATCCCTTTATGAGACTTCTCAATTATTGTTTCTTCTATCCGAACGTTAAAGCCCTTGCTCCAACCCTATCCGTCACAGGAAATGATGGTGATGCCCGTCAATCCGAAAGTGAATAAGGCGACTTATGATGCTTCTGACTGTATAGAGGAAGTTCATTTAAAGGAGGGCTAGGCTTTCCTCGCGTGACTGGTTCGGCTTGGGCCTTACCAGATACCAATCTATCAGACGTTTTGCGCCAAAGCCAAGGAGGGCAACTACAAAACCAATGACACCGGTTAGGAAGGGCTGTGTCATAACAAACGCTTCTATCTTTTACACCGCCATCATGAGACCAGAGACATCCATCTAATGGTCCTTGTTTTCGTCAGACATGTTGCTCAGATCGCTCTTTGTTTGCGCTGTTCTGATCTATATCTGCTTGGTCAGGCTCATAACACCTGCTCCAATCGGATGCCCACCGGATTAAGTCCGGCTTGATCACGTTGTCGTCATCCATGAGGTCTTTCCTTCCCGCGGCATTCTTCCATCCACGATGCAACATTCTCTTCAAATTCCCTTAAAGACGCCCATTGCTTTGACTTGCTGCGGTATTCTGTTTGAAGGATGATCTCAGTGCCTTGCTCGATTTCATCTTGATTTGGAAATGATATGAACACCGACTCCTGAGTATCACGATGAACATACATGGTCATGTCCGTAAACTGACCAGGACCAATCGAAGAATCGTGAGATTTATACAGATGAAAGCCCAGGGAAGCCATTATTCGATTAACCTTCCCAATCTTTTGGTCATCGATTCGGATACTCTCTTCGTCTGTCATCTGGAATCTCCTGTTCCCGGCAATCA
>JBKQRG010000263.1:0-8653 GCA_052144015.1 Desulfomonilaceae bacterium
TTTCTTTAAATTGATTTCTGCAAACCTGAATTCCATCACGGCTTACTTGCTAGAATTAGAGAGCAGACACGCACCTAGATCGGATCACCAGCTCTTTGAGCTGAGCCCTTTGGGACGGTTTCCTTTGCTGAAACAAGATGAACGATACCGACCCTATTCCAAACGGTTACTGCGCATATCAGTGCCATACTGGATCTATGACAGACTTCGAGAGGACGATGCCCAATGGTTCGTCAATGCGTTTGGACCTGTATTTGAGAAATACGTTGAACGACTAGTGAATCATCTCGAACTCTCTTTTTTAACTGAGAGGCAAATTAAATCAGCTTTGGGAACCAAGCATAAGAAGTTGGTCGATTTCATTATCATGGATGGGAATTCCAAGATTTTTGTGGACGCAAAGGGAGTTGAGATGACTTACCTGGGACAGGTTAGCGATAATTTGTATGACATTCAACGGGCAACGGATTCGTCACTTATCAAAGGAATCAAGCAAGGTCGTTCAGTGGCAGACAGTATCAAAAACATTACTGAGATTGATGGAATTAAATTACCAGCGGAAAATGAAAACTATTTGATTATTATCACTTACAAGGAATTGTACATTGGTAACGGCCGAGTTTTCCGAGATTTGCTGGGTGAGTCTGTAATGGCGCAATTGCGGAGGTGCGATGGTTTTGATTTGATTCCAATGGAACACATGTACTTTATGTCTATCAAAGAGTTTGAAATTCTCGCCCAAGCTGTCCACGAGAAGAAAATCGGATTACAAGAATCTTTGCGAAAAGCAGTTGCGGCTGATAGTGCATGGAATACTCGCAAGTTGGTATTTAATCAACATCTCGAAGATGAAGCGTGGCCGGACGGAATACCGGAATTTCTTGATGATGAATTCATTGAAGTTCTTACACGATTGCAGCAACGTCACGCGACTTAACCCAAATATTAGCCGCAGCAATGCTGGGGATTTCGAGTGCTTACTGAAGAAAAATTCCGGAGCCTTGTTGACAGTGTCGGGGCAAATATTCCTTGCGATCTAAATGACTTGCAAGCTTTATATAGCCATTATCAAATTCCGAGTGACGGTTACTATTGTACGACAGCGGTCTTGGATTTGTTGTCCGAAAGAATCCATGAAGCCCTGGTACTGTCTGCCGATGGATCCTTGAAGGGCCAAATTATGGCACAGTTAGCTGCCTTAAGAAAACAAATTTTGCTAAGCTACTTTATTGACGGCACTCAGTACCAGCCCTATTGGGCAATTCTAAATTTCATTTTCAGTTCTCTGTCTCAGCTTGCGGAGCTCGCGCTCCTGACGGAAAATGAATCACATTGGCGAAGCGCAATTCGGGTAGCTAAAGAAATAGATTTATTGAATCATTCCGTTTACGAAGGGTCGAGAGAAGAGCTGATCCAAATGAACACTCGCGAATTTGCCGTGGCCGAAGCGGTCCGGTATTGGCGAGAAAAGGGCTATCATTTGAAGGCAGTAATGGGAAAGATAGCAGTTGACGATGCTGAGTTGGCTCTTTTGGCGGCAGAGATAGATTCGGAAATAGCAACTTAAGGGGGCAGACGATTCGCGGAATTTTTATTTCAAAAGATGAAGCGCTATTTTTGTCATCCGCAAGCGCGATACCATCTTATACGTCGCCCAACTACTCAGCCAACGGTGGAACAAAGACAAATCCCTTTCGGACACTTGTTTAACCTGTGCGTGAAACATTTGGAAGCTCGGAGAATTGAGATTCTCGGTCAAGAAAGATTATTTGACAATATCATTGATATGGCAAACATGTTTGCCGGACTCTTCGATGTCCAGCCCTATCATTTCGTGGAAAGGATTCATGTTCCGCCACACGAGTTCATACCTTTCCTGGAAGAGTGTGCATTGTTTGATCGGATGTTTTCTCTTCCCCAGTGGAGACCATCTGATGTGCCGCGTGTGCTGCGTGGATTGTTTGGCTGGGTCGCTGATTGCCAGAGAGGTCGCGACATCGCCTGGAATGTGGAAGAAGCAGCCGCTTTTGCCGAATCCGTATTCAGACTCTGCAGAAATAAACGCGAACCACACTTTCTTGCAATTTCGGCTCTGCGTGCAGATTTGGGAAGCATTAGAGAGTCGGCCTTCCGGGAACTTCTCGATATCTTTTGTCACGACGCTGCTACCGTAAATGCCGATTATCTGAGACCTGATCGCTCTCTCGAACAACCCCAGGATTTCATATTCAAACCAATTATTAGAATCAATTCCGGCGAGCTTTGTTTAATGAGTTCTTCGTGCTGTGCACCAGCGTTTTATGAAGCTATGGCAATGCGTTTACGCAAGATGTGCGGCTCAACCGTTGATGGCGAAATTGGCAATCGTTTGGAGGTTTACATCAGGCAAATCTTGACAGAAAGCGGCATCACCTGCGACTATGGCGATTACACTGGACAAATAGAGTACTGTGACGGGTATCACCGAAGTCGGGTTCCGCCCGGCCAATGTGACCTCGTGGTGGAAACTGCTGATACAATCATATTATTTGAAATCAAAAAGCAACCATTAACAAGGCTGTCCAGAACTGGGGATAAAGGTCAACTACTGTATGATTTTGCCAGAGGCTTCATTCATGGGCACCAACAACTTGCTAAGCAGGCAATAATCCTTCAAGAACAGGGCAGCTTAATCTTAACAAATAACAGAGGAGTGAGTGAAATCCGACTAGAAGGGAAAGAGGTCGAACGCGTATTGGTCACGTTGGATGACTATGGCGCATTCCAGGACCGCGTAATCGCAAAGAACCTGCTGGAATTCATGACATTTGTCGGAGTCTCGTCGACAGACGAGGCATTAAAGAGCGAGATGGTGGAAATGGCCAGTGAATGCAGTAAATTACGACAATTCCTGATCAGACTCCGTGACGAGAGTGGCTGGCCGCCTGCCGGTCCTTTCTTCAATTGCAGATTTATTTCGCTCCCGCAGCTACACGTCATACTTGATGATGCGATTTCCAACGAATCATTCAAACAGTCTTTGTGGCTCACACGGGCGCATTCATTTCGTACTAATGATTTCTATGCCGAGCACTATTACCACAAGAAAATGAAGGAGCACGCGAGGCAGTTACCTGATATACGCTAAGACACAATCAACGACCGAGTGTTGTTAGATCAGCATCTGTCCCTCTGTCTCTCATGGATACAAGCATGACCGGACATTTATGGGAAAGGTCATCTCCGGCTTAGGTAGGGTCTTTCTTAGAGCGTGTTCCTTGACCGCTCCTGTTCCGCACCGGCCTCAACTCTCTGGTCTCAAGCCCTATTTCCCTGTGTGTCCCGATTCACCTGCCGATTAGTATGCCGATATCCACAAGCCCCTGCTCCGAAGAAATCGCCTCAGGCTTCGCCAAATTGATTCTGAGCGGCTTTACGGATTGCGGAATGGGAGTGGTGTCGCCCTGCCGTGAGAGCGTCCCTGTGTTGTCGCACATGAGTGGGCTCTTCAGGATTATATCCCGCCGTCCACCTTTTCCCTGAGTTCCTTGCCGAGCTTAAAAAAAGGAAGTTTCTTCTTGCTGACCGCTATCTTTTCCCCCGTCTTCGGATTGCGACCAGTGTAGTCCTTGTATTTTTTCACCACGAAAGATCCAAAGCCCCGAACCTCGATACGGTCATCCTTGATGAGAGACCTGGACATGGTTTCAAAAACTAAATTTACGATTTCCTCGGACTTCCGCAGAGGCAACTCCGCCTCTTTGGCAAGGGCAACGACAAGATCAGATTTGTTCATGACGGACTTCAACTCCTGGTCTTCATTTTGGCTTGTGCACTGCTTCCTTCAGCGACTTGGATGCTCTAAAGCGGGGAACATTACCTGCGGCGATCTTAATCTTCGTCTTGGTCTGAGGATTAACCCCAGTACGAGCCTTCTTGTGCACGACGAGGAAGGTACCCAGTTCTGCCACACGGATTTTACCGGTTTTTTTCTTCAATGAATCGTGAATGGCTTTCACGAACGCACCGAGAGCCGCAGCAGCTCCCTTCTTTGTAATACCCGCTTCCTTGGCCATCCAGTTGACCAGCTCGTTTTTGGTCATGACACATACCCCCTAAAAGCATAAAGATTTAGTGAAGTGAACACATCTGAGGATAGCGTAATCTTATTGATACCGAGTTGAATTGTCCAGAGAAATTGCACTGAGACGCAATGTTGACGGCACTGTTGCGTGCCTTTTCCCTGAACCATTGAGGACTCGCGTAATCGATTCTGAGGGCTTTTCTAATTTGGGGAAGGGCTAAGCTGCGGGCTGTGGGGGAAATTTTTCTTGAATTTTGCACCGATTTTTTGTGATTTTTTGTCCCCCATAAGATACCCAAAATCAAATCCAGAGTCCCAAGAACTCAAGGATAGGATCAAGTGGACTCGCAATCATCCGATATCATTGCCGGGCGCAATCGCATCTTACCATTGTGAATAGCTTGTTTCGGCTCGTCGGGCCTGGCAGAAGTACATTTGGGCTTGCGCCGATGCACAAATGAGCCATCAATCGTCTGTCAGATCCAGCACCAGCACATTTGGGGGTGTCTCCCTGTTTTCGCAGCTCCTACTACCTCAGTATCCCCATTTTTCTTTCCAGCACTGCGAGGTTGGTCAGGTATCCGATCACGGACATTATGTAATCTCCCTCCGACATGGAGAGCTGTCTCTGGGCATCCAAGAGTTCGGTATATGTTGCGACTTGATCTATGTAGTTGGCTCGATTGATTTGGAAGTTCTCACGTCTGAATTGGACCGCTTTGCGGTTGTTGTGTGTGTCGCTTGCCGAGCTTTTCATATCCAGATAGGCCATCTTGACCTCATTCATAACCTGTTCCACTACCTGTTCCCTGGCAACAAACATCCTTGCCTCCGAAGCCCTTTTTTCTTTGACGCTTTCGCGTCCCCGAAATGTGTCGAAAGACCACATTAGTACGCCCTGAATCATCCAGTCATTGGTCCCCTCCGGGTCAAAGACATTCCAATCGTCGTTCAGGCGTGCACCCTTGGCTTGAATCGAAACGGAGGGTGACAGATCAGCTTGGGAGGACCTCATCATAGCCCTTGCCTGTTCAGAGGAAATGTTGGCTTGACGGATTTCCAGCCTGTTCGCTGCGGCCGTGGCATAAATATCCGGTATCCTATACGGATTCGGAGTGTAGCTCAGATCTTCAACAATCTCCAAGGGCGTTTCCTGGGGATACCGGAGGAGGAAATTCAGCTTTGCTTTGGCCTGCTGAATGTCCGTCATCGCTTGAGTTTGCTGAATATGCGCTTGGACCAATTGGCCTTCGGCGGCAAGAACGTCCGCCTTGGAAACGACGCTATTCCTGTAGAACTCTTTGGTCACATTCCTAATGGCCTGAAGCGCCCGGACCGAATCATTGGCAACTCCCAACAGTTTAATCGCCTGCAATAGCTGATAGTACGACCCATAAACTTCGAGGATCAGGTCCTGACGATCAACCTCAAATTGAATCGCCGAATAGTCAACTCTGAGGCTAGCGAACTTGTAGTCATTCAATAACCTTCCGCCTGTGAAGAGGGGCTGGGTGACGGTCACGCTCAGGGTGAAGGACCTGTAGGGATCGATCCTGTAAGGGTAACTAGGCGCTAAACCTCCGGAGGCAGGGTCGCCCCTCACGACCCAACGGCTGGGCTGAGTTCCGCTGAGCGCTTCAACTTGTGTTTGGCTTGTGTAAGTTTGGGAGTTGATCAGGAAGTCGTTCAGAATTTGTTGCTGATATTTGTCTGCGCCGGCGGTGTACTGGAGGTCAATTGATGGGAAAAAATCGCTAAACGCTTGACGACGTTGATGCTCTTTTTCTGCAACTGCCAACCTTGAATCAGCCATACGGAGGTTTCGCATGACTGTAATTGACACGGCCTGCGGTAGGCTGAGTCGCGTCTCGTGAGATGCGGACTTGTGCCAGCCAACGCCGGGGCCGGCTGCGTTCGCTCCGATCCCAATCAGGGCAAAGCCGATGATTGCGACAAAGAACAGGTACCCGGAGGGTCTTAGACGATCCACACCCCGAATCCTCCTGAACCGACAACTCTCGGCCACTTTTCAACCGAGAAGATCAAAGAAGGGCAATATCCTACATGTTGCCGTACGTTACGGGAACTATTCAACAGATGTCAACTCGGAAAATCCCGTAAGGGTTTATGTCGCCAGCCGAAGTGGGAATCTTGAGGTGGAGAATTAGGGGAGAGTTTCGGCCCTAGACGGTCTCGGCGTATTTCGGTTAACTTGCTTGCGCCGCATGAGAGTTTGGTGTCTGAGGCTCTTGCGGCGCTCCAGTATGGCTTTCCGTCGCCTGTAGTATACGTCACCGGGTGTCACGTTGCCAACCATTACCCGCGTGTGGTCAGCCCAACCCTCGCAGGCCCCCGGTGTAATCTCAAGGCAGAGCAGAGAATTAGGCCAAAACCTATTTCTGCCAGGATTTCCCTTGGCCTGGGGGTCGGAGGAGACCTCAACATTATAGTAGGTTATATTTTAACGGATAGCACCCGGTGCTACGGTGTTTCTTTCCAACCCGGACTCACACCTTGAGACGGCCGTAAGAGCCCTAGAACGAAAACTACAGGGCTTTCATCTGTTCCCGCGCCCCTCTCTTTCGGGGCATGGGTTCAAGTATCAGCCTAAAGAGCTGGATCAAAGCAATGGAAATTTACACCAGTATAGATCCGATAAAGCTATTAAACCGATTTGATCAGTTGCATCATCCGTTAGCTCCGACAGCTCCTTTGATCGCTGATGATCAGGTAATAACACACATAGACATACATAAATTTATACATCTGAAAAACTTCCTGTACAATCCTAAATGGTTCAGATTGCTTGCACACGGTATCAACCGGATATGAGAAAATCATGAGATTGGAGCGCAGAAGACCACTTTCGGTAGTACCCATGCGGCTGAGAATTTGGATTCTGATTACCTTGTGATTATTTAGAGTTATTAGTTTTGTTACCTAAAAAGTGCTTGTATAGAAATGAACACCTATTACTGTAGAAGAATAACACGACCTTCAGCGATAAGTACTATCAAGTAGCCATGAACCTCCATAAAAAATGAAAGAGGGTTTTCATGCTGACGAGAGGCGTTTACCGTACGTTTCCGTGCTACCAAAATTTATTCCGGATTATTCAGGGATTGATAACTAATTTTCATCTCCCCGGTTCCACATTGTTGATGTTGGAGTGCGCGTTCGGAGGGACCGACAGAATTCTTGCCGCATATCAGAATGCCGTTGACAATAAATTTCGCTTTTATAGTTACGGAAATGCATGCTTAATTATTGATTAATTACCTCACAAAAAGGCGGGACCCCCTCGGGGCTACGGGAAAGGTAACAATACGGCTTGAATGTTAGGAAGGTTATATTGGCTGGACTGATGCAGGTGGGCCTTGTCTAGTGGGTTACTATTTCCTTGTCAAGCTTTTGTTTATAAAAAAGAGTTATCCACCTGTCACAACAGGGAGATATGGCTAAGAAATTAAAAGTGTGCGTTATCTTGAGTGGCTATAGACATTAATCAATCCGATTTATCCATACAGAGCCGTAGCTGAGGTTGGTAGTTGTAACCTATAGATAATGTGGCCTATTTCCCATTGTCGCCAACAGAATGTATAAAACATGCCCGATTACAAGGGGTCACATTAAAAACAGAATAGATTTTCTAGTATATTGACGAGATTTGGGAATGCTGCTCGGTGCGTCAGTTTGAAGTCAGCTCCTAAGCCGGAATTATGCGGCGGTGTTGCCATTTTGAGCGTTTGGGCCTCGCTAAGGGGTCGAAAAATAGCTCCGGTGACCCCGAAAAGGTCTCCGCATGGAGTCCCGCACGCCCTGACGCAGGTAAAACCGTCGTCATGTTGTTGACAAAGCCTGATTTTCCCTGTTTTTGAGCGTATCTCGCCGTACACGCCTCCGTCAATCAAAAGTTGGCAGTATCGGGCCGAGGTCAAGCCTGACGCAACATGAACTGATAAGCGGAACACTTTCAAACAGAGCAGCGGACACGGGGACAGACTTGTACAAATATAGACATAGTTACACATATTTATCCGTGCTCAGTTGGGGGGTAGGTCACTCTGGGCATCTGAGAACGTCGGTTTTCAACGAGACAGTTTTGAGGAGCCAGGCTTGGTTCATGGGGTTGTCCGTGGTATGGGCGACTTTCGCCAGCAGAAATAGCCAGCGAGAGGGCCGTGACCATTACGAATACTCAATACGATTTTAGCAGGCGGGTTACCTTCGGACTCGTATCCTGAAGCTCCGCAAAAGGGATCAGCCACAACAATCAGCCATGAGTCCACAACACCGAGAGCCCGGTCTGGAACTTGGGAATAAGCGTTGGTTGGTGACTTTTTGCTTCTGGATTCACTTATTTTCGTAACGATTCTCTGCGGAGAAAAGATATTCACGTGTGTGTCTCCCCCGAAACAATTTTGAGCTGCCTTTGTCTTAACACTGTGAGTCCAGTTCTGTTTACAGCAATCGTACCTGCGAACGATGAGGACAGAGACGCTGTTGAGAGGTCTGTCCGAGGTGATCGTGAGGCGTTCGATCTTCTAGTTGAAAAATACTATAAGAAAATCTATAGCTTCGCCTACCGAT
>JBKQRG010000264.1:0-22164 GCA_052144015.1 Desulfomonilaceae bacterium
CGCTTGATTTGGGAAAATCTGGTTAAATCGTTGATATTATTATTCGTTGGTCCGCCCTCTCACGGCGGAGACAGGGGTTCGAAACCCCTTGGGACTGACAGCTTCCAGAGCGGGTTTCACAATTGCCCCCGCCCAGGAGCGGACTTACGGCGTGGCTGCAAGGCGTACTACACTTCTAACCTAACAAGTGGTACATAATGCGGGGGCAGGCCATTAGACGAGTGAAGACTCGCAAGTGGGATAATAGTAGCGATGAACAATACATTCCAAAGTTCTTGGAACCGCTTAATGCAATGGCGAAACGAGTGCTACACTCGATTCGGGCCGGTTTTTAATCTGCCGCTTCGATCGTTAGTGGATGAGCTGCCAGGCCTTTTAAGTTTCCAGTGTCGGGTCCTGGACGTGGGGGCCGGGGCGCACAAACCCTTGCAAGCAGTCGTGGAGTCTTCATCGGCAAACTATTTTACGATGGACACGGACCCCAACGGGACTTTTGACTTCCGATCTTTTGAGGAAGTGCAGCCAGAAGCCTATTTCGACGTTGTGATAGCCGATCAAGTGCTGGAGCATATGCCGGTGGGGGAGGCCTTCGGGATGGTGTGTGAGGCGTTTCGACATTTGTCCGAGGGTGGCTGGTTGATCGCCTCGGTTCCCAATACTGCTCATCCAGTGCGCCAGTGGGATTGCACGCACGTGACACCTTGGCCGGCGAACGACCTGTACAGCCTCCTTCGCAGTGCAGGTTTCATAGTGAGAAACATGAGCCATTTCAACAAGTATCCTCTGACATCCAACCCCTTTAAGCGTTGGGTGGTCAACACAGTTTGTCGTGAATTCAGGGTGGACTGGTGCGACAGCATCATGGCGGTTGGACAGAAAAACGGTTGAAGTCACGATAGAACCCGGACCTCTCTGGCAAGGGAACAGCAACGCCCAGTGAAATTGTCATCGAGGTCAAAGCCGTATCCCAACCACCCGGCTGTATGTCGTCTGCGAAAATGGGAATTCCTAAGGGATATTGTTAAGGGAGAGTTTGGGACGTTGAGATCGGAGGAATGATCTTGACGAGCCTGTCGGGCTCCGGATAGTGGGCTTGGGCGTGAAGGGGCTGACATGGCAAGGAATGTTGTGGCAGAGATTCGGAAGGCTACTCGGAGGAAATTCAGGGCTGATGAGAAGATTCGGACTGTGCTGGAGGGCGGGGAGTGGTTGGCCGGAAGCCTCTTGCAGCCTAAATCCCAGTGCCCCCAAAGGGCCCTCTTCCGATTTGAACTCTAAACCTTTACAAAAATTTCCGTGTCGCCCATGTCAAATGTCAGCCGGTCTATGCGCTGAGAAGAGCCGCGTCCCTCCGCAGAAAACGCTGCTGCTGTAAATATAGGCTAACACCTGTTATGGTAAGTGCTTATTGCACACATAATATCACCGGCTATGCGAGCAGAAGCACATGAAGAGACAGGACCGTGGGGGAGAAACAGCAAAGCGTCGGAAGGTTGATCTTTACAAGTCCGTATGAGAATCTGAAGAGCCTCGGATTCATGAGTAGGACACAAGGGGGTCGCGATGATTCGAAGCATCTCTCGTTTACTCGGCGCACTCTTATTCTTGGGGCTTTGGGGTGGCTCAAGCCCGTTTTGCTCAGAAACCAGAGGAGGACAAGCCATGAATATGGAAGTGAAGAGCACAGCCTTTCAAGACGGAGCAATGATACCGAAGCTGTATACATGTGATGGTCAGGACATCTCTCCTCCACTGTCCTGGAGCGGCGTGCCTGCGGACGCGAAAAGCATCGCTCTGATCATGGATGATCCGGATGCTCCACGGGGTACATGGGTTCATTGGGTCCTTTTCAACATACCCCCGGACACAAAAAGCCTGGCAGAGAACATACCTCGCACCGCATCTCTACCCAATGGAGCAAAACACGGTAAGAATAGCTGGCCTAAACTGGGCTATGGGGGACCGTGCCCGCCCGGAGGGACCCACCGGTACTACTTCAAGGTGTACGCCCTGGAAGTCGTTCTTAATCTCAATACCGGGATCACCGTGGCGCAACTGCTCAAGGCCATGGAAGGACACATCCTCGCCCAAGGCCAGCTCATGGGCCGGTATACAAGGAAGTAAATGTCCCAAGTGAGAAGCGGAAAGATCCCACGTCTCGTCGGAAGCCACAGAAAATTTGGATTTCCGCTTTAGTTGGGAATGAGGCCGAAGGACTCTTGCAAGACCCTCCAGGGGAAGGCATTCATGTGAATCTGTCAGGTACGCGCAATGGGCACATGCAGGTACTGTGACAGGACCGGGATTACCATTTCGGACGCCATCGGATTTTGTGAGGATTGCATCAGGGATCGTTTCAGTGAGTTGTGGCCGCAGATCAAGGCAACCCGCGACAAGAGCCGCAGGTATCTGATGAGCGCTAGTCAGGCACCCTTTGGGTGGCAGAACATGTTTGTTCCGGCTGCTTCGGAGAACCACATATCCAGGCTTTCATGGAACAGAATGGCGTCCTTTATGATGAGACCAATACTACGTCATGCTTTATGCGCTTGTTGATCTCTGAATCCTCAAAGCTTAGCAGCAAAGTTTCCGGAGTCACGAAAACCATTTCGTGGTCGGTCACCAGCTGAGAAACCTCTGAGATGGCAGGACCGCCATATAATTCCGATTAATTAGGAGCTGAACATGTTGCGGGAATGGACGCGAGACAGCTTGCTGGCTTTGGCTCTTGGCTTCATAGCGCCAAGAATCCTGATGACTGCCGCGGAATTGGATTTGTTGACAAAACTGAAGGACAGTCCCCGAGGCGTCGAGGACCTTTGCTCTGCAGAGGGCTGGGATACCCGCGGTCTGAGAATATTGATGGATGCCCTCGCGGCTCAGGGCCTGCTGATCCGAGGAGCTGATGGAAAGTACGGGCTCGCCGAGGCGATGGAAAGATATCTGGTCAGGGGCGGTGAGGATTCGATTCTGCCCATGATCCGACTCGGAGGTAGCTCCTGGGAGAGTTGGTTACACCTGACGCGTATAATTCAGACGGGAGAAAATCCCAATGTGGCAGCACGTGTGGCCCGTTCAGCAGAAGAAGCGGCAGAAGAGACAAAGGGTTTCATAGAGGCTATGGACGTGGTAGGACGGCCCATGGCCCCGATCATTGCAGATTCATTGGATCTATCTCGCTATACCAAGATGCTGGATGTAGGAGGCGGCGCAGGCACTTATACGATGGCCTTTCTGCGAAAAGCGCCTCATATGACGGCCACGTTGTTCGACCTCCCGGACGTCGTTGAAATAGGCAGGCGCAGGTTGAGTGAAAGCGGTCTCATCGACCGTGTGAAAGTTGTAGCCGGTGATTACAGTACGGATGACCTGCCGAGCGGGAATGACCTCGCCCTTTTATCCGCAATTATACACAGCAACAGCAGAGAGATGAACCGGCACCTTTTCCACAATGTTTACGCAAGCCTGGAGCCGGGAGGCACAATACTCATTCGAGATCACATCATGGATCCTACTCGAACCTTTCCCGTCGCAGGCGCCTTCTTTGCGGTGATCATGCTGACCGCGACTGGCGGCGGTAATACTTACACCTTTGATGAAGTAAAAGAAGACCTCGAGAGCGCTGGGTTTAAGGACGTAAGGATGATCCGTGAAGGGCAGGATATGGATCAGCTTGTGGCTGCTGAAAAGTAGACGTGCGTATTAAGGCAGCCGCTCTGCTCACGTCAATCGAATAGTTCTGCCAAAGTACCGTTGTCGGGACCGGTTTCGCCTCTGGTATAGACGATTTGTAGGTGTGATCCGTTTATTGGTGCAAAGACCGAGCCGAGCAATACAAACTTGCGGAGGGATGGACATGAGTAAAAGGGCGCCGATCGTAATTTTCTTGTTATTTGCGTGTGTGGTGACTTGCCATGCGGGCACCATTGAGACTCCGGATGGGGCCTTTCTGTATTATGACGTCAAGGGAGATGGGCCAACACTGCTGTTTGTCCACGGCTGGACCATGTCCGGCAAACTCTGGCAGAAGCAGGTGGAAGGCCTGTCCAAGGATTATAAAGTAATCACCCTCGATATGAGGGCACACGGCAATTCAAGTAAAGCTTTGCACGGTCATACCATACCGCAATATGCGAAGGATGTTCGCTTGCTCATCGACCGACTTGGATTGAAGAATGTGACGCTCATCGGATGGTCGCTTGCCGGTCCCGTGTTACTGGAGTACTGGCAGCAATTCGGTTCAGACAAGGTGAAGGCATTGGGCCTTGTGGACATGACCCCATTTCCGTTTTCTTCGGCTGAATGGAACAGCCATGGTCTAAAGAATTATAATTATGACGCCATGAACGGATTTTTTATCGGTTTGGCCGAAAACAGGAAAGAGGTTGCGACCAAGTTCGTTAACAACATGTTCAAGAGCGGTGAAGCTCCTAAGGAAGACCTGCAATGGATGTCGACAACTCACTTGAAAACACCGACACCCGTAGCCATAGACATATATTCTGATTACCTCATGAGGGATTACTCGGAAACATTGAAGAGCATAACGGTTCCCACTATAGTCTTTGCAGCCGATTCCAACATCTTCAAAAAAGGAATCGAAATGGGACGATGGGTGAGTTCCCAGATACCTAAATCACAATTCGTATCTTTTGAGAAAGGCGGCCACGTCCTTTTCTATGAGGAACCAGAAAAGTTTAACGAAGCGCTTGGTAAGTTCGTGAAAGGGTCGCAGTAGGGTGGCGTCACTCTGCAAAGTGCGGGATCCGTTTTTTATACAATGCGTGCATTTTTTGATTTGCGAGAAAGGCTGTGAATCGTCGCGGCGAATATGCTCACATCTTGAAGAAAATTTCGGTCTCGCCCACGCCAAATTTCATCCGGCCAGCGTCGCTGAAAAGACAGTTTTCCCTTGACTTGATGTCATACTTAACCTTAACGTAAACGGAATATAGGACACGGTCTTTCCCAATGGGCCAATCTTCCAAATCCAAGACCTACCCCATTTCCGAACTCGCGAGAGAGTTCGATATCAGCCCCAGATCCATACGATTCTACGAAGAGAAGGGGCTCATTGCCCCCCAGCGGACCAGCGGCAACCGGCGCATCTACACCAGACGGGACAGGGCTCGGCTGAAGCTGATCTTGCGTGGGAAGCGATTCGGATATTCCCTAGACGAGATTGCCGAGATGATCGGTATGACCACTGGTGAGATGGAGGAGGTGCAGCAGATTGAAAAGTCTCTGGATTACGGTGACAAGAAACTCACGGAGCTGCGTCAACGGATAGAAGAACTTGAGCTTCTGGAACACGATATATTGAGCGTGAAAGAAAAACTCCTCAAGAGACTGGCTGAACTGAAAAAGGGGGAAATGAGATGAACCTCGTCGGAATGTTGGACATGAACGCAAGAAAATTCGGGGATAGGGACTGCTTGCGTTACAACGGCAAGACCTTTTCTTTTCAGGCTGTCAAGGAAACCGCTGAACGGACAGCAGCATTTCTTCAAAGCCGCGGGGTGCGTAAGGGCGACAAAGTGGCCGTCATGAGTCAGAATACGCCCGCGTTTGTGTTCCTTTTTTACGGCGTTATGAAAGCAGGGGGGGTAGCTGTGCCCATCAACCATAAGCTCATGCCGCCCGAGGTTCAATACATTCTCGATCACAGCGAATCAAAGACGATCTTCTTCGACGGATCACTTGCGCCCGTGGTGAGCAAGGTCTCCACTGCCGCGGACAAAGTGGCTATGGACAGCCCTGCCCAAGGCTTCGACCAGTTTGAAAGCCTTCTGGAAAAAGCCGGCGAGTTTGCCCCGGTTAAAGTATCCGACGAGGATCTTGCGGAAATACTCTACACTAGCGGGACTACGGGCAAACCCAAAGGGTGTCTTCATGCTCATCGGAGTGTCATCATGGCAGGTACGACCGGCGCTCTTGCGGTCAAGCTTGATCATCAAGACCGCCTTCTTATGGCGATGCCCATCTGGCATTCTTCTCCGTTGAATAACTGGTTTATCGGGACCCAGTACGTAGGCGGCGTCACCATATTGATCAGAGAGTACCACCCCCTGCATTTCTTGCAGGCGGTACAGAAGGAGAAGTGCACTGTGTACTTCGGAGCGCCCATCTCATACATCATGCCTATACAGATGATACCTCAGTTTCGCGAGTTTGATCTTACCTCTATGCGCTGCTGGATCTACGGTGGTGGTCCCATGGCTTCCGATACAGCCCGAATGGTTATGGATGCCTACAGATCCGATAACTTCTATCAGGTCTACGGTATGACTGAAGCAGGCCCCACCGGCACGGTCCTCTTTCCGCACGAACAAGTACTTAAAGCCGGTTCTATCGGCAACAAGGCCTTGCCGGGCGCGGACATGGTCATCATGAAGACTGACGGCAAACAGGCCGGGCCGGGCGATGTGGGCGAAATTTGGCTGCAGGCCGACAGTATGATGAAAGGTTACTTCAAAAATGATGACGCAACGCGAGAAGCGTTTAAAGACGACTGGTATAGAACCGGAGACATGGCAAGGATCGATGAGGACGGCTACCTCTTTATTGTGGACCGCATCAAGGACATGATCGTAACCGGAGGAGAGAATGTTTACTCCAAAGAGGTGGAAGATGTCATCATAATGTGCCCCGGAGTGATGGAAGTCGCAGTGGTGGGGCTGCCCGACGCGAACTGGGGAGAAACCGTCACGGCATTCATTGTGCCAAAAACGGATCAGCAAGTGGATTCTGACACAATCAAAGTGTTTCTGGCGGATAAACTGGCAAAGTACAAGATACCGCGGGTTTGCCATATTGTTGACTCGCTCCCCCACACCCCGACCGGAAAGGTCATGAAATTTCAACTGCGCGAGCAATTCAAATGATGCCGAATCAGGTGACACCAGAGGTCCGGGACAGCCTCGATTTGGACAGAGGAGAAGCACATGTTTGATTTCCTGCTGAGCGAAGAACAGGTCAAGATACGGGAAGAAGCACGGGACCTTGTAAGGTGGGTCCCGAGAAAAATGATTCTCGATATGGATGCGGACAAGATCAAGTTTCCAAAGGAATTCCTGCAGGAAGCCGGTCGCCGCAACCTGTTCGGATGCCGCTATCCCAAGAAGTGGGGCGGTAGGGACATGGACTGGGTTACCACGTGCATGCTCATGGAAGAGGTAGGTACGCTGGGGTACATCTTTTCGTGTACGTTTGGCATTGGATCGGAACTCGTCTGCGATGCCATCATTCTGCACGGCACTGACGAGCAAAAGGAAAAATACGTCAAACCGTTGCTCAAAGGCGAACTGTTTGCTGCGGAATGTCTCACAGAACCCAGGGGCGGATCGGATTTTTTCGGAACCACCACCACTGCGGTCGAGAAAGAGGGCTATTTCCTGCTCAACGGCCAGAAACGCTTCATCGTAGGAGCCGAAGGCGCGGACTTCTTTCTGGTTTATGCCCGTACTGATCCTAATGCTGAGCCGCATAAGGCCCTCACCTGTTTCATCGTGGATCGAAGTACGGGTGTTGACACAAAATACCTGTACGGACTCATGGGGTGCCGGGGAGGAGGGGCAGGTAGGATCGTGTTCAAAGACGTGGAGGTCCCGAAGGAAAACATCATCGGTAAATTGAATAATGCGTATGCAGTGTTCAACACTATGATGATCCCGGAACGCTTGGGTACAGCAGCCATGACCATTGGGGCGGCCCGACCTGCCCTGGATGTTGCCACCGGCTACACCACCAAGCGAAAGGCTTTCGGGCAAATTATCAGCCAGTTCCAGGGTGTGAGTTTTCAGGTGGCGGAAGCAGCCACGCTCCTTGATGCAGCCAGGGCCTTGGTCTATGCGACCGCGAAGGCCGTTGATTCGGGAGCAGCACATTCCCTCGTCAGGCGCATGGTTTCGGAAACAAAGAAATTCGTGACCGAATCCTGTCAGAAGGTGGCTCACAACGCTATGCAGGTCATGGGCGGGATCGGATACACCAACGTCTATCCCATTGAACGAATTTACAGGGATCTGCGCCTCTCCTCCATCTGGACCGGAACGAATGAAGTAATGTCGGCTATCGTCGCAAATGAGTGGTACAAGGAACATGTGAAGGTTCCAAAGGCGCGGAGGCCGAGGGATTACGAATCCGACGCGGAAGCGGCTGATGCTGCCGATGAGAAAATCTATGAATAATAGGATGAAATCTTAGTACTGGTCATTGAAACCATTCAATGAGGCAGTAATTCTTTTCTGCGGATACGGGTATTGTCACGAACACGACGTGGAGCGCATCTTCAGAGATAATCGCCTGGGGCCTATCTGGCGGTGGAACATCCGATATCCGGAAAATGAATATTTCCCGGCTTATGTGAGGATACAGAATATGAACTTTGATTGGACCTCCGAAGAGAAGGCGATTAAGGAGAAGCTGGCCCGGATGTTCGACCCGGAGCGACTTTTCGAACTTGAGACCATGGAAGAGGGTGACCCGGCAACGCTCAAGAGCCTCATCCTGAAACATGCTGGTGCCCTTTCCGAAACAGGTTACCTCCACCTTGGTATCGGTCCGGGCGATAGAAAACACACCATGACTCTGGTGGCCGCACAAGAGCAATTGGCCGGCTTGTGTGGTTCCTTCTTTCTTACGGTCGAGACGACAGCGCGCCTCTTTGGTGGTCTAATCGGAGAATTTGGAAAAGGGGAAGCAGTCGCCCGGATCAAGGAGCAACTCGGCAAGGGGGAAATTATTGCGGGCGTCGCTGTATCTGAATCTGATGATTCGGAGTCGCACACGTCAGCGGTCCAGGGTGAGGGCGACTGGGTCATCACTGGAGCCAAAGGCTACGTCACCAACGGCCCAATAGCGGATTGGATAGCGGTAACAGCAACCGCGCAGGGTCGGCCGGCGGTTTTTCTCATTCAAACTGGTCAGCCAGGAGTTGACGTCGGCCCGAGGCTGAGAACGTTGGGATATAATGGTCTGGCCGTTTCAAGTGTCCGATTCCATAGGGCAAAGGTCCTTCGCGATTTCGTATTGGGGCCGTTTGATGACGACGCGCATCTGCGATTCTTAACGCTCATGCAGGATCTCATTTTCACCGTGGCGTCGGTTGGATTAATGCGTAGAGTCGTCGCGTTCACCAAAGCCCATGCCGATTCTCATACGCGCGGGGGAAGGCCGGTATTTCGATTTCAGGAGATTCGATTCAAAATAGCGGAAATGCTCACCCTGTACCAGACCGCGCAGCTTCTCACCTACAGAGCAGCATGGCTCTATTCGGTAGCGGATCGTGAGGCCGCCACAGTTTTGCATTGCGCCAAGGTTTTCAGCGCTGAGGCTGCGGAGCAGGTGGCGAGCATGGCAATGCACATATTGGCCGGTCGAGGATATCTTTCAGGAAATCCCGTTGAGCGGGCATGCAGGGACGCCAACCTTGCCGGTATAGCGGGAACCACCTGCGAAATCGCCCGTATGTCAATAGCGGATGATCTCTTGGGGCGATACAGGGTGAATACTGACGGAAATTCTTGAGCCCGGAAATATGCGCATTTCGGTTAGTTGCATTGAAGCGGCATTTTCCAGAAGAGCTCATAGACGCAGGTCAGAGCCATCCCCCTCTGCTATTTATTTTTTTGGTTGGGAAAAAACTCCTCTGGCCGAGGGGGAGGTATGACCAAGGCTTCACCCGTTGCCACGGTTTCACTTCTCTGGTTGGTCCACAGGAGCTTGAGTCGCACCCACCGTTTTTCTTCGAGCTTTTCGCTCACTTCAGCTGACGCTGTGATGGTATCGCCGAAGTACGTGGGAGCACGAAAACGGGTCATTATCTCCAGGGCTATGGTTCCGAGCCCGGGAAGCTTTGTTCCAAGCACTGGAGCGATAAGACATTGGAGCAAAGCACCATGAGCAATCCGTGTCCGAAAAGGGGTCAATTTGGCGAATTCCTCATTGACGTGCATAGGGTTGAAATCTCCGCTGATCCCGGCAAAAAGATACACGTCCGTTTCGGTTATCGTCTTCGTAAATGAGCCCTTCATTCCAATTTCCAGTTGGTCGTAACTGAAACCTAGCCGAAGTGTACTTGTCATGAGAACTCCCTACCGAGTAAACTCTCTAGTTCGGGCTTCACGCCGCATTAATCATATAAATCAGGAAGCGCGATGGGTAGGCCTCTGCTGCGCTTCGCCAGAGTAAATTACCATAAGGCAAACCAACGGGTTGCCGTCTGCGGAAATCCCTCCGTGAGGAATGCTGGCATCGAAGTAGATTGCGTCCCCCTCTTCCATGATCAGCTCTTCTGTCCCGATTTTAAATCGAAGCGTGCCTTCAAGTACAATGAAAAACTCCTGTCCACTATGATGAAATTTTTTCGTCTCTACCTCGGCTGGGACAGTCAGAATAAACGGTTCCATGCGACGGCCTGGAAATTTCGGCGCTAGCGGCTCATACGAATAGCCGAACTTGGTCCCCTGCCTCGCCATTGTGTGACGTTCGGTCTTTCTTACAAGCGTGTACAGGCATTGGGTAACCTCTTCGGAAAAGAACGCATCCATGGTCACGCCGAACGCTTGAGCAAGACTGACAAGCGTGGAAACGGGCGGGGCAGAGTCCGAATTTTCGATCTTTGAAAGATAGCTTTTTGTGATTCCTGCGTCCGTGGCTAGCTGTCTTTGACTGAGCCCGCGGTCGAGGCGGAGTTTCCGAATGCGGTGTCCTATCTGATCCTCTGACAGCATTTAAGCTTTCCTCCTATTTGAACTCCGAAAGCTCTGATCTTAGACTCGCGTGAGGTTTCCATTTTGTCAACCACTGTCATCTCTACCAGATTCACCTCCGCATGTAAAGAGTGTAAGCCCTTTTTCAGCCGAATGCAAAAAGCAGATGTTCAGCGCTTCCTGGTCACATCACATGCATCCCGTATTCAGCAAGCGGCAAGAAATCGTAATAGTGCCCTTGGACACGATAACGCGAGAGGACCGCAGCACTGCCACAGATAGCCCGCATCTTTCTGGAAACGTGAGTTAGCAAAAACTTGACAAGCGTTTCGAGCTAGAGTATAGGAGTGTCACATCAGATCACCGACCGCTAGGCCGCGCGTTTGAAGGTGTGGCCGTTTCCATACGCGGTTGTTGGATATTACTTAGGCAGCGTGTTCCAACACCGCCCCACGATGGAGGACTATCCGAGCAACATGTATTATCTCCGTGTAGTCCCCGTCACCGGTTTCTTCGCAACAAACGATATTCAATGCCCGTATATCAAATGGAATGGAACTAATTATCGGCCCAACCATGAGTCCATATCGGGAGTTTCCGGCAGCCAAGCCCACAAATTGGCTCATCAGATAACATGGGAAGCATCTGAGCAAAAAATTTCTCGGCTGATAGCTAATCATGTTATAAGTCAGGGGGCGGCTCATTTAGTGGACTTGACATTAACCTGAATGTGGCTTCTGACAGATCGGGTGCTCATCCCCGCAAAAGCTCAGTAAACGCAACTAAATGCCTCCGTTTCTGTAGAGATTCAGGGCCAGATCATACATCAAGCAAGCTAACGATAAAGCACCATATGTAATTCAAAGAAAGGAGTTGCGATCATGAAGCGTACCGGAGTGATTTTTGCATTGATGACGATTTTCCTGGTTCTTCCCTATGCCGCCTCGTCTGCCGAGGTCCCCGGGGTTACAGACACCGAGGTCTTTGTCGGCATTTCCACTCCCCTCTCTGGGCCGGCAGCGCTTTGGGGCGTGACAGCATGGGGCGCCAAGGCATGGGCCGACCATGTCAACCAGAATGGAGGAGTGCATGGCCGCCAGATAAAGATGATTATCAAAGATGATGGGTATAATCCGACCCGCACAGTGACGAACTATGCAGAAATGAAGGGTAAGGTTTTTGCCATCATGAACCAGATTGGCAGCGCATGTTGTAGTGCAAACAAGGACAGCTTTTTCGAAAACAAGATTATTGGCTTTTCCTGCATGTGTAATGTGCGTATATGGGCTGATCAACCGCCGGAAAAGAGGCATTGGGTGTTTGCGGCGTACCCCGATTATGAGGATGAAGGCGAGTTCATGGCGAAATACGCAGTTGAGAAGCTAGGCTCAAAGAAGCTCGCTATCTTCTATCAAAACGATGATTATGGGAAAACGGCCCTTCCAGGGGTGAAGAAAGCAATCGAAGGAAAGGCTTCTCTTGTGGCTGAAGTTCCGCACGAGGTTACGGATACCGGTATGGGACCGCATGCTCTTAAGCTTAAGGAAAGCGGGGCGGACGCAGTGATTCTGTACACGAATCCTAAACACGCTGCGCTTATAACGAAGGAGATGGCCAAGGCGGGCTACACTCCGAACCGGGTGGCAAACTTCACGCTGGCTGACAGAATCATGTAC
Source organism: Desulfomonilaceae bacterium (assembly GCA_052144015.1). GTDB lineage: Bacteria > Desulfobacterota > Desulfomonilia > Desulfomonilales > Desulfomonilaceae > DATJPW01. The sequence goes on from JBKQRG010000264.1 coordinate 12,389, forward strand.
GACATTGCCAAATCTCCTTGGGAGGGAACATACGTGGTCCTTGCGGCCAATTCCGGTATTCCTGGAAGCGATCCTAAAGCCGATAAGATCGTGGATACACTTATTAAGCTGAACCCCGAAATCAAAGGAAAGGAATGGCTGGGCCTGTTTGGAGCGGTCAACATGATCCAATTTGCAGAAGCGCTGAAAAGGACCGGTAGGGACTTAAATACTGAGACCTTTATTAAAGCAGTGGAGACGATGAAAGGCTGGAAGCCTGAAGGAGTCGGTGCAGGCGTAACTTATGGCCCCGGCCAGCATCACGGTCTTAATGGTTTTCAAATGGGTCAGGCTAAAGACGGGAAAATAATTCCGATAGAGAAAGAATACACTCTTGCTAAGCCTCGATTCTAAACTGAACCTCGAACCGTCAGGCTAACTTAAGTTTTGGTTATTTTTGTTCCAAACGCTTTTTAGAAAGCGTTTGGAACTATCCTAGAATGCCCGAGCGACAACACAATTCGGCGTTGATGCCCTCGGGTCTTTGAAAGTCACAGGATCTCCAATGGAACTCTTGCAGGTCACAGATATAGTCATAAGTTTCGGGGGAATACATGCGGTGAACGGTGTCGGCTTTTCCGTCGAGCACAATGAGATTCTCGGCATGATCGGCCCGAATGGATCGGGAAAGACTTGCGTCTTCAATTGCATATCCGGCGTTTACAAAGCGGATAAAGGGGACATCGTCTTCGCCGGCGAGAGCGTGCTTGGAAAGTCGCCCGATGCTATAGCGAGGAGGGGCATTGCCCGCACGTTTCAAAATCTTCGTTTGTTCATGAACATGTCGGTTTTGGATAATCTGCTGCTTGGACGTCACATCAAATTCAAGAGGAATCCACTACAAGCATTCCTCCGCTTGCGTGGCGAAGAATTAAAGCACCGAGCCATAGTGGAAGAGATCGTCGATTTCCTTGATCTTCAGGCGTACAGAAAAGCGCTGGTAGGTGACTGTCCATACGGAATCCAAAAGAAGGTTGAAATGGGGCGGGCTTTGGCCATGGAGCCCAAGTTGTTGCTGCTGGATGAGCCCATAGCAGGTTTGACTTCGGAAGAGAAAGAGGAGTTCGCGTACCGAATCATGGAGATCCGAGGTAGATACAAGACAGCAATACTGCTGGTTGAGCACGACCTCCGCATTGCATCGCGTCTGGCAGAGCGAATGATAGCTTTGGAATCCGGGTTGGAGATCGCGCGTGGTACCCCCGAAGAGGTTCAACGCCACCCGGATGTTATTCGAGCATATCTTGGAGAGGAATAGGCCTGTGGCGCTGTTCGGCTTCTTATATCAGGCCCTGGGCAGAGAGGCTGGTACAATATTATGGGAGAGACAGTTTTAACGACGGGGGTTTCCGCCGCCGAGGCGAAGTCGGAGGCCCCTCCCCTACTAAAGATCGAGAATATAGAGACACTCTATTTTGACCGAATATATGCGCTCCATGGCCTGAGTCTGCAGGTAAAAGAAAAAGAGATCTTTGCGGTTCTAGGGCCTAACGGCGCGGGCAAGACTACTTTGCTCAAGACTATTGCCGGTCTGATAAAGGACCAGCCCAAGAAGGGCCTTATCGAATTCGCTGGGAAGCGCATACACAGATCGCCACCGGAACATTGCGCTGCTACCGGAATCGTTTACGTGCCCGAAGACAGGGGCCTGTTTCGTGAACTCACTGTCAAAGAGAATCTCGACCTGGGTTGCTGGGGAAGAAGCGATACCCAAGGGATCAAAGAGGACCTGGAATTCGTGTATGAGCTGTTCCCGATCCTGCATATTCGGTCCAAACAGCAAAGTGAGACCCTCTCCGGAGGCGAACAGCAAATGCTGGCCATGGCAAGGTCGATATTGCGTCGGCCAAAGCTCCTGATGCTGGATGAGCCTTCCCTCGGACTGGCCCCCATGATTGCGAAAATAGTATACGACGCTCTTGCCAAGATCAGCCAGGCTGGGACCACGATACTCCTGGTCGAGCAGAATGCCCGGCTGGCTCTGGGAATAGCCGACTATGCGTACATAATGGAGGCGGGACGAATAGTATTGGCGGGCACTCCCAAGGAGCTGCAGGAAAACGAAGATGTGCGAGAGCTTTATCTTGGAATCGGGGGAGAAGTCGCTTCGCCAAAAGGATGGCGACTCTACAAGAAGAGGAGGACGTGGTAATGGCACTTCCGGCAGCCACTTTGCCTGGGCTCTTTTTCAAACAAGTGGAGCGCCTGGCTGATTCAGTCGCACTCCGCCGCAAAGACATGGGCATATGGAACGAGATCACGTGGAGAGAGTACGGCTCCTTTGTCGAGATCGCAGCGGCCGGGATGGCTGCTCTAGGAGTTAACTCCGGTGATCGGATTGCCGTGTTGGGAGAAAATCGGCCGGAATGGCTTTACTGTCATCTCGGCTGTATGAGTCTGGGCGCTGCCACTTCCGGCATCTACCCTACTTCGGCCGCAGACCAGATCGCCTATGAGGTTGACCACTCGGAATCGAAGATACTCTTCCTGGAAAACGAAGAACAGGTGGACAAAGTTCTACAAATAATCGACAGCCTGAAACTTAATAAGGTCGTCGTATGGGAACAAAAAGGGCTGTGGGGATTCACTCACGAGAAATTCATCTTCTTCGATGAGTTCCTCGACATGGGTCGGAAGTTCCTCCAAGATCACCCTGATTTTCTCAAATCCAGCCTCGCGTCTATCAAACCTGATGACACTGCGATGATGATCTACACATCAGGCACGACAGGTCGCCCGAAGGCGGCTCAACTCACGCATCGCAACATCCTGTTCATCACCGATGGTTTCATAGAGGGAATGCCGAAATACGATGATCCGCACGAGCTGCTTTCATATCTGCCGTTAGCACACATATACGAAAATCTGATTTCTGTCTTCATGGCGATATGGCAGGGATCGACCGTCAATTTTGTGGAGAGCCTTGATACGCTCGGCCAAAACTTGAGGGAAGTCTCTCCCACCGTTTTCTGCAGCGTGCCGAGAATATGGGAAAAATTCGCATCCGCGGTCAGGATCCGTATGGACGATTCAACCTGGTTCAAGCGAATTTGTTTCAAGCTTGCGCTGGCTGTCGCACAAAAATATGTGAGAACTCCCGAAAATAGCTTCGAAAGGTACAAATGGGGCGTACTTTACACACCTGCCTATTGGCTCGTACTGCATCACCTCAAACGTCAATTGGGATTCGAACGGGTACGATGGGCAATCTGTGGAGCCGCCCCCGCTTCGGCGGATCTCTTTAGATTTTACAACGCCCTCGGTGTTCCGTTGCTCGAGGGCTACGGCCAGACAGAATCCACCGGCGTTATTGCCTTTCAGCGATTGGGTAGAGCTCGATTGGGCTATGTCGGCGAACCGATTCGTGGTTTTGACGTGAAGATCGCAGAAGATGGGGAGATCCTCTGCAAGGGTGACGGAGTCTTCAAAGGCTACTTCAAAGATCCTGACCTGACCGAGGAAGCCATCAAGGACGGATGGTTGCACACAGGTGATGTTGGAGCGCTGGAGGACGGGTATCTTAAAATCATGGATCGCAAGAAAGACATTCTGATCACCGCCGGCGGAAAGAATGTTACCCCCGCGTACATAGAGAACAAACTGAAGTTCAGCGATTACATTCAGGATGCAGTGGTCATTGGGGACGGCAGGAAGTTCCTGGTGGCGGTAATTCTTATTGATGAAGATAACGTCACCAAATATGCGCAGGACAATCGTATTCCATTCACCACTTTCGAGGATCTGACGAAGAATCCGGAGATCAACAAGCTCATCGGGCGGGAAGTCGCTACCGTGAACAAGGATGTCGCACGAGTCGAGACCATCAAGAAATTCGCACTGTTGCCGAGGCGATTTTATGAGGAAGACGGGGATGTTACTCCGACCAAGAAGGTGAAGAGGCGTTTCATCGAGCAACGTTATAAGGATGTCATAGAGTCTCTATACAAGTAGGTGATTCGATAATGGATCTCATAAAAAACTACCGCGAGGACCTTCAGTTAATTCGGAAAACATGGACTCGGGTCTGGGTGGGTGCCGTTGTGGCGGCCATGTTTGTCGTGCCCATCTATAGCCCTGATGATCTAATCTATGTTCTTACCGTCATCTGGATATTTGCGATAGGCGTACAGGGCCAAAACCTTCTCATCGGCTATACGGGCCAGATTTCTTTCGGCCAAGCAGGATTCCTTGCTATCGGGGCATTCGCATTTGCCCATCTGTCCGGTCTAGGTTTGCCATGGCCTATAACGCTGGCCGGCGCTGGGATTGCCGCTGGGCTTTTCGGGCTGATAGTAGGCTTCCCATCGCTTAGATTAAAGGGGCCTTATTTGGCAATTGTGACCATGGGGTTCGCTATCGCAGTGTACCAGATATTTGCCAATTCCGAAGTTCTCTCCGGCGGCCGCATGGGGTTGCATGTGGAGAAGCTGGGGTCTATTTTCGGAATGTCCCAGACCTTATCCTACTACTATTTCAATTATCTTTTGTGCCTTGCATTTACTTTCCTGTCGTACAATATCATTTCGTCATATATGGGCAGGGCCTTTATCGCTATCCGGGACAATGACATAGCAGCGGAAGTAATTGGCGTCAACCTTACCCGATATAAGTTGCTTTCCTTTGCAATAAGCTCTTTTTATACCGGTGTGCAAGGCGGGCTTTACGCCCTCCTTCTTGGACATCTGGAACCCGACAGGTTCATATTCTGGGAAGGTCTTCCCCTATTTGTCGCGGTGATTATAGGCGGTTTGGCATCCATCGAAGGTTCTATAATGGGAGCGGCATTTGTCATTTTGATCCCACATTTTTTTTCTTTGCACTTTCCGGAGTACTCACAATTCATTCCCACGGTTTTCGGCCTGACACTTGCTATCGTCCTGGTTTTTGAGCCGTTGGGTTTGGCGGGCAGATTGATGAAGACAAGACTATATTTAAGTAACTGGCCTCTCAGATAGGGAACGGTGACATTGCGAGCATTAATCGGGCTAGCAAGGACATGGAGAGGGATCGCTCATGGAAAAATTTATTGAATTCACAGTAACCGGTTTATCCACGGGGAGTATTTACGCTCTGGTGGCTATAGGCTTGGCCCTTATATACCGGTCCACACGGATTTTGAATTTTGCTCACGGAGATTTTGCTACAGCCGGGACATTCATAGCGTTCATGTTTTTGGGCATGAATTTTCCTATTTACGGAGCAGCCATTCTTGGTATGCTTTTCGGCGGAATCCTGGCGATCGTTTTCTATTTTGGGGTTCTTGTTCCTGCCCAAAGGCGCGAGGCCACTCACCTTGGCCAGATCGTGCTAACCTTGGCTATGGGTTTGATGATTCAAGGTCCGGTTCTCTATTTCGGGGGAACGCAACCACACAATTTTCCATTCTTTTTAGACGAATTCAAAATATACAAGATTGGGGGGGCTGCCATTAACGAGCTCACTCTTGGAACCTTGATCATCGCACTGATCGCTTGCGCCCTGTTCTACGCTCTTGTGCAAAGGACCAAACTGGGTTTGGCTATGCGAGCCACTTCGGAAAATCTTCAAGCCGCTCAAACTCTCGGCATACCGACACGACGAATTCTTGCACTTTCCTGGGGCTTTGCGGCATTTCTGGGGGTCCTCGCCGGGCTGTTCCTTGCTCCTGCGCTTGTGCTCGATCCATTTTTCATGCTTGATCCGTTCGTAAAAGGCTTTGCTGCTGCCATACTCGGAGGTCTTAACAGCCTCCCTGGAGCGATTGTGGGCGGCCTGATCCTGGGACTTGGAGAGGCCTGGGCAGCCCAGTTCGTATCCATCGCATTCAAGAATACCCTTGCCTTCCTAATAATAATTGTCGTGTTGCTTGTCAGACCAGAGGGACTCCTGGGAGACGAATTCATAGAGAGAGTGTAGCGCTACGGCGCAGTTGAGTGACGAAAAATCGTGGCCGAGAGAACCGTGAACACGAGGGGTCAAGATCTCGTACGGTGCCGAAATGTTGTACGACTCCAACGAAATTCAATGGAATTTCTAGAGATCATCCGCCGGCTGGCACGATCACGGCAGTAATTGTACCTTCGAACACGTTCACACGCCGAAGAATTCTATAGCAATTGCCTTGTCCGATTGCGCATAGAGGAGGCTGGCCCCCTCCACCAAGTGCGCCTGTGGTGGCACTAATCATTCCGAACTGTTGGATAAGAAATCGCAAAGGACGAAATTATAGACACCTGCATAATCATGATGCTCATTAGCTAAGGGTTTGTGCCTGTGACTATACATTAGACCTGGATCGATCCCATTTACCGAGACATCCAACGTGCAAGTGAGCGGCGACTGAGAGGAGTGCAAAAGAACTGTTGCTCCCATACTGGGCTGGAAAGGCAAATCCGTAATCCGCATTGTTTCCGCCGCGGAACTCGCAAGTTGATGCCTTCCGGAACACGTTTACGGGAACAGCAACTGGTACGACCTAAACCCTATCGAAATGGATTGCAGCACGGAAGGTTTTTGTTGCGGAAGTTCGAGGAAACAACGAGGAGACACAAAAAATGGATAAGAGGGATCCGATTATCGTTTCCGCGGTCAGGACACCTATCGCTTCCTTTGGTGGGGCGCTAAGAGATGTTCTTCATCAGCAGCTCGCTAGTACGGTAATGGCTGAGGTCTGTGAAAGAGTGAACTTCGCCAAGGATAAATTGGATGATGTCTACTGGGGTGTGGTCATGGTCCGTAGCGACGAGAACGGCTTGGCTCGCTGTGCCGCCTTGACGGCCGGCATACCGGATCATGTCTCCGCAGTGCAGGTGAACCGGGCATGCTGTTCGTCGATGGAGACCATCCGGATTGCCTCGATGAGGATCAGGTTAGGCGAAGGCGAGGCAATAATCGCCGGTGGCGGAGAGAGCATGAGCAATGTTTCTTTTTCAATAAAGAACGCCCGGTGGGGACTGCGGCTCCGCCATCAGGAGCTCTCAGACGGTGTTTGGGACGGACTTTTCGATCAATACTCAGGCCTAATCATGGGCATGACGGCTGAAAACGTCGCCGAGCAGTATCATGTTTCCAGGAAAGATCAGGATGATTTCGCCCATACCAGCCAAATGAGGGCAAAGAAGGCTCTGGAAGAAGGACGGTTCAAAGATGAAATCGTGCCGGTAGTGATTCCGGGAAAGAAAGGGAAGAGAGATGTCATTGTAGACACGGATGAGCATCCTCGCCCGGAAACCACTATCGAGGAATTGAGCCGGCTCACTCCCGCCTTTAAAAAGGACGGGACAGTGACAGCCGGTAATTCATCGGGAATCAACGATGGGGCGTCAGCTGTCTTGGTGGTTTCAGGAGAATTGGCCGAGAAGTTGGACATGAAACGAAAGTGGCGAATTGTAGGTTCCGTGGCTGTGGGGGTCGATCCACGAATTATGGGGATCGGACCCGTTTCGGCTATCCGTAAGCTTCTGCAACAGACCGGCTATCGGCTGGAAGATATCGAACTGTTCGAGATCAATGAAGCCTTTGCTTCTCCTTCTGTGGCGTTGGAGCGCGAACTCGGCCTCAACAGAGAGATCGTTAACGTGAACGGAGGAGGCATTGCCCTCGGCCATCCCATCGGCAATAGCGGCTGCCGGGTTGTAGTGAGCTTGATCCACGAAATGGAAAAGCGACATCTGAATCTCGGTCTCGCGGCCTTATGCGGCGGAGGCGGTCATGGCCAGGCGATGCTTCTAGAAAGGGCTTAAGGAGTATACAACGATAAGGGTTTTGTAAAAGGGAAAATCCTGGCAAGCAGAGAGAATTTATCCCTGTGACAGTATGACAGAGCTCCAGTCCTATTCGACTATATGAAATCGGAGGCTGTCACATTGGTTCAGTTATGGATGTCCAGCGGATACGGAATGAGTCATGGATAATCCAAGCACCAGGACCGCAATAGTGAGACTGACCATTATCCGGAGCTGGAAAGTTGGGATGAACCGGAATCTGAAGAGGTAACGTGTCGTGTATTCCCGCAGGACGTCCTTTGAGGGCCCTGAAGTTGTGTGAAACGAAAACAGAGAAGCGGCCAGTCATACGGGAAATCGCGAATGCGGGCCCTGTGGCTAGCGCCATTTAACGGACTGGACTTACAGGGAAGCCGATCTTGGGAACAGGCTGATCCGGCGTTTTAAAAGAATCCGTACGGAAAGGTGGCAGACAGGAGAATCCGGTGGGAGGAAAGCAGGGAAGTTCGGGAGCGTGACGGTTGGTTTCGAGCACATCAGAGCGAAATCACGCGCTCGGAGGACCCTCCCGAAGGCGGAGTTAAAAGCGGAGACTCCTGGTACTGATGTCCATGTCGCGGCAATACGATCATTTCCTGCTCCCGCCTTGGCCGTAACCGGCTGTACGAAAAAAGGGTCCTCGACTCGTAAAATAGTTACTCCCCGCCCCCGCTATTCATGGTATCATTGTAATATAACATTGGATTGCCGTCTCCTCTCAGTTCCTGGCAGTTGGGACACGTGAGCCACGAACATGGTAAAAGGAACTCCGATTAGGCTGATATGGCCGCCGGTCTGATTAGTGCAAATCCAAGGGAGTCAGACATGACGCAAGACGGGAATTTCAAAGAAAAATCAGGGGATCTACGGACGCGAGCCGAGGAATTGCTCCGTCAGAAGGTTGCCGATGTGGAGGACATATCCGGACCTTTGCCGGAAAATGTACAGAAGCTCCTGCATGAATTGCAGGTCCACCAGATCGAACTCGAAATGCAGAACGAGGAACTCCGTCAGGCTCAACTGGCTCTGGAGGAATCCAGAGACAACTATCTGGATTTATATGATTACGCGCCGGTTGGATATTTCACCTTAGATGAAAATGCGCTTGTTCTGGAAACCAATCTTGCAGGCGCGGGCCTGTTGGGAATGGAGAGAGGATCTCTCATCGGTAAGCCGTTGACGGGTTTTGTTCATAAGGAGACCCAGGACACCTTTTATTTCCACCGTAACCAGGTCCTACAAACCGGAGCCCGACACGTTTGCGAAATCAAACTGGTGAGACCGGATGGAGGTTGGTTCCACGCTCAACTGGAAAGCGTAGGAATAGCGGACTCTGACGGTGAATTCAGCCGATTCCGAACAGTCATTTCGGACATCAGCGACCGCAAGCTCGCAGAGGAGTTATTGCAGCGTGCTCACGATGAACTTGAAAACCGGGTCGAAGAACGCACGTCCGAACTGCTGAAGATGAATAAGCAACTGAAGCGGGAAATTGCCGAGCGCAAAAAAGGCGAGGAGTCTCTGAGGCGCAGTGAAGAGCGCTACCGGCAGATGTTCGAAAGAAATCGGGCTATTAAACTCCTGGTGGATGTGCAAACGGGGGCCATTGTGGACGCCAACCCGGCAGCACTGGAATTTTATGGATACAGCCTGGATGAGATGAGGCAGCTGAAAATCACGGACATCAACATTATGGCTACCGATCAGGTTGCGGCAGCAATGACGGCAGCAGATACGGAAGACATAACCTCCTTTGTTTTCCGGCACAGGCTGCGTTCAGGGGAGATACGAGACGTTGAGGTTCACTCCGGTCCGCTCGAGATCCAGGATCGCAAGCTGCTTTATTCGATCATCCACGACATCACCGAACGGAGGAAAGCGGAAGAGGCGCTAAGAGAGAGTGAGCAGAGGCTGAACCTGGCATTGAGTGGAGCTGCACTCGGGGCGTGGGACTATAACATTCAGACCGGAGAGACTGTTTTCGACCAACGCTGG
>JBKQRG010000265.1:0-12755 GCA_052144015.1 Desulfomonilaceae bacterium
TGAAGCCCAGGGCGATACCGAAGCAGTTCTGCTATATATTAGAAAAGCCCTGGCTTTGGATCCCACATCCGCTTATTTAAACACTAAAGTTGCCACAATCCTCGCCCGCGGTCGTAAAATAGCCGATGCGCTAATTATGGCCCGGAATGCCACGCTTTTTGATCCCAATTATGAAGAAGCCTACACGTTGCTGGGAAGGATTTATACAGTCACCGGCTCCAGGACTAAAGCGATAGAAGCATACAATCGCTCGTTGGAGCTTAAACCGGACGATAGGGATTTGTACATTTTTATAGGTTCTTTGCAGGCTTCCGAAAAGCTCTTCCCCGAGGCCGAGAAGACCTTCGAAAAAATGATCGCCAAATTTCCCGAAGAAAAGGAAGGTTATTTTTATCTTGGCAAAGTCTATGTTGAGGATAATCGGTTTGACAAGGCATTAGAAATTTTTCGATCTTTGATGGAAAAGAGACCTGATAGCGCGGGGCAAGTCCATATTGAATTGGGCGGCATCTACATGCAGCAGAAGAAATACCGTGAAGCGGAAGAAGAATTCCGAGAAGCGGTGAAGCTGGATCCTTTAAGTGTCCCGGCGCGTCTGAATTTAGGTCAGGCCCTAGCCGGTCAAAAGAAGCATGCTGAATCGTTAGAGGTGTTTACGGAGCTTTCCAAAATAGCTCCTCAAAATCTGGGCATTCAAATCAAAATGGCCCAGATAATGGCGGAACAAAAGAATTTCGATAAAGCCAAGGAAATCCTGGATCAAATCCTTCAATCCAAGCCGGGATGGGACCAGGTCCGATTCCAGTTGGGACGAATACTTCGTGAACAAGGAAAAACCGAAGAAGCTGAAAAAGAGTTTCTTCAGATTCGTAAGGGTCAAGCCACATTCCTTAATTCCAGAATTATGCTTGCAATTATGTTTCTCAAATCTCGTGAATTGGGCAAAGCGGTAAGGTATATAAATGAGGCTATTGAGACCGAGACCAAGGATCCTGACCTTTTTCATATCAAAGGCTCAGTTCTGGAGGAATTGAATCGATATCAGGAAGCCGCCGATGCTTATAATGCAGCTCTGGCGCTGGATAACAAAAACAGTCGAATACGATATTCATTAGGAAATGTAAGTGAAAAAAGCGGGCGCCGCAGTCGCGGGCTGCAAGAAATGGAAAGAGTAATTGCGGAAAAACCTGATGACGCGAGTGCCCTGAATTTCATCGGTTATACATTGTCCATTTCCGGCGACAACATGGAAAGGGCCGAATCCCTCGTTCGCAAAGCGCTGTCGCTGAAGCCCGAGGACGGCTACGTCCTGGATTCTGTGGGTTGGGTGCTCTTTCAACAAGGTAAAACTGAAGAAGCTCTATCTTACATGGAAAAGGCTATGGAAAAGATCAAGACCGACCCGATCATAGCAGAGCATTATGGAGACGTTCTCCTGGCGAGCGGTAAAAAGGCTGAAGCGGCTGATGCTTATCGCAAATCACTTCAAGCCAATCCTGAAAATCTTGTGGTCCAGGACAAGCTAAAAAAGCTGGAATAAATAATTCAATTCTGAAAAATCCAGATGATTCTTTCGAAATCCCACCTTACAAAAATGATGGCACTTACCATCCTTGCCGCAGAATCCGTGGGTGGAATCTTTACCGCTGTTGGTGCCGAAACTGAGAGACAAGTTCCACCCTCTGAATGCAGGTATCTATTACCGGCAAACTTCGCCGACAAACCTTTTGTTTTCGCTGGTGAGACGATCCCTGTGCAGAGACCGGACGTAAGGTATAGGCTAACGTGCCAGCTGAATTTCCTGTTATTGGATGCCCGGAGCGTTTTGACTGAGTGGCTATCTGAAAAGAGTCGCTATTCTTGGATATTTGACGAGGCGTTCGCGAAGGAAGGTATCCCGAAAGAGTTTACATTGTTAGGCCCGATTTTGGCCGTCCTTAGTCCAAAGTCCTTACCTCGCACATCCGGCGCCGGCTGGTGGTATTTGTCCAAGCCATGCGGCCGCGGTGAGGGCGGACCGGAAATGTCGGAAGATTCCTGGCACGACGATCGACTTGATCTGGAATTGTCCACTTTATGTTTTTCGACGAAAATGAAAGAAATCCGCAAGGAATTGGGAGCAAACGGGTGGCTGATGCCATTAATGGCATATTTGACATCCGTCAAGTCAATTCAGGAAGTACAGGAACGTTGGAATGCAACTTCTTTCTGGGATATCCCGCTGCCTGAAGCTGCCGAAGAAATCGTTTTGAGATGGATTGCCCTCTACATCATTGATTCAAACAGAGTAGCTTACGGGTTGCGTTTCAAGGATGCCCCACCAATTGTCTTCGACCAGATCGCCGGTCTGGCGCTTGCCAAAGACCTGCCGGTAGCCGAAATCGCTAGATTTACGCATGTCCCGCCACGCGAAATCCTAAGACTTAATCCAAAGCTCAAACCCGCAGCAGGGGCATTCCCAGCCAAATCCGGCGGCAAATCTCCGACTCACACGGTGGCTGCCCCCAGAGGGACTGGAACAGCCCTCCTAGAAGCTCTGAAAAAAGATGGATACCTTGCCTCACCGGCCAAGCCGTAATTCGAGCACGTTTCTCTGCAGAGGTCCTTGGACTTGTTTGCAGGGATTCCGCGAAGTACGGGATTCTTACCAGCTTCCTGGTACCGATAAAGGCGCTTGATCATAATGAGCTTCCGCGTTCTATGCTGATTCCGGCATATCGCTGCGTGTGTACGAGATATTCCGGCCTGCTTTGCACTTGACGCCAAAATTAAAAACCTTTACTCTTTCGAAGAGAACCTTGAGCAATTGTGACAAATCACGTTAATTTTTCCGGAGAAAAGGTCATGACACTTAATCGTTGGGATCCTCTGAAGGATCTCTTGAATTTTCAAGAGAAAGTGAACCGACTTATGGACGCCAATTTTCGCCAACGCTGCGAAGTTGGCGGAGTGTGCTGGTGCCCGTTGGTCGATATGCTGGAAACACGTGACGCGTACATTATCAGAGCAGAACTTCCCGGAGTGGGACTAGAGAACATAAATATCGAGGTTCGAAATCGGCGACTTACCATATCCGGGGAAAGACCTTACGAATCGGAACCGGTCATGGCCGCGTATCTTAGCATTGAGAGAGTCCGCGGTAGTTTCGAACGAAATTTCGATCTTCCGGGCAATGTGGATGTGGACGCGATCAAGGCGACGTATACCGACGGGGTCTTGGAGATTCTGCTGCCTAAGGCCCAAGAAGATCGCGCTTCTGGAATAACTATAGTGTCGCTCAATTCATAGCATGTAATCTGCTGAGACCGCCCGACAGTTTGCAAACAAGTTCGTGACAATCTTTCGTTTAGCACTCAGGTTTAAAACCGAGACGTAAAATGCGCAAATCCGATCCCTACGATGTTCTGGGTATCAATAAATCAGCCTCGGAAAAAGAAATCAAGAAAGCCTATCGCAGGTTGGCAAGACGCCATCACCCGGACTTAAATAGGAGCAGCAAAGAGGCCGAGATCAAATTCAAGGAAATTCAGGAAGCTTACGAGATTTTATCAGACAGCCAGAAACGAGCCAACTACGATAGATTCGGACATGCCGGAGTTGCCGGGAACTTCAACAATTTTGGTTCTTCCGGAGCAGCTGGACCCTTTTTTGGAGCAAAGTTCGGACGTTCAGGAATCAATTTCGGCTCTTTTTACGGAAACCCCCGCGGCGGTCCGTTTGATCAAGGTTTTTCCAGCAGTTCGACACTTGAGGACGTGATTTCTGAGCTGTTCCGAGGATCATCCGGTCGCCGAGGTCGCAGGCATGAACCGGAATCGGGCAGCGACGTTGAGCACAGAATTATCATAGAATTCGAGCAGGCGTACAAAGGGGCATGGGTTTCGGTTTCTATCCTGAACAGGACTATAGATGTTCATATTCCGCCGGGAGTCGATACAGGCTCAAAAATACGAGTTGCTGGCCAAGGGGTACCCGGGTCTCGTGGAGGTACTTCCGGAAATCTGATATTAAATATAACAGTGAAGCCTCACTTATTCTTCCGTCGCGAAGGGCTTCACATTCACATGCCAGTGCCCATTTCTATAGGTGAGGCAATCTTAGGGGCTGAAGTGCAAATTCCAGGGCCGGATGGAACCTTGTTTTTGAAAATACCGCCTGGCACGCAGTCGGGCACCGTGTTCCGCTTTAAAGGAAAGGGATTTTCCTCGGTCAAGAATACTGAAAAAGGCAATCTCTATGCGACAGCTCATATCCAGGTTCCGGACAAGTTGGACATGACGTCCCGGGAATTGTTAAACGAACTGGAGCGGCGCAATCCGATAAACCCCAGAGCTCATCTTTGGGGAAAAGATCGTTAGTGCAGCGGGGAGATCCAATGGAAGAGCGAGAGCAAGAGGAAGAGCAAGAACAGGAATTCAAGATAACTGACAAGCGACGCTTCACCTCGGAAGGCCAGTCGAAGGAATGGAAACCGGACGAGCAAAAAGAGTCCAAACCCGATGAGCCTCCGGCAAGCGCAGCAGCAGAGGAAGTCAAGCGAGAGGAGCCAAAGCGGGAAGAATCGCACAGGCCGATCGATTTCACTGGGTTTGTCGTGAGCTTGGCCAATACTGCTCTTTTCCAGCTTGGGTTAATCAAAATTCCCGGCGGCGGTGAAGAAACGAAAAAAGACTTACAGGGAGCCAGGCAGACCATTGATCTTGTGGCGCTTCTTGAGGAAAAAACTAAAGGCAATCTCACGGAACAGGAAGCAAAGATACTGAAAGAAACGTTATTTCAGCTTAGAATGGCATTTGTAGAGTCATCAAAATGACCGGCTGGATACAATATTTCAGAATTCTAGGCTGGAGCATTTTTACTTCAGGCCGTTGATTGCGCATAATCGCGGGACCGCTACAATCGGTTGGCGGAACGCTGGTTTTCAGATATTCTCAGATGCCGGCCGTTATTTGCTAAATAAATGATTTTTTGCTAAATAAATGATTTACGGCCGAATGGCCAGGGAGTTGTTTTATGTCTCGTGTTTGTGAAATTTGCGGAAAAAGACCTTTAAAAGGGTTCAATGTCAGCCACGCCCACAATCGCACAAGAAAGATTTCATATCCGAACTTGCAGCGGGTGAGAGTTATCGAAGAATCCGGTCGTGTTAGAAGGGCAAAGGTTTGTACACGTTGTATTCGTTCTAACCTGGTCACAAAAGCCCCTTAAGGATCAATTCTCATGCGGTATGCCGGCCGGGTTGCTTTCTGAGAAAAGCCCAATTAATTCGATTTGCTCTGGCCGGCGCTCAGGCGCTCGACTCTTTCCACTCCCCTGATATTCTTTAGAGCATTAATGAGACGGGTCAGGTGGGAAACATTGCGTACTGTGACCCTGAAAATACCTTGGGCCATATCGTCTTCGCCTGTTCTAATGTTTGCTTGGACTATATCGGATTCATTGGACGAGAACACCCCGCCTATTAACTCCAGCAAACCCGTTCTGTTACGGGCCTGAATTGAAAGGCCGACGATACGACTGATCGGCTGCTCGCCGTCCCAGGTCACATCGATGATTCTACGACTATCGATGTCGAGCAGATTTATGCAGTCGTCTTTGTGAATTGTGACACCTCGACCTCGAGTAATGTAGCCTCGGATTGCATCTCCTGGTAGTGCATTGCAGCATTTAGCAAAGTTTACCATTACGTCTGATGCGCCCTCAATTTTCACTCCGCTACGAGAAGTAATATGTTCTCTCTTGGGTTTCTCCTCGATTGCGGCAATTTTGGCCTTTTCCCTTTCCTCCACCGGAACGACCCTGGTGACTACGACTTTAGCGGATACTCTCCCAAAACCAATCGCGGCATAAAGGTCCGTCTCAGTCTTAAAGCCGAATTCTTGAGCCACTCTCAAAACTTCGCCTTCTTTTTCAATTCGATTAAGCTCGCATCTCCATTTCTTCAGTTCGCGTTCAGTGCTTTCTCGACCCAATTGGATGGAACGCTCTCGTTCTTCGGTCATCACAAAGTGGCGTATCTTGGTTCGCGCCCTGGGTGTCTTTACATACTTTAACCAATCTTTGCTCGGTATTTGGTGTGCAGATGTTACGATCTCCACACTGTCTCCATTTTGCAATTGGTACTTGAGTGGTACCATCCTGGCGTTCACTCGAGCGCCCACGCAACTGTTCCCGACTTCAGTATGGATCGAGTACGCGAAATCCAGGGGCGTTGAGCCCTTCGGGAACTCCTTTACCTCTCCTTTCGGCGTGAAAACATAAACTTCGTCAGGATAAAGATCCACCCGCACATTCTCGAGGAACTCTCGCGGGTCGTCCAGATCTTGCTGCCAGTCCATCATCTGGCGCAACCAGTGCATGACCTTTAGATCTTCATCCTGTGCCGCGGCTTTGCCTTGCTTATACGACCAATGTGCGGCAATCCCTTCCTCAGCCACTAAATCCATGTCGTGCGTTCTTATCTGTATTTCGATTCTGGCGCCCTCGGGTCCAATAACAGTCGTGTGCAAGGATTGATAACGGTTGCCTTTGGGCATGGCGATATAATCTTTAAACCTGCCGGGCACCGGTCTCCATAGTGAATGGATTAAGCCAAGCACCGCGTAACATTCACTCTCGGTCGATAATACTATCCGAAATGCCGTGAGATCGTGGATCTGCTCGAAATCCAGATTTTGGCTAGTCATCTTCCGGTGGATACTGTAAATTTCTTTGTTGCGACCCTTGGTTATTGCGCTGATATTATATTGTTGGAGTTTCTCACGAATGATTCGTAGCACGTTATTGGCATAATCTTCTTTAGCTTTTAGTAATTCTTCTTGGTGGCTTTTGATATAATTATAATTTTCGGGATCCACATATTTGAAGGCCAGATCCTCGAGTTCCGTCCTCATCCAATAGATCCCCAATCGTCCTGCAAGTGGTCCATATATATCCAAGGTTTCTTGAGCAATTCGTTTTCTGGCTTCAGGCGGCATGGGATCGAGGGTTCGCATATTGTGGAGACGGTCGGCCAATTTGACCAGCAACACTCTGATGTCTCGGCTCATTGCCAGAATCATCTTGCGGAAATTTTCAGCTTGCCGTTCCTCTCTTGACTGAAATTCCATCTTGCTGATTTTGGTGACGCCGTCGACCAACGTTGCAACATTCTTACCGAAGAACTGCTCCACATCCTCGTTGGTTGTCAGTGTGTCCTCAACCGCATCGTGAAGAAGTCCTGTGGCTACTGTGGCTTCATCCATCTTCATCTGAGCTAGTATTTTGGCTACTGCTACCGGATGCACGAGATAAGGCTCACCCCCAACCCGTGTCTGGCCTTGGTGCACCTGTGCGGAATAGACGTAAGCCGCTCGGATAAGGTCCAGGTTTGCGTCCGGATAATAGGACTTAACAAGTTCCTCAATTTCGCCGAAGCGGACTATGGCGGTTGTTCTTTTCTTCATTGATCTTTGCTTCAAAACTCTGAGAAGTCGGGAAATTCACTAACTAAAAAAGTCTCAGGTAATTGGAGTCGATTACCCCGCGCTCGGTTCCAGAGAGATTAAATTGTTATTACTTCATACACTTGCGTTATTTTTTCGCAAGAAAGAAATCCGAACGGGTGTAACCTTTCACTTACGCGCTGAAAGACCGTCATTGCGACCCCGCTGAAAAGCGGGGGAAGCAACCTCCGTTGGTACGCCGCGGCGTCCCTGCAGGTGCAGTCCGAAACTCACCGGCACGGAGGCCGGTCACTACCGAGGCATTGCTTTCCCGCGGAACGCGGGATTTCACTCCTCGCAATGACCGACGACCAACGCTTCTCCCAAATAATTCCTCAGTGCTTTGAATCCTCCATGAATTTTCCTTGTCTTTTCTTGAATATGAGCCTGAGCGGAGCGCCATTGTATTCGAATGCATCTCTCAATCTATTTTCCAGGAACCTCTTGTACGAAAAATGGATCGACTCAGGATAGTTACAAAACAAAACAAAACTCGGGGGAGCCACACGTACCTGTGCAAGATAATAGATCTTGATACGCCTTGTTTTGCGATGCATCCCGGGCGGATTCTGGGCTAGGGTATGTTCAAGGAACCGGTTCAATTCCGCGGTCCCGATCCTTTTACGATATTTGGAATTCAAATCCTCAATTAAGGCGAATAGTTTTACTGCGCGCGTGCCTTTCAGCGACGAAATACTCAGAATCGGAGCGTAAGGGAGATATTTCAGAGCTCGTCGAGCGCTTTCCACATGCTCCTTAATTGTATTGCTGTCTTTTTCGATTAAATCCCATTTATTGAGCACCAATACTATCCCGCGGCCTTTTTCGAACGCGTACCCTGCTATTCGTGCATCCTGGTCCGTCACTCCTTCCCTCGCATCCATCATGATCAGCACTATATCAGCCCGATCAATGCTACGAAATGCTTTGATTACGCTGTATTTTTCCACTCGATCCACTATGCGGGAACGCCGCCTTATCCCTGCCGTGTCAATAAATAGGTATTCCCTGCCGTGATGCCGTACGAGAGTATCAATGGAATCGCGTGTAGTGCCCGGTTTTTCATGCGCCACAAGTCGTTCTTCGCCCAAGAGCAGATTGACGAGTGTAGATTTTCCTACATTCGGCCGCCCGACAACTGCCACTTTGATAAGCTGATCTTCTAATTCCAGAGTTTCTGGGCCATGGGCTTCTTCCGGTATCTCGTCCAATAACGCGTCAATGAGTTCACCCATGCCGTAACCGGTCATAGCGCTTACCGGAAAAATCGGATCCACTCCTAGCTGATAAAAGTCTGCGGCAAAATCCTCCTGTTTCTCGGAATCTATCTTATTAACAGCATAAAATATCTTCTTTTCGGCTTTTTGGAGCAAACGTACGATCTCACGATCCGAAGGAATGGCTCCTGTTTTTCCATCGCCGAGAAAAACAATTATATCAGCTTGCTCGATAGCCACCAGAGTTTGAGTCCTCATTTGAGCTAGTATGGCGTCATCCGTGTCCGGTTCGAAACCGCCTGTGTCGACTATAACGAAGGACTTGTCCCGGACAGTGACCTCGGCATAATTTCGATCCCTGGTCAGGCCCGGAGTGTCCTCGACGAGAGCTTTCCGCCTGCCGAAAAGCATATTGAACATGGTGGATTTCCCCACGTTCGGCCTTCCGACGAATGCCACTACTTTTTTCAATGAACCCTCAGCCATTTACATTTTCTTAAGATAAGATTTCTTCTTTTTTTAAGAGTAACTCATATTTAGACTGCTTTTCAACCGCATATAGTAGGACCCCCTTCGGCATAGACGTTAGGCTTACGATCACCTAAGTTGCTTATTTCGAATAGTTGTCACTCTTCCCCTGCTTCCACAGGCGTTAACTTAAGGGCAGTTATGGTTCCGTAGGAACATCTGAAAGTAGCCCGGTGATTTATCGCCGGGTAAAGAATGCGCCTCTAGTAAAGCCGTTTAGTCCCAGAGGGACGACTGAAGGAGTTATGGATGACATTAATCGATAAGTCGTCCCTAGCGGGACTAGAAATTTGAGTGATACCGATTTCCCGGCGATAAATCGCCGGGCTACTCTCATCTCGTCCCCCTGGGACGAGTGGACCAGAAGTTTAAGTTAACTCTTGTGCCTCCTCCGGTGCTGTGTACCCCCGCTCTGCGTTCTCATCGCGGGTAGTGAAACGGCGGAGAGGCTGTCTCAAAAGTCTTCATAAAGCCAATATAGTGGTGCGATTTTCCCCCACCCAAAGGGAGAAATGGCAATCGCACAGCGGCTCCCTATAACCCCTCTTCTTGGGGAGGCGACTGTGGTGAGGGGGTGAAACAAGCGAGGCTTCTCTGATCGTGCTACATTCCAGCCTAATCTGGAGTTTTGAGCAGTCTCAGAGGCAGAGGGGATTACTTCGCTCAGCTCGCAATGACATTCTTTGGCCGCCTGTAACTGAAGGGTTACAGATTTATGCTCGCATGCTCTTGTAATATCCAAGGCTTGATGCTATTGTTATACGCTACTCTGCCCAGAATGCATGCATACGGATTAGATTTATGAAGACCGCTTCAACATTATTGGTCGCGGTATGCGTCGGCCTGGTTTTGGCTGTATCCGCGTGCATGCCCAGTCTACAAATGAGTAAGCCGTCATCACCCGAGGTTTCCGGATCGGATGCTAAAAACGAGTCCTCTGCTGAGAGTCCCACCGCAGCCAAGCCGGAGAGACCGGCTGATGCTCAGCTCCCCCCCGCACCACCTGACTACAAGCCCCCGTCTCTATCGGAAGGACTTCTCGAAGGGCCTCCCGATCTGAGCTGGAAAGATGAGATAAACGCCTCTGCGCTCGAATTCGGCAAGAGTATTCCAAATGTGAAACATGTGAAAACATGTTTCTCGAAACTGTACGGTGGATGGTACCTTATCCTGTACACTGAAAAGGCCAAAAAAATTGGGTTAGAGCAATATTCCTGGAACGCCAAGTCCAAAGAATGGGAGCCCTCTTTTCAGCTAAAAGAAATCCCAGCAAAAGAATTGGAATACCATCTTAAAGGAGAAGTTGATGATGAGAAATGTTTTGTGCTTAAGTGATGCGCATCATCTCTTCATACAAACAGATTGGAATTTCTTAATTTTCCAGCTTTATTAAGTATTCTCAAAACCCTGCGCTTCATAAAATCTGATAAATCCGTTCTGAAGCCGACTGGTTTTCCGTTACCCGCGTCATCCCAGGGATAGGTTAGAACGAAAGAGGTTCCGGTGGGCCATACTCGGCGTGATGCTCCAACAATTTTTAATTCGCGCACCTTATCGTCATTACTCAAGCTAAAGAATTCATCAGCAGCCCCGACCGAAGTTTCGCTTTGCAGTTCTCGCCGTTCCAAAACGAGGTCCGGATGTTTTTCTTCGAATTCCCGAAGAGCCGTCTGGAACCGATGATCCAGATCCTTACCGCGAGTGTAGTGAGTTGAAAATGCAAAATGCCCAATTTCGGATTTTGTATCCGGGTCCAGCAAATCTGATGCCACTGCAAGATCTACTATTCGACTGAAATAGATATCACACTTGTCCTGCGAAGAAAGAATTTCAACAGGATGAATTGGAATCGAACCGTTCATTTTCGGACACGGCGAGCATAGCCGTCATCGCAACCGTACTCGAGTTTATCCACCACTGGCGTCAGAGCGGAAACAAAAGGAGTCAACATGGCCAAAGGAATGTCCAGGGCATAGGCGACACAATCCTCAAGCAGTGCAGCGAGGGGCTTTTGTCCTTTGTACATGGTCCTGCACGAGCTATCTACTGACTTGAGCTTGGGTGCTGCGGTAGAGACTCTACCCAGTCCAATAATGCGTTCGCCAGTGAGTCCTGTTCCAGTAGCCCTCGTGCCCTTTGAGGCTCCGTTGCTGAAGCTCTCTGAGGAAATGCAGATCAAAAGAACCAATAGAGCGAGCACCATGCCTAATGCCTTCATTGAATGAACCTCCCGCATATCTATTTGAAATATAATCATTATAACATTAATTTGACCTACGATCAAATTACCCCTATGCGATGAGTAACCATTCAAGCAAGTGGAGTAGTCCACATGGGCGTTTCAAGGGTTGAAAACGAACCAATCCCAAAGTGCGAAGCTTGCTTCTTTGGTAGTCAATCGCATAATGCAAACGAAGTCCCGTCAGGCACATGAATGTTACGCGAGGCATCACGGAATTCCGGTTGACACGAAACCAAAACAGCATTAGAGTACTTGTTTTTACATGAAACCGCTATCTGCGACAAAGGATACTCCAATGCGAGTAGGACTCAAAATTTTCGCCGGAAACTCTAACCCCGATCTCGCGCAAGCTATCACCCGTTATATGGGGATCCCCCTGGGAATCGCCATGGTGGGATCTTTCAGTGACGGGGAAATTCAGGTGGAATTCAGAGAAAATGTCAGGGGAATGGACGTCTTTGTCGTTCAATCAACATGTCAGCCGGTCAATGATAATATTGTCGAGCTGCTGGTCATGATCGATGCGCTCAAACGTGCTTCCGCAAGTCGAGTCACAGCGGTCATGCCCTATTACGGATACGCTCGCCAGGATCGTAAGGTGGCTAGCCGTGCTCCCATAACGGCCAAACTAATCGCGGATATAATCACCACGGCCGGAGCTGACCGGGTCCTTACCATCGATTTGCATGCCGGTCAGATTCAGGGTTTTTTTGATATCCCGGTCGATCATCTTTACGCCGGACCTATAATGGCCGAAGCCATAAAGGCACAGCACAATACGGCTGAATGCACAGTAGTATCGCCGGACGCCGGCGGCGTTGAGCGAGCCAGGGCCTTTGCGAAGAAGCTCGGAACCAATCTGGCCATCATTGATAAACGCCGCTCCAAACCAAATGAGTCCGAAGTAATGAACGTGATCGGAGATGTGTCGGGTCGCGATACCATTCTCCTGGATGATATGGTAGATACCGCCGGCACATTGGTCAAAGCGGCACAGGCTCTTGAAGCCGCGGGTGCACGTAAAGTATACGCCTGCTGCTCCCACGGCGTGCTTTCAGGGGAAGCTATCGAACGGATTAACCGGTCGCCTATTGAGAAACTATACGTAACAGATACAATACCAACAGAGAAGAAGTCCGAAAATTGCAGTAAACTGCAGGTCGAATCTGTAGCTCCTCTTTTAGGCGAAGCAATCAGCAGGATACACAGAGAGGTTTCAGTATCGGAACTTTTTGTATAATAATCGGCTTCTAGGCGCCTCGTATCGAATGCATTCGAGACGAG
>JBKQRG010000266.1:0-17508 GCA_052144015.1 Desulfomonilaceae bacterium
TTTTGGAAAAGCCATGAAATGATGCATAGAGCCCATCAATTCCGGTCGGCTTCCAGTTTCAATGTTACTGTGTTGCGCAAAGGCAAAGAGAGAAATGTGGATTTGAAGCAATGGGTTGAGACAATTAGCATATCAGAGCACGGACTGGAAATCGGTATGAGGAGCGGCCCATCGGGCTCGGTCCATCCTCTGGATACGGTCGCCGCCATCTTGGGAATTAACAGGGAAGAAGCAAAAAAGATGAAGATTCTCAAAACATCGGTTTCTTTTGATACTTCTTTGAATGAAAAAGAGGATTAGGATATGGCCGGTGAAATAATTATGAACATCACCGACCGAGAAACTCGGCTGGCGCTGACAGAAGACGGCCAGGTTTCGGAAATTCATGTTGAGCGCAAAGGCGAACGCGGTATTGTCGGCAATATTTACAAAGGTCGTGTGATCAAGGTGCTGCCCGGCATGCAGGCAGCATTTGTTGATATAGGATTATCGAGAGCCGCCTTTCTGTACGTCGGCGACATTCACCCCCATAGCCAAGATCTCAATTTTGTGGTGGCTGATGACGAATCGGAAGAAGCCGAGCAGCAACATGATCAAATTCCTGAAGTAATACCGGATGACGATTATGAATTTACGCCCATTGAAGACCTGTTGGAGGAAGGCCAAGATATCCTGGTTCAAATATCCAAGGAACCTTTGGGAAGTAAAGGAGCGCGCATAACTTCACAGATTTCTCTTCCTGGAAGACACCTTGTATTCATGCCGACGGTAGATCATATCGGAATATCCAGGAGAATAGAAAACGAACAGGAGCGCCAACGGTTAAAAGAAATAATATCTTTCATCAAACCGGCTTCCTGCGGTGTTATCGTAAGAACCGTCAGTGAAAATGAAACTTCAGAAAAACTTCAGGCAGACTTAAGTTTTCTTCAAGGAACATGGCAAAGAATCTTGGAAAAAGAGATAAGAGTGCCTGCGCCGTCACTGATCTACGAAGATCTTGATCTGTGCCTACGCGGCGTGCGGGACTTGTTCACAGAAGACGTGACAAGGCTGGTTGTGGATTCCGATGAACATTACCATCGTATTCTCGAATTTATGGATACTTTTATGCCTCCTATGAAATCCTATGTGGAACTGTATCAAGGAGACGAGCCGGTTTTCGAGAAGTTCGGAATTGAAATGGAATTGAACAAGGCACTTGGAAGGAAGATCTGGCTGAAATCAGGAGGTTACATTAATATTGATTTCACTGAAGCGCTGGTAGCTATTGACGTGAATACAGGCAGATATGTGGGAAAAAGGAATCTTCAAGAAACCATTCTGAAAACCAATCTGGAGGCAGCAAAGGAAATTGCATATCAACTCCGGCTGCGAAATATTGGCGGGATAATCATTGTCGATTTCATAGACATGGATCGTGCCGCAGATCGGGAGAAGGTCAGCACAGCTCTACAGGAAGCTTTGAAGAAAGATAAGCAAAAAACAAATATTCTGAAAATTTCCGAACTAGGTCTTGTGCAGATGACGCGAAAAAGAACACGAGAAAATCTCACGCGTACTTTATGTGAACAATGCCCGCACTGTGAGGGAAAGGGTTTTGTTAAATCCCTCACCACAGTGAGTTATGAAGTACTTCGGGCAATCTCGAGCGAGATATCTGACAGCGCATCATCCTGTATACGGGTTACCGCTCACCCCGAAGTAGTAAAATTGCTTTTTGAGCAGGAAAGCGCACAACTGGAACAAATGCAGAAACAATATAATACAAAAATCGAGCTGACTCAGGACTCTCATCTTTCCCAGGAACAATATGAGGTCTCGGCTTGCTGAGGACTTCCAGTATGCGGTGCTGTTCATCTTAACATCCCAAAATAATAACATTTTATCTTCACATTTCCTCCTTGACAACACTCCTGTGGCCGATTATTGTTCAGCACACCTTTGCCCCGTAAGGAACCTTCAAGGTAACCTCAATGACAGATCCGTCCGAGAGCGCCATTACAACTCAGATCCTGATCCAGATCCGTGACGAAATGCGGGCCATGCGCTCTTCTTTTGAGGCTCGTTTCGACGCGCTCGAAGCGCGGATGGGTCGTCTTGAAGACCGGATGGATAGTCTAGAAGCTCGTATGGATGGTTTCGAAGCCAGGGTGGGAGCCATCGAAGCTAGGTTGAGAGCCATCGAAGAGCGGATGGAGTACATCGAGAAGCGGATTGATTCCGTGGAAAATCGCATGTCCTCCCTTGAGAGTCGAATGTCATTCCTAGAAACCAAAATGGTAGATTTGGGTCAGACAGTTACGCGCCTGGATCAGAAAGTTGACGCGCTTCAAGACGATATGAATTTTCTCACTGGTAGGATCGACGCTCTCGAGGCTCGCGTTGATTCCATTGAGGAAAAAAATGAAGCTCGCCATCAAGAACTTCTTCTTCGTTTCAACACCATGGATGCTGATCTCAAGAAATTTGCCTCGGTTATAAACGAAGCGATCCTGCATTATGCCGGCGAAATGGATACTGTACGGGATCGCTTGAATGTCATCGAAACCAAATTTGGTATCCCCTACCCTTCCGAGTAGAATCTACAGCGTTTCGAAGTCCGATGATCGAAATATTTACAGGCGGGACCCCTATGAGGAGCATCTTGCCGCATTCTAAGTTTAAGTTATGGAGTGAATCAGGGGTTTGACCAAACGCAACGTAGAAAAGCACCACGGGTGGACGGGCGGCATTCGGTCCATCGACGTTGGGAAAAAATTGCGAATCGTGCCTTACTGGGAGGGCGGATTGGCCTCCTCAGATAGACTGGATATAATCATTGATCCTGGTCCCGCTTTTGGAGCCGGAAATCATCCGGCTACCTTGATGGCTCTTCAGCTCACTGAGGTCGCATTGAATCGCTTATCTGCGGAAGTGCAATTTCCCAGTATGCTGGATCTCGGTACGGGTACAGGTATTCTTGTAATAGCGGCAAAACGGCTAGGCGCGGGCTTTACGGTCGGCGTGGATATTGACGCTGCCGCAATCTACTCAGCTCGGCGAAATCTTCAGCTAAATGGCCTCAAATCGGAAAATTCCGTGGAATTGTTGATTGGCGGAGCTGAGTCTGTGAGAGGCACTTTCAAGATTGTCACCGCCAATCTCGTGGCCCCGCTGTTACTCCAATTAAGTAAAAATCTGGGGAATCTTGTCGAAGAATTTCTCGTTATATCGGGGGTGGCCGACGCAATGGCGCCAAAAGTCTTAGAATCCTATAGCTCACAAGGATTCACTCCTGTCATCAACAAGAGTGATCAGAGCTGGAATGCCGCCCTGTTCTCTAGAAAATAGCAGAGACGGAATCTGCCATGTTGATTATGACAAGGTTACGCCTTCCATGTACCGATACGTCGCGGTAGGGTCACTCCGAGAAGCGCCTTGACACCGTCCGGTTCACGAACCGCGCCTGCAATTTATGCCGCATCTTATTCAGGTGAGATTTTGATCCCGATTCTAGGCGATTGGACCTGAAACTCTTGTGCAAAGAGCGAGAGCGCAGATTGCGCCCTCGCTCTTTATTTCACTGACGTTGACTTACCGGCTCAAACGGGATTACAGCTAGTCCTCTTCCGTATGCTGCTTCCCCATACCTTTGAGGCCGATAAGAGTGGTGCTTCCACTGGACCAATATTCCAATAAGCCCTGTCCTACCATCCTATTTACGATATTCTTCACGTCCCGATTCTTCATGTCGGGGATCATGGCGTAAAAATCTTTCAGATAGAACTTTGATTTGGATTTGGATTTGGACTGCAAGTTGTCCAGTATAATTTTTTTGGCTTCGTCCTCGGTCATGGATTAACTCCCCTCTTGACCAGCTAGAACTTGAACTGGGTAGACGTGCGCCAAGTGGTATAAGCGAAACGATAGTCATCAATAAGATGATGCGTGAACGGAATATCGGTTTTTTCGAAAAATCGCTCCCATCCTATCCTTTCGGCCCACTCGCCGACACGTTCATATTTCTTTGCATCTTTCGAGTACACTTCCACAATGTGCTTAACCGCTTCGACAGTTCTAGGCCAACGTGGTGGCTCGTTGGGAATAAATGGAATAACCACTTTGGAGAATTTCGGCATGCTTTTCCGATTGGAGATCTTCCCACCGACCAGAATGGCGACTCCACTGCCCACATCGTCAGCAAGCGGCATGGCCGCGCACATGGTGAAGCAGTTGCCGCAAAACATACAGCGGTCGTGATTGACTTCAAGGGTCTTCAAACCTTCGGGAGTCTTTGCGGGCTTGATTGCCGCAGTGGGGCAAGCCGCTATTGCGAGCGGAAGCTCACAGAGCTTGTCAATCCAATCATGGTCAACCATTGGCGGTTTGCGGTGAATTCCGAGAATCGCTATGTCTGAGCAATGCACTGCACCGCACATATTCAAGCAGCATGCGAGAGAGACCCTGACTGGAGCGGGAAGCCGCATATTGCCGAATTCATCGAAGAGGCCATCCATCACTGCCTTGACAACTCCGGAAGCGTCGATGGCCGGCGTATGGCAATGTACCCACCCCTGGGTATGAACGATGTTAGTTACACCGGCCCCTGTTCCTCCGATAGGGAACTTGTTTGATCCGGCCGCGAATTTCCTGCTCTTCAGATCATCCATCAACGGCTTAAGTTTATCCTTGCTGTCCACCATGAACTCAATGTTGTTTCTGGTGGTAAACCTCAGATAACCGCCACAATGTTTGTCGGCCACATCACAACACTCGCGAAGATGCTCAATTGTCACCAGTCGAGCGGCGCCGACGCGGACTGTATAGACCTGATCTCCAGTTTCGGAAAAATGTACCAAGACCCCGGGTTCGAGGATTTCGTGATACAGCCATTTTCCATAGTTCTTTTCGATAACTGGAGGAAAGAAGTCCTTATAGTATCTGGGACCTATATCGGTAATTCTGTCCTTTAGGGGATCGCTCGGATCGTAAGGCATAGTTCTTAACCTCCTGTTTACCTCTGATGTTTCTCACGGAATGCTTTGATGTCACGTGTCCAGCCGCCTTCTACTTCTTCTTCTTTCCAGAAGATGTAGGGATTGGATCTGGGCTCCTTCACACTTCTGGGATCGGGGTCTCGTTCGAGGACCTGCAAGAATTTTTGAAAGGTCTGCCGCTGAATAAGTTCGCCCAGCCGTTCTCTATTCTTGCCTTCTTCCATCCACCAGTCCCAGACCTTTTCAATTAGTTCCTTGAGCTCTTCAAAAGGCGGCTCCATCTTCATAAACGGCACCGTGAGAGTCGACATCTGTGCGCCTTCGAGGATAGGGGCCTTCGCGCCGAAAAGTATTGATGCTCCCTGGTCCTGACCTACTCTAAGGGCCTTCGGCATGACATTGAGGCAGTGCATGCATCGAGTGCACTCTTTATTGTTTATGTCCAGCTTACTGCCATCCCAGCTCATACATCTAGTCGGACACAGCTCAATGACTTCTTTCTGGATATCAAATTTTCCCCAATCCCGACCCGAGTGAGCCCCGGCATTAGGCTTGACCTCTCCGCCCGCGTACGCCTTCACCGCCTTCTGATCGATCCGGATGTCGTCTCTCCATGTCCCGATTACGGACATGTCCGCACGAGCGATAGCAGCGACGCAGCCATTGGGGCAGCCGTCGAATTTAAACTTGAATTTGTACGGGAAGGCAGGCCTATGAAGCTCGTCTTGATACTGCATAGTCATCTGATAGCACAGTTCCTGTGTGTCAATGCAAGAAAACTGGCAACGGGCTTTACCAATGCAACATGATGGTGTTCGCAGGTTGGAGCCTGAGCCACCCAAATCCTGATTCAGCTCGTGAGTCATTTCGTAGAATAGCGGCTCCAACTGATCAGTTGTCGTGCCCAGGAAGACGATATCGCCTGTAGAACCGTGCATATTGGTCAATCCACTGCCGTGTTTTTCCCATAGGTCGCACAACCCGCGAAGGAATTCAGTACTGTAAAATTTGCTCGCGGGCTGATTTACCCGAACAGTATGGAAATGCGCCACGCCCGGAAATTTCTGGGGCTGATCGCAATACCTTCCAATAACGCCACCACCATATCCGAACACTCCCACAATACCGCCGTGCTTCCAGTGTGTCACCTTGTCTTGGTACGACATTTCCAGCACACCAAGAAGATCCTCCGGCGCCTCCTTAATTGCTTGTTTCCCCTTTTCCTGCTGCTGCTTGATATCGGAAACGAAACTTGGCCACGGACCTTTTTCCAGCTCATCAAGCATAGGGGTGCTGTGTTTCGCCATTAAAAATCCTCCTCTCTTCAGAAATTCTTGCGTTTGATCAAATGTTCTGATGGTTTCCAGGAAAATACCTATCCCGAGAGAAAGATCCCTCCCGACAAGCTTTCCCCGGGAAATCTACTAAGATCCTCATTTTACTGGCGGGTTTAGTGAACGTGAAAGGTTCATGCCACCCAAGAGACATTCAATCAATTTTATGTCAGCATGTCGAGCCAAGTCAAGAAAAACTTCTTAAATCTTCGCCATCATAGAGTCTTCACAAGCCAGAAAAATGCACCGAATTAACATACTCTGTGCGCATATATTATGGTGCCTGTGCATCAAAGCCGAGCGTGCACTGGCTACGTGCATTCTTTTGCGCAATATTGAACGATTTCTACTAAAAATACACACCGACAAATTTCAGGTCTGACCAAGATAAGGTATATTGAAATTTATGAAAAATTTTAAGTTTCCGTCTGTTAATCTGCTGCGCTCAAGTTCTGACGGACCTGCCCCATTTACTCCCAGGCTGCTCAAATCACGTATTCCGCTGGAACGACCGACCGGATCAAATGATACGGCACTAAGCCCGATTACTTACGAGGCTTATACCGCTGCATTGAAAGGGTTTGTCATCCGACAGCAGGATTATTTGAGCCGGATCGTTGCGGCAAATGGGTGTGACAAAAAAATTGAAGAAATAGATCTTATAGTGGAAAAGCATGGTGCAGATTATCATCCGGCACACATAGTTGTTAACAAAGACGTGCATTTAGTGCTGAATGTCGCATTAACGGAGAGAAGCCAAACATTGCTGAAGAATGAATTCGATCATTTTCGATACATTCAGCAGAAGATCGGCACTGATTCAATTCCCAAGATGTATTTACTTGATTCGGAAACTTTGGGAAAACCGAATGGCAGCAGTTCCCGGATGCTTATAATGATGGGGGACTGGTTGGAAGGTTTTCACGAATTCCACCTATCTGCCGAGACCAAGGGCCATTCGTTGCGGTTGCTATTATGGGATATGGATAATGGCTATACTTTTTTATCTGAGTGTCAATCCGAGCAAATATGGCGTAAGGCGGCATATATTCTAACTAATTTTTATGATACTAAGACATTTGAAGAAATCTTTCCTTGGCATCATGCGTCCGGGGACTTCGTAGCCTCCCCAGTCAACGAAGAATTGGATCTGAAACTGATCACTATACGGCAATATGGACCAAGATTGGAGTTCCACGAGTATTCGCCCGAAAACCAGGTTACAGCAATGGCCTTATTTTTTGCGAATCTCAGTATTAGAATGAGGCTGGACAGATTGGATGGGGTAGGAGAAATTGTATGGGCTCCGGACTGCAGTGTAGAGCCGACGCTAAAAGGTTTCATGGATGCATTGAGAAGAAAGGTCGCAGATGGAAAGTGTGATGAAAGATTAATGAACGGTTTTTCTAAAAACCTGAAGCAACTATGCCCATCGGAATTGACGAAAATTTTTCAAGCAGTCGTCGAATCCTACGACTCAGAGGCACCTGATATTCCGATTATCAATAGTAATTTAGCTCACCACATTTTTTCAGTGTACAAAGCCATTCAGCGCGTTCTATAAATTTCGAGTCATCCTGCGCTCTTTTTTTTATTTCAACCATTCTTTATTATTGAAAAGCGCACACGGGCTTTTTGGAACAAAATTGAAACCCGCTTCAAGCAAATGCTGCATCAGGCGAGAAAGATATGCAATTTACAGTACAACTTAAATCAAATCTTCCCAGAGTGGTGATTGCCGCTCTAAAAGGTGGTGCCGGCAAGACATTTCTTTCAGTCGGCATAGCTGCTGCAATTCGTAAACGGAATCTGTCTCTCGCTGTTTTCAAGAAGGGACCAGATTATATAGACGCCGGTTGGCTGGGGCTCGCTGCTGGTGGAGAATGCTACAATCTCGACACCTACTTGATGACTTATGAAATAGTACGCGGATCTTTTTTGAGACGGTCTTTAGAGAAGAATATTT
The DNA here is from genome assembly GCA_052144015.1 of Desulfomonilaceae bacterium. Lineage (GTDB taxonomy): Bacteria > Desulfobacterota > Desulfomonilia > Desulfomonilales > Desulfomonilaceae > DATJPW01. Next base: position 8,280 of record JBKQRG010000266.1, read on the forward strand.
CATTGATAGAAGGTAATCGAGGGCTATTCGATGGATTTGACGTGGCAGGAACATACAGTACTGCGCAATTGGCCAAGCTTCTTAAATCGCCGGTAATACTGGTTGTGGATTCCACAAAGATGACCAGGACCGCGGCAGCTTTGGTACTCGGCTGCCGAACGCTTGATCCTGAATTGCAGCTCAAAGGTATTATCTTGAATCGAGTGGCAAGTGACAGGCACGAACGAATTCTCAGGCAATCCATAGAGGAGGTTTCCGGAATTCCCGTGATCGGCTCGGTCAGAAAGCTTACTCTGGAAAATTTTCCCCAAAGGCATTTGGGATTGCTGCCGCTGCACGAACATCCTCAGGCACTGGACTTTATCAACGAAGCGTCGATTATAGCGGAGGATTCCATCGATCTTGATAGAGTAATGGAAATAGCGTCTGCGGCGGGACAATTTCCGTCCGAGCTCCATCCGAAAGCTGTTGATTTCGGGCCGAACCCCGGACAAAACGGTCTCCGAATAGGTATTTTGAGAGATTCGGCGTTCCAGTTTTATTATCCGGAAAATCTCGAAGCGCTCCGGCGCCGAGTGGGGCCCCTGGTGGAGATCAGTGCTCTGGATCAGGCGGAATTTCCTGATGTGGATGGTCTTTACATAGGCGGTGGCTTCCCTGAGACGAACGCGGACAGGTTGGCAGAAAATACGATTTTCAAGGAGTCGCTATTCAAAGCCATTGAACAGGGGCTTCCCGTTTACGCTGAATGCGGCGGCCTAATGTATTTATCCCGGAATTTATGTGTTGATGAACAAATTTACCCAATGGTGGGAGTTTTTGCTATAGATACGGTCCTGGAGAGAAAACCTCAAGGTTTGGGGTACATCCGCGTCCAGGTGGACGGGACCAATCCATTTTATCCCCAAGGGGCCGTCTTAACCGGGCATGAGTTTCATTATTCATCTGTGCGAAGTTGTGATGATGTCTCCGTTGATTGTGCATTCCGTGTGCTGCAGGGTCATGGCATGAACGGATTGCGAGATGGGATCTGCCGATTCAATGCTTTGGGTACGTATGTGCATTTGCACGCATTGGGAGAGCCGCTCTGGGCAGAAGGTATTCTGAGGAGCGCAGCGGTATACCGCTCCAATCGCCTTTCGAAGTCCAAGTAACTACTAATCTATGTTGCGGGGCTGTACGATCCTCAATGAAATATAAGAAAGAAATAGAAAACATATTAGGGCCTCAAGGAGTAGTGGCAAGATCGATGCCGAATTATGAGCATCGGAAGCAACAGATCGAAATGGCTCTGGCAGTATTCGAGGCATTAATATCCGACGATCATCTCATAATAGAGGCGCCTACAGGGACGGGAAAAACGCTCGCGTATCTGGTGGCCGCGGCTCTTTCGAGAAAACGCATTGCAATCTCAACGGGCACCAAGAACCTGCAAGAACAGCTCTTCTATAAGGATATTCCTTTTCTGAGAGAGAAGATTTTCCCTGACCTGAAATCAGCCCTGCTAAAAGGTCGAGGCAATTTTGTCTGTCACTCCCGATTACGTCGTTTTCTACGCCAGCCGCATCTTCAGGCGCTTGATCGATCGGACTCATTAGGGGAAATTCTGGAATGGTATCGCAAGAAAGAGGATAGCAGCCAAGGTGATCGAGCGGAGCTTGAGCGTCTGACTGATGATGATCCTGTCTGGCCCGATATCTGCTCCACAACTGAGACTTGTTTAGGCAAGAAGTGCCAGGATCGTGAAAGGTGTTTTGTCCTGAAAATGAGAGCCAGGGCTGCGGATGCGGACCTCATGGTGGTCAATCACCATCTGCTCGCCTCAGACCTCGCGATCAAGGAATCCGGGTTTGGTGAAGTGATCCCCCGTTACGAATCACTGATAATAGATGAAGCTCATGGCTTCGAGGATGCTATCACTCAGCATTTCGGATTTCACGTCAGCCATTTCCGGATTATGCGGCTAGTTAGCGATGCACGAATAGAATTGGCAACAGCGAAAGTTAATACCAACCAATTTGAAAAAACACTCACGGCCATAGAATACGATGCTCGAAGGCTTTTCAGTAATTTCCAGAATATCACTGGCACGAAGAGTCAATTAGGCGGCATTTCTTCTCAGTTGGCTGAAAATCGCGATGCAGTTTGCACTAACTTGAAAATCTTGGATTCAACGCTTTCGAATCTATCAAGTGCGCCGGAGGAGATACGCGCGGTAGCTCGAAGAGCCACAGACATATGCACCGGATTGGAGATCATCTTGGCTGAAGAAACCGGCAGCGACTACGCTTGCTGGGCTGAGCGCCGAGACCGGAATGTGGTCCTCCATGCATCCCCGGTGGAAATAGGGGAGACGCTTAAGACCGACTTGTATGAAAAAATTCCAGGGATTATTTTTACTTCCGCGACACTTTCCTCGGGAGGCAGCCTAGATTATTTCAAATCCCGCCTGGGACTGGATGATGATTCCAATGGAATGGAAAGGATTTTGGATTCACCCTTTGATTACACTCGGCAAACAATCCTTTTTATACCCCAATCTATTCCGGAACCGAACGCACCCGGCTTCACGGAGGCTTTGTCCAACGTCATTCAGGAGATCTTACTTCGCACGTGCGGGAGGGCTTTCGTGCTTTTCACCTCGTATAAGAACATGGATACCGTTTACAAGCTTCTCGAGGGCCGCGTACCTTTTCCTTTGCTGGTCCAGGGTCAACGACCCAAGAGCCGACTGTTGGAAGAATTTCGCGAGAAGCCCGGTTCGGTTCTATTTGCCACGGCTTCATTCTGGGAGGGAGTGGATGTTCAAGGAGAAGCGCTTTCTTGCGTAATTGTTGATCGCCTACCTTTTGCTCCTCCCGACGATCCGCTCGTGTCGGCTCGAATGGAAAGGATAAAGAAAAACGGAGGTGAACCTTTCTATTCATTCCAGGTTCCTATGGCTGTTCTGGCGCTGAAGCAAGGGCTCGGCCGACTGATCCGAACTCGGTCCGATAGAGGCATCTTATGCATTCTGGATATTAGAATTCTAACCAAATCTTACGGAAAAATTTTTAGAAAAAGCTTGCACGAAAGCCCGCTCTGTCGAAAACCTGAGGATATAGAAGAGTTCTTTTCAGGGGATGGCGATTACGAATAGAATGATTCGATACAGTTGGGGTTTAGTTGGAGCTGAAACTCACCCAGAAGTGCGCAGCGACCAATATCCTGGCCGGCGCCTCTGATGAGCGACTGCGACAATCCAGATATGTTCATCAAGCTCCAGGTAGAACACCGTATAGGGAAAACGCCTGACCAGACACCTGCGGATGCCTCGATCATTATGCGGAGGAAACGATTGCGGATCCTCTTGAATGCTCCGAACGGCACGCTCGATTTCAGACTGGAAGTCCTTGCCCAGTCCTTCCCCCTGCGCTTCGTAATATGCCACCGCAGCCCGCATTTCAGTCTCTGCATCCCGATGAAAAATTACCGGCTTCACGAGTACTTCTCTCGCAGCTCCGCAAACACCTGTTCAGCTGGCTTTCCAACGCTCTTTCCGCTCTCGATTTCGGTTGCCCGTCGATTTAATTCAACATTCCATAGAGATTCGGCGCCTTCGTCCTGTTCTTGATCCAATGAGCGAATCAAGAACTGGGCGAGTTCGGCTCGCTCACGACTTGTGAGCGTCTCCAATTGCGATTTCAGTTCTTCCACCGCTTCAGTCATCCGCTTCTCCTCTCGCCGCCTTCAACTGCGACGCTGCTTGCTCTGGGCTTCCCGCCCATCCAAATCTGGAACAGGGCCTCCGCGGTCATAAGAAGGTCGTCATCGGGTAAAGACGCAACGTCATAAACCGTGCGCCGAAGGATTTCTACAACTAATCCGTGCCCTTCCGGTTCAGATAATTCATGGAAAGAGTCTAGAAGGCGCTTTACTGCCATGGTCATCGCCAGCCTCCATCCGCGGGGAAATAGAAGGCCCTGCCAATATGCTATCCGTACTAATCATAGCGATTCATAACTGAAGATGGAAGATTTTATGACGCAATATCGTTCTTCGTTGGGGGGCGTGGCTTTACCTTTCGCTGAATCTCCGCAAGCTTCTTGTCCTTTGCAACTTCAAGATCATACCGCGCCTGAAGGTTCATCCAAAACTCGGGACTCGTCCCAAAATATTGCGCCAATCTTAAGGCCGTATCTCCCGTTATGGAGCGCCGCCCCGTCACAATTTCGTTAATGCGCCTAGGGTCTACCCCTAATGCATCTGCAAGCTTGTTCTGACTCAATCCAAGAGGCTTCATCAGGTCTTCAAGTAACGTCTCCCCCGGATGGACCGGCGGAAGTGCTTTCTTGCCCATAGCATCACCTTTCAATGATAATCACAGATTTCTACCTGGTATACGTCCCCATCCCGCCAAATGAAACAAATTCGCCACTGATCGTTAATGCGAATACTGTGTTGACCTTTCCTTTTTCCCTTTAGAGCTTCAAGCCTGTGACCGGGAAAAGTCCTGAGGTCGTCTAGTGACTTCGCGGCTTCTAGGTGCCCCAATTTTCGGAGAGCCGCGGATTGGATGCTCGGTGGGATTTTTGAATATTCTCGATTGAAAAGTTTCTCCGTCTCCTTTTCCATGAAGGATTTTATCATGAGTATGGTGTATAGCGCTATACACAATAAGGCAAGGGGAAAACGAAAAAGATTGACAGTTCCAGTGCCCACGCCGCGGGGACGAACCGCAGTTGCAAGCAGTATCGTGGAGCGTGATGGATCTTTGCTATCTGTCAACTCGTTGCTGCAGAAGAAAATCATAGACGCTGATCGCCTCTTCGGGCTGGTCACTATCGTTAGACAGGATGCGCGCTAACAGCAGTGAGGTGCAGAAGTTACCTGGATCTCGGGTGATAGTTTCTTTGAGTAGCTTAACAGCTTCGTCTGTCTTTTTTTTGAGAGTCATCAGCCGGGCGTCCACAATAGCTGGCCATTGTCCTTGTTTCTCAACCTGTTTGCGCAATTCTCTGAAACCCCGATGCGCAGTAGGATCATCCCAATCTTTTGAAAATAGTCTGAGAAATTCTTTGGTAATCTGTTTTTTGGTCATTGTTTTACCCATGTTTCAGCCAAGTTGCTGCGAATTGCCGGGACACCCTGCCCGTCTACCAGACAGCCTAGATCCGACTATATCCCCCGATTCTCAATGGCCCTTTGGAAAATTCTATATATTAGACGGGAATTATTTATTGTGATTTCTTTCCCACCTTTTATATCATGTCCGTTAAGCCTGCACAATCCTTAAAGTAACCATTTACTTACGGACCTGGTCACTTGGATGATGATCCTCCATTCTTGAATCGGAACCAATAACTCCTTGCCATCCAAAAACTTTGAACATTGGCCTTCTATTGAAGAGTTGCTTAACAGTTTGGTTTGATATAATAGATCGCCCTGGAGAATCCCTGTTTTTTGAGAATGCGTGCGAGGGAGCCTAATAACTCCGGAGGAAAACAGTGGGGCGTCTGCTGGACAGACTAAGATTGGCGTTGGGGAAGCAGCGGATCATTCCTATTCCTAGCGATGTGTGCGCTCCGCGAGAATCATGGGACTCAACCAACCTGAAAGAGACATTCTGTATTTCAGTCGAAAATAGAACCTTTGATACTGTCTGGGTAAGTCTCTCCGGGAAGATGTTCATGGAGAACGCGGACCTGATGCGAGAGGAGTTGGAAGCAATCGTAAGGTCCGAACCGATGAGAAACGTGGTCATGGATATGCGGGAGGTTACGTACCTTGACAGCGCGGGGGCCGCGATCCTCACTGATATTTATCAAATATCGCGTGAATTGGACAACACGGTAAAGCTGGCCAATGTCCCTGAGAGAATCAAAAATTTCCTGGAACTCGTCGATCTTGAACACGTTAAGGAAGTGACAATACTCAAGTCCCCTGAAGAGCCAAATTTACTGGTTCAGATCGGAGAAGGGGCCCAAAAGTTCTATGATAATTCCAAGGACATCATCACTTTCATCGGCGCAGTCGCACAGGCGATGGGCGAGGACCTGATTCGGCCGAAAAAGGTCAAATGGGACAAAATTTGGAAACTTATCGAGCGGGCTGGAGCGGATGCCATTCCTATTGTGACTGCATTGAGTTTTCTGATGGGAGGCATCCTGGCATTCCAGGCTGCGCTTCAGCTCCGCAAGTTCGGGGCAAACATCTTTGTGGCAGATCTTGTGAGCGTCTCCATCTGTCTTGAAATGGGCCCATTACTAGCAGCGTTGATCGTAACCGGGCGGTCCGGAGCAGCCTACGCTGCTCAGATCGGCACGATGCAGGTCACTGAAGAAATAGATGCTCTCCGAGTTATGGCCATCGACCCGATTAAGTATTTGGTGGCGCCTCGCATTCTTGCCGTGGCGCTGGCGCTGCCGTGCCTCACGCTTTTTGCAGACCTGATCGGTATACTCGGAGGATGTGTGGTGGCGGCCTTCTCTTTAGATCTTACGCCGACCACGTATTTCAATCAGGTGCGCAAGGTACTGGAGGTAAGCGACGTGACGAAAGGTTTGGGTAAGAGCGTTGCCTATGGAGTCGAAATCGCCTTGATCGGATGCCTGAGGGGATTCCAGGTGAGAGGAGGCGCGGAGAGCGTCGGCCATGCCACTACATCAGCCGTGGTCACGTGTATCTTTATATTAACTGCGACGAATGCGGTCTTTTCTTTGCTGTATCACTATGTGCCGAGGCTCTTGAATTGGGAATAGGAATCCTCACCCCCGAGACCCGCTCTCGAGGGGCCGGGACCCGCGTGTCCGGCCAGGCAGACGCATAGGGCTGCTTCTGCGAAAGGGCCAGGGTATGGGGAGGACTGCCAGTAGGGCCGGCATCTTGCCGGTCCCTGAACATTGTGCCATAGCCTGCCGGACCGGCAAGATGCCGGCCCTACTATGCGTGTCGTTCACGGTCCGCATGTGATTATGGTATCTTCCCGGTATCGTGGCGCAATTAATCTGTAGGACATCCCCAGGAGAAGTTTTGAGCGCATTGACGGCAATTACTGAAGTCAATTCTGAAACGGAGCCGATAATTTCCGTGAGGAACCTCACGGTAGGTTACGGAGACGAACCAATTATAAGGAAAATCTCCTTCGAGGTTTTGCCTGGGGAGATTTTCGCGATAATGGGGCGTTCCGGCTGCGGAAAGACGACCCTTTTTAAAGCAATAATCGGCCTGCTCGAATCCGAAGAAGGCGAGGTAATTATAGACGGGGAAAAAGTGCTCCCTGTAACCTACAATGTCGCGCAAGGGGTTTTGCGCAAGATAGGAGTGCTCTTTCAATCCAGTGCTTTGTTCAGTTCAATGACATTGGCGGAAAATGTCGCATTCCCTATTCAACAGTACACTTCGCTTCCTGAGAATACCATAGGCCGATTGGTGGAGCTGAAGCTATCTGAGGTCGGTTTGGCGGGCCATGAACTGCTTCTTCCGCGAGAACTCAGCGGTGGTATGCAAAAACGGGCGGCCCTGGCGCGGGCCATGGCGCTTGATCCAAAAATTCTCTTCTTTGACGAGCCCACAGCGGGGCAGGATCCCGTGACCGCCCGGGAACTCGATGAAACGATTTTAAAAATAAATCAGGGTCTCGGAACGACCATAATCCTGGTGACGCACGAGCTGGAAAGCGTATTCAGGATTGCTCAAAGAGTAATAGTCATCGACACGGATGAAAAAGGGATCATCGCCGAAGGAAGCCCTCAGGAATTGAAGGACGGTTGTGATGATCCGAGGGTGCGAGATTTCTTTAACCAGTTTTCATCAAAGAAGCGATAGTTCCCGTAAACCGGCCCTATAAGGGCCAGCCCGGCAATGAATGGTTAAGCTTACAACGGTAATTGTTTTATGTCGTCGTTCGCAGGGAATGGTAGGATGCATTAGGAGAACTCAATGTCGAATCAGGCGGAAAAACTCAAGATAGGGCTTTTTGTTGTCGGAAGCGCTCTACTAGTGATAGCCATGATCATCTGGTTAGGCGCGTTCCATGTATTTGAGTCCTCTCAGACAGCGGTTGCTTATTTTACTGAGAGCGTACAAGGACTCGAATCCGACAGTCCGGTCAAATTTAGAGGAGTCACAGTCGGCAGAGTGAAGGGCATCCGCTTGGCGCCGGATGGGTTGCTCATCGAAGTCGTGATGGGCCTTGAGCGGAAATTCAAATTAACTGACGATCTCGGCGTCAAGATGAACCTTGTTGGTATTACCGGTTTAAAATATCTTGAAATGGACACGTTTAAACCGGATCAGAGAAGGGAAACCCCCAACCTAAGCTTTGAACCCCGTTACCCTGTTATTGCCACATATCCCTCGGACATAAAGGAATTCGGAAACGCTCTGGAAAACATTTTTCAAAAATCAAAAACCGTTGATGTGGAAACGATTTCCTATCATATGGTGAGAGTCGCAAGCAGACTGGACCAGATTTTGGCTGATCCAAAATTGGATACACTGGGTGGTAATACTGCTGACGCAATAAAAGAAGTCAAAGATTCGGCAAAAAGATTGAATGAAGAAATTGGGAAAGCACAATTTTCCAGACAGGTGCACAAAACCTTTGAAAAGGTTTCAGAACTCCTCCAGGAAGGAACAGAGACCGCCAGGAGCGCCGACCGCATGATAAGGAGGACTGACAATAATTTGAATGGCTTGAGCCAGAAACTGAATAGAAGCGCGGACAATCTCGCAGATTTTACCAGAATGATTCGACTAAAGCCGTCAAGTCTGATGCCCTCTATTCAGATATTTGGCGGGAGTGAAAAGGGCGGCGAAAAGTGAGACGCCGCAGAGCGGCAATTTGACTCGTCGATATGCGACAGAGACTCATTCGGGGTTATCGTTTTGGAGACGACCTGAAGGCGGCTGAGAGAATTTGGCTTGGAGAAAGCGTTTGTTTGCTTGAATCTCAAAATCAATAACCAGTTGAGTCTAAGTGTCTCTTCCTCCCGGTACGGCACCTATTGCACGATACTGGCTCTAGGGCTTTTCTTTATCGCCTCCGGTTGTGGTCTAGAAACTCGGGACACCATTATTTACCACACTTTGAATTATCCACCGCCTGATAAAGAATTCAAAACACCCATCCCGCACACATTGATGGTATACCGTTTTCTACTGGCGCCAGATGTCGAGAGCGATTCGATTCTCACATCTCAGCCGAAGGGAGCTGAGAAATCCGTCCGGATTCACCGCTGGCAGGAAA
>JBKQRG010000267.1:0-25053 GCA_052144015.1 Desulfomonilaceae bacterium
AGAAGGGCTCCCCCCCTGTGCCGCCGACAAATAAGGCGGCGCGATGCGGGACCCAAGAGGCGAGACCGTAATTCGTTGATATCAAGTCACAAACTGACCGCCGGTTATACAAGTTGCGTTGTAGGGATAGTATTGCAATGGATTCCCGTGTAATCGGCAATCTCTCTGACAATGCATCCGTATTTCATGTAAGCGTCGTCGGGCACTCTTATTCCTGTCCACTTTTGATTTGTTGAACGCTTCATCGTCCCTCGCATGATGGCCTCCTTTTCTTGCATAATCGGAATTGCCGATCATGAATGCCCGTGCCAGCGGGGCTGCTCGACCATTGCGCGGCGTTTCAATGCCGCACCTTGAGTCACTTGTTAGCTTCCATTGCTGGCAAAATCTTTTGCCACTTTGATGAAAAACGTTTACTCTTTGTAAGCTCCGTCGACATCCTTTCCCCAGTTGCCTTCGGGCGTCTCTACCACCAAATAGTACAGTCTCTGAGTGATGACGCGCGTGTTCAGGTATTCTTTTGCCGCTTGTGCGCTGGCTGCTCTCCACACTTCATTGTGCGTTATTCTTTGCGTGGGCTGCAGACTCATCAACTTTTGCATCCGTGCTGAATTTGAAGGCTAGTCTCTAAGTAAAATCTGTCCAATTGTTTTCTCTTGACGGTGTTCAATCTCTTTGCGAATATTGCTGCAACTGTTGTAAAGATGAAATGGTGATGGAAAAAGAATTTTCGGTCAGTATTTCCGGAAGAGGCAATGTGCATATCAGGTTTGCTTCCTTCAACGGCTACTACTGATAGTGCAGCGAATTTCCTTTGCCTCTCCTTCCCCCATTCTGGTATCCACCTATTTCGCCCCGTGGGATTCGAGAAGTCTTGCTACCTCAAGGCGAGCCTTCGAATAAGCCCACTTCAGTGCTGTCACACCCTCCTTAGTCGCAGCATTGATATTCGCTCCATTAGCCAACAGGGCTCGCACCACTTTAACTTGACCATTACCCGAAGCCAACATTAGTGCCGTAACGCCATTCGCGTCCCTGGCGTTGATATCCGCTCCTTTGGTCAACAGAGTATTCACCACCTCATCGTGACCCGTCCACGAAGCCATCCCCAATGCTGTAAGGCCATTTACAGCCTTAGCATTGACCTTAGCATTGACATCCGCTCCTTTGTCCAACAAAGCCTTCACTACCTCAACGTGCCCTTTCTTCGAAGCCAACATCAGAGCTGTATGGCCATCTTTATCCTTGGTATTGACATCCGCTCCTTTGGTCAATAAAGTCTTCACTATCTCACAGCGACCCGCCTCCGAAGCAGCCATCAGTACTGTCCGGTCATCTTTGTCCCTACCGTTGATGTTGATGCTTTCATTCAAAAGGCGGTTGACATCTTCCAAGCTGCCAGAGCAAGCCGCTTTTATTAAATCATCACTTCTTGAGACACTATTCGTTAGCAACCGTTTCAGAAACGTGAACATAATCCCTCCCTTACATTAACTAAAGATAGCCTCAAAAAACGCCTTTCGCGATGACTTACTTTTGAACCACCTCCTCAAGCCCATTAGACTCTCCTAATCGACCGATTAGTATTCTCGCGTTCCCGCGTTTTGTTTCAGAATGTAAGCCTGGTCCCGCACCGTGGAACTGGCCCTCACAGCCTGATCTTAGTGCTTCCGCACCGGCACGTTTTGGTCGATCCGACGGTCGGCATGCATGACCAACAATAGCGAAGACCGCAGGCGGCACATTGCAGCCCTTTTTGAGCCCACACTTCTCCCATAAGGGTATCCCCGCTAAGTTGCCTATCCGTGAACTGCCGACCGCATACACAACATCGATTGCTATCCACTCTGGAACCAGTGTCGGCACCTGCATTAGAGCCGGAACAGTCCCGTATGCTCATGTGATCCTCCTTTCCGAATGAAATACTTCTGGAGAATAATCTCCTTCTCACCCACGCTAGTCATCTGGTTTCGCCCCTTTATCGTCAACGGGCATGGATCTGTTTGTCACGGCCATCATCGCAGCGAACCCGATTTCCGGCACATGTACATTGTCACTACAGGTTTTTCCCTTGAAACCATGCAGTCCAATAATCCGCAATCCTCTGATAGAATTCCCTCTGCCAATCCGGTATCTCGGGCATGTCGGAGGAGCGAGAAATCACTTGTGCGAATTTCAGTTTTTCGTGATTCAGTGATACGCCTCTCCCCAAGCGTTCAATGGCCATTTCGCTTAAACCCTCTATGTGCCTGAATGGTGCCTTATAATCTTCGTCCACCGTGTCCGGCAATTTGGCACTGTGTTCGCTGCCCTCGAACATCTTTGCGAAGGATGACGATGAACCATCCTTGAGTTCCTTAGCGGATTCGAGCGCCCAAAAGTGTATAGCCATCCTGGCGCTCACCCTCACAGCGGCTTCATTGTCTTCCGCAAGGCGCAACAAGCACTCCGCGCCTTTCGTATCGTAATACCCGTCCACAAATGTACAATATAACTGAGAGAGTGCCGTAGCAGTCGCTCCGCGAATTTCGGGATCTGGGTCCGAGGAAATGGCTATGAGCGTCTCCAATCCTGCAGCAAGATCCCAAACAAACCTGTGCCCAGTCCCCCCTCGAAATATCTGAATTTTGCCAAGTGCCAACCCCAAGGCCAGCACGGCGTTTTTCTTCACGTTTGCGTCCGCATCTGCAGTAGCTGAGCGTAATTGGCCAATGACTCTTGGATCTCTAAGATCCATCTCTCGAAGAGCCTTGCAGGCTCTCTCTCTGATTTCAGCGTCCCCGTCCTTGCAGCATTCGACCAATCGTTTGACGTTGTTGTTGCGAGCCAAGTTTTCCACGTTCGGCTTAAACAAAGATCCAAACATCGCAGCTTACTCCTTGTCAGACGGAAATCGCAAATAAAACTAAGGAATCCTCGATCTTTCGTTGTGAGAACAAACCAGGCACCCTTTGCGGAGGAAACACTGGACTTACGTGGTTATCCTGCCATTTCTGACGTCTTCGGCTGCTAACCGGTCGTGGCCCTTTTCCCCTGACACCGAAATGAATTGCTACATGGTCAGACCATAACATCAGAAGTTCTCTTCTTCCGGCATTCTTCGAGTGCTTCTACTGCCAAAGAGTACTCTACGTCCACGAGGTCACCGGATTGATCGGTTCGAAATGACAGTGGCAATGGCTCGTTTCTCAATTGAATCTCATCGAGAAATCGCGAGCTGACGGGAAGCAGCCCTGGAGCATCGGCTTTGGTGAAGGCATCTCTCACGACACCAATCGTCGCCTGGCTGTAGGATTCCACTGATATACAGAAGTGCCTGGCGTTTCCTGACAGCGTGGCGTTGGTGTCACCGTCCCGGACGATGCATCCCGGAATTGCGCGAGGGTCCAACGCATCAAAGAATATCTTGTACGCTCGGAAACCGTACATACCTCCTCCGAGGCCATCGATGTCGAATAATATTCCGATCCGTGGCATAGTTTAACCTCCTCACTTGGCTCTAACCGGGCTCTTTTATCCGTCTATTCTGGCTAAGACCTACTTCCAGCCCGGTTCCCCAGGCGCGGGCCAGGACTCCATCATCACAAAACACCCACCCTGCGAATCATATCTGTTGGGCACGACACGGTAATTGCCGGCGTCTATGGCGGAGCCAATCTTGTCTTGCACTCCTTCTCTAAAGGCGAGGGCGGCCAACAGATAAGGATTCTGTGCTGCAGTTGGATCGCGAAGCCAAAAGCCACGCACTTCTCCAGCGTACCTGACCAATGAATAGTCTGCCATTCGTCATCTCTCCTTCCTGCCGAATGCTCCGCGTGAGTGCCGCTGTTTCCACGGGCTACTGCACGGGATGGCAACTCTCGCATGGGGAGCCATCGCATTTCGGGCGGCGGAACCATCACTTGGCCCCAGCTTGCTCAAGTAGCTTAACTATGGCGTTGTGACCTTTCATCTTCGCCCCGGTCAAGGCCGTGAGACCATCATTCGCCTTGATATTCACGTTGGCTCCCTTGTCCAGCAACAGCCTCACGACTTCAGTCCGCCCGTAGATCGCTGCAGCCATCAGAGAGGTAACACCCTGGTTAGTCTTGACATTGATATCGGCTCCTTTATCTAACAACGACTTTACAACTGCAACGTGACCATTCCCTGATGCCATGCCTAAAGGTGTATATCCGGCATTGCTCTTTGTGTTTGCATTGGCGCCTTTGTCCAAGAATAGTCTTACGATTTCACTGTGGCCCTTCACCGCTGCAAACATAAGAGCTGTCCCACCTTTACCATCTCTGACATTAATATCAGCTCTCCCGCTGTCCAACAGCACTTTACAGACTTTAAGATGACCATTCTGCGCTGCCCACATCAGAGGTGTAGCATCATCGCGGTCTTTCGCGTTGACGTCGACCTTTTTGTCCAATAGGCTTTCTACCTTAGCTACTGCACCTTGCTTTGCCGCATCGTGGAGCTCACCCGCCTGCGCCACTGATGCCAAGAAACCAACGACCGCAAAGGCCACTACCATTCGTGCGCCTTCCTTGAACATGATTATCTCCCTCCCTTATGTTGTAGCCCGAAGACATTTGGGGTATTATCAGCTTATACCTCCCCAATACTGAACCTGTCCTCATTACGGTTCAGGACACCGCGGGTCAACGAGCCAATGCCAAACTGCCGGCGTGTGATCTGGAACCGATAGACGTTATGCCGACAAAACAATATTCCCAGACGGCCTCAAGCAGGTCAATCACAGTAATCGATGGCCCCAAATCGTCTGATCGCAACTTGTTTGAAGTCATCGCGAGAGCCGGGTCCGCTGGCCAACATCCCAACAAAGCTGCTGGCAGCGCCCATGGCATTGTGATAGACACATTTGGACTTTTCACACATACCATCGACTGGAAAACTGTCCTCGCATACATACGCGAAAGGCCCGCCCTTGATTTGCACGTTCTTGTTTCTGGCTCGGCAGAACTTCGTCGTTGGCATTTCATCCCTCCCCTTCTCACTGGAATTATTTACTGGCCTTGCTCATTTTCGAGCATCTTAGTCATCTTTCTCTTTTTGACGCCGTTGAATCCAAATCTCAAGATTGCTCTCAAAGTTGGAACCCCAAATGAGTTCCAAGATCTCTATAGCAAGTTTTATCCTCGGAGATTGGTCTATTCGCCAGTAGTCGAGGGTGCTGTCGCTCTTCGTCGCCATGACGAGTACCTCTACAAGGTTATCAGGCAAGAATTCAGCAGATGCACCAGCATCAAGCGTTCGTTTGATTCGACGCAGGACCTTCAGTCGCTGTGCCTCAAGTTGCACCACAGTTGAACTAGGAGCCCCCTCCAGATATGCCTTTAAATAAGCAGCGGTCCGAGCCGCGAGTTCTCTAGTTTCGAGTTCCAGGCGATTGACCAGAGCGCGAGACTCTTCGAACGCTCTATTCTCTCTTGACTTCGTCGAGATTGCCTGCTGTGACGTGCTGTCCCCTGTTCCGAACAGTTTCTTCAGCCAGCCCATAGCTCCCTCCTTGAAAGAGAGTTGTTGCCAATGACTTCGTGCATAATGCATTTATCTTCGCTTCTGACGTTCGCGGGCTGCGAGCAGGTATTCAGCCAACGCCCCACAAGGGCGCACTATCAAACACCTGACCAGCGCACGACAGAGCGGAGAGTATTTAATCCTATTCGCAATTAGAGGAGATCCCCATTCATATGCGGTGATGAACTTACGCCCAAACCGACTGGGTCGCAGGACTGTCTCCCGAAACCTGCGAAGGGTCACAACATCAGGCGCCTGATAGGTTCTGTAAGCGGCAGTCGCGATGAAGCATCCGCTCTGACCTGATTTCGACGAGTTTCCCTCTTCTGATTGCCGCTGTTTTCCCTCAAGCACAATCTGGGAGCTTTGCTCTTCGCTCAGACTGTTCAGAAACCGGGCACGACCGCCTTCGGTCTTGATCACCTCTTTACCCATTTGAAGTTCGCCGAAGACGACGTGGCAGCCTTCCATCTTGGCGTTCGACAAATTGACTCGTGGGGTGAATAAATGGACGACAAAAACCGCTCGGCTCAGATTTGCAGAGCCCAGATCGACAAATTCCGTTCCGCCCATCGAGCCAAACAGCGAAATTGAACCTCCGGACAAGTCTGCATCGCGAAAGATTGTGCGGTCACACAAGGTCTCCATCCAGCATCCGCGCAGACTTGCGGCGGTAAGATCTGCCCCCTGGAGGCGTGTACGTATCCACACGGTTTGATCGAGATTGGCTCTTCGAAAGTTGGCCCCAGTGAGAGGTGCTCCCGCTACAAATACCAAGCCCTCCAGGTCGGCATCGCTAAGATCGAGAGGCTTGTTATGCTCAGGGGAACTTGCGGGGAATTCTTCCGCCCAGAATCCCTCGCATGCTGAGATAAGTTTGGGACCCGACCCCAGCTTTGCTCTAGCAGCCTCTGATTTGAGGCACACTTTCTTCACTTTTTTCACATGTTCGGGGTTCATAGATCGTGATCCTTATCTAGACCGGAATTATGCGGCCGTCCTGACTTCTCAAGGATCTTAGCGATACTTGAAATTGGCATCAGCCCTTTATTCAAGACCCTTAAGCCCGTTCGCTGTGTGGCCGAAAACGTTCAATCCTTTTTGAAAAGTCTGGCGCAATTGGGCGCGAAGTTCACCGCCGCCTTTCATAGCTATGGCCAGTTCCATTTCCTTCCACCATTGCCTAAGCTGGTATTCCGAAAGCTCGTCACTAGCAATACGGTTTACCTCAACAAATGTCTCGCAGGTGAGTTTAGGGCAACTGTCCAGAAATTTCAGCGCATTCGCAAAACGGTACGCCTGGGCTCGTGCCATGCTTTCAGCTTCGTTCATGCTGTGCGCTCCTTTCCTCTGACTAAGATTAATAGAGCTGGTTTCAAGACTCTAAACCGAGATTATCTCGGGTCCCGACCAGCCTGCACAACGGTTTGATCAGGAATCGTCGCACTAAAAGCCGCGCCGTCGGGGAAGAGGCTATCATCCGGGAGACTGGGGGGGAAACTTTCTCATAGATCGCTATGAATCCTTGACCTAAAGCATTCTGTTTCAGCACCGTGTCTCGAAAAGATCGCAGTATAATCACTTCCGCGGCGGTGTCGGTTCCGTACGCTGCTGTTGCGACGAAGCAACCGCTTCCACCTGATCTCTGAGTGGACTGGGAGGCGACCGGAGCTGCGGGTTTGTCCCATTCTCTTACAAGTGTGATTTGAGATTTCTGCTCGGGGCTGAGTTTCCGCAGGACCAAATCTTCATTAGGTTTCAGTTGCTTTCTGCCCATAACCATCATCAGTAAGTTTATCTTGCAACCTGTCATATTTGCGCCACTTACGTCGGGCATTTCGCCCACAACGCCAAGCAAATTAATTGTGGCGTTTGTGAAATCTGATTTGCCGCAACGAGTGCTACCAAGTAATGTGACCCTGCTTCCCGAAAAATCTGCATTCCAGAAATTGGCTTCATTTGCATTTACAATTGCCAGCTCAGCGCCTCTAAAACTGGCGCGCTTACAGTTCGCCCACTCGAGATTCGTATGGTACCAGTGGGTATTGTCCAGATTTGCGCCTTCTAAATTCGCTTCCTTCAGAAGCCTTCCCCCTGCGAAGACGAGACCAGAAAGGTCAGCATTCTCAAGATCCAGGCGTTCGTATTTTTCCATGTATTGCGGCGGGAAATGTTCCGCCCAAATTCTATCGCCGGCCTGTCTCATCACCTGCATGAACGTGTCAAAATCTTGATATTTTTCGTTGGCTTCTTCAGACCATACGGCCCGACATGCCATGCCTACTGCTCGCACTTTTTCAACGTGCTCGGGGTTCATAAGCAGTCATTCCCTTTCTCAGTTCGTTTTCAACCCAGCATTGGGAATATTCTTGACATCTCCCTCGGGTGGTATGCTGGAGATTGGTAGAAAAGATCGAGCCGGTTCTCATCGTTTCTTGGCATAACGTAGCCAGCTTTGTGCCCAGGGAGCGACGTACACGACCTCAGTGCATGGCAATACGGGCTGGTGAAATAGGCCGCCACCATCTCCTCGTTATGACATGTGCCAAATTGATCGTAGTCGCCTCCGCGGCTACTCTTGTACCGGACGACCACGCCGAACCCTTCACGTCCCATTTCCGCGCCAATTTCGGTATCCGTCTTGCCGGGATACTGGTTTCGCCAAAAGTCTGCAGACCTCGATCCCATGGTATCTACCTCCCTGAATTATCAATCTGGGGGTCCACCCCTCTCTTTCCGAATGATAATTGAGCACGCTCTGTGTGTTACCGATAGAAGGTCCTTATGTTAAGCTCTTGCAGGCACATTCCGATGAGCACGAGCGCAAGTTTGCCCGCATCGCGTTTGTATCTGTAGTCCGACGCATCGTCGAAATAGACCAAGACGGACCTGCAGCAAGCCACGGCCAAAGCGGATACATCCTTCTCCAGATCCAACGGCCTTGATCTATCCAGAATCACGCCGTATTCTTTCCGGACATCAGCAAATGCCTCTTCCGCAGAGCGTTTGTTCGCCTTGAGTCGTTTTGCCCTCCCGGGGCCGAGCAATCTGTCAAAGAATGCCATCACAAACTCCTTTCCATCATTAGCGTATCCGGGAAAACGTGAATAAGTTTACCGCCCTATAAGCCTGCGCCCTATCCCCTGTTCAGTATTCACTCATCAATTTCTTAAGCGTTGAGCACTGTTGACTAAAGCCGGAATTCGAGCTGGCGTTCCGGAGAAAACTCCCGATAGCTTGTTTCGCGATCTCTTTGGCTTGCGCGTCGGATTTGTTTTTGTTGAAGATGTTGTGATAGGCTGCGGCCCGCCAGAATTCAGTTTGTAGGTCACGTGGATAATCCAGCATCACGGCATCCAACAAAATGGCTGCTTCTCGTGGTTTGTCCACTTCCGGAGTTAGGAGTTCTAGTGCCAATTCATATAATTCGCTCTTCTCCACTTCGCCTATACGCCAAAAGTCAACGCTTCTATTTTGCTTAAGAATCTCTGTCGCAGATCCAATGTCGCCGGCTCTGAAGGCGCTTTCAAAAGCCTTAGCGCCTTCTTGTGAGAGGACACCCCCTTCTCGCGCGCCTGCTGCCAGCTTTGCCCGCATTTTGTCCACGATCTTCGTAAGGAGTTGATCTGCTTGCGCACGTTTGTGTGACTTGAACAACTGAAAAGTAAAATGTACAGCCAACGTGCTTCTCTTATCCAAGCTTCGTCCCCCCACTGCCAGCGCATTCAGAGGGAGTTCCGCGAACTGAACGGCGGCCACTAAATTTGTAAGCTGCTGGTCGGTCATTCCCGAAATAAGAGATCTCATAGCTGAGGAACTCTCCGCTTTCCATAATAGCTCCCGCGGGTCGACCTCTCCTTTCTGCCGAGCCGCCGACTTTGGCGTGGTCTTTGTGGGTTCCATACCCTGAGCGTTCGCTTTACCTCTTAGCCAATCCAACCAACCCATTTCAGTCTCCTTTCACCTGAATGCAATATCGCCCATCCAAAATCAATGCGCGGTCTCGCATTGGCCTATCAACTGGGATTATGCCGCTGTCTTGGCATTCTGCCCGTTTTGCCACCCGTGAGGGGTGGAGGGATTGCTCCGCCGACCCCAAAAAGGTGTGCGCGGGGTGTCTAACGGGACCTGAAAGGGGCTTTCCCAAATTTGACACGAGTTGCCGGACTGACTACATGGCCGCATTTCGCACATTTCTCGTTTGGCCTGAATACAGCAGAAGGGTTCTTGTTGTACACGGCCTTCGCGAGATCGCCCAATCGTTCCGCAAAACCGCACTGGGGGCAGTCGTAATACATCTCCCCCATTTCCGCGTCTATGCGCCTTAGCTCTTCCGGTGTGAACGAATATTCAGTCATCTTGAGTACCTCCTGTGTTCGGAATGATTTGGTGGCAGGCTCATGTCATCTCATTCGATCTTTCCTCGGACTCCAAAGAGAGCCTTGTGTAAACGATCAAGCAAAAAGAGACCGGAGTCACTTGTGAGAAAGAGCATTGTTATGAGACAATTTCTTTTCGTTTCCCACCTGTTAGTGCAAACCGCCTCACTTTCTTGCACAGGTATCCGTCTCTCTAGCGTCGAATCTTATCAAAGGGGCCGTTGGAAAGACCGCCAAAGGGCCCATGGAGCATGCTGCTTCGGGCCAGTGTTCCCTCGATTGAGAGATCGGTCTGCGAGAGAAGTACCTGACCGCGGTCCAAAGCTGGGCTCTTCACCGTTGCGAAGCCGGGGGCTTACCATTTTCTTATTACTCGGCAAGCTGCTGTCGGAGCCTGAAGACCGCTCGCCTGAGCGACACAACCTCTTGGACTAATGCTTTCTGAAGCTCTGTAGTCCGCTCATCAAGGCTGGCGATTATTTCATCGCGGTTCCCCTTGGTTTCTGCGGCAGTCGGCAGGGAGTTCATTCGGCTGGAGAGGCGCGAGTCGAGATCGCCTAGACGGCTGCCCAAGCTGGCAATATTCATGGCATACTCACGATCCCTGGCTTTTGAAGCGTCTTCCAACCTGGCGATGTCTTCATGAACCTTTGTGATCGACACCCGGTTAGCGTTCAGGCCAGTCGATAGGCGCGGATTGACGAACGCTATTTGCCAAACCACCAGCCCCAGCACAGCGGTTCCCGCCAGAATAGAGATTAGCTCTAAGTAACGACCCGCGGAGAGACGAGATCGCCGTAACCGGCTGAGAGCTTTATCGTAGGCCGGGTTCGATCCATCGAGTCGCTTAGCCCTATCCCAGCAAGATTCCGCATGCAAGTAGAGCCCTTGCTGAGCATAAATGCGAGCCTGCAAGTCCAAGGCTTCGGGCTCCATGCACTCTCCCGCAATAAGAGCCCTCTGAAGCAGCTTGGATGCCTCAGCGTATCGGCCTTTTCTCGCTAAAGCCGCGGCCACGGCGAAGAGTCTGCTCTTGCCGACCCTATCCGTGCTACGCGTCTGATCCGCAGTCGTTGAAACCGAGTTAGATAGCATGGTCACAGTTCTCCGTACCTTCTAAGTAGCGGCTTTCTTTCCACGAAGCCACTTCATGCTTGGGGCATACACGGATTTACAGCCTTGTGATTACGTCACCGCATTTGTCTGACCTGGCCTCCTCCTGAATGTTCGGGGGGAGGAGGGATCGGAGCTGGCGAGTAGCCGCTTTCAATGCCTCGACATCGTTGTTTTGTATCGCACGGCGGCCTTGCGCGACTATCTGTTCCGCTTGCTGGCGATCACGCATCGACGTGACGCGGTCAGCATGCCAGTTAAACCTCGCCACATGGAATGCGGGTAGGCGGTTCTTAACCTGAAACCACAGGTGATCAAGCTCCTCTGTATTCCGTCTGACGAGATCGGGGTCTCTCGCGTCGATGGCACTTCGAAGCTCTGCTTTGAGCACGCTGAGTCGGTTTCGCTCGCCGGTCTGGCCATGCTCGGCCACAACCGCCTCCGCCTCCTTGAGTGACTCCTCTGCCTTCGCCACAAGCAACGGCCAATCTACCGAGTCCTCAACATCATCCACTGCTGCGGCTAACTCGCGTAGTCGACGGTCAAGCTGGGCAACGGCGTCCGGGTCATTTTCGGCAGCGTCCAAGAGCGAATCGACTTGTCCAACTAGCTGCTGATCCTCGATCCGTGAGAGAGCCGCTTCGGCTTTCGGTTCTCCGGTTCCCCTGGCCTTCTCCCGCACACCTGCCAATCGCTCTTGCTGTTGCTGCACCTCTTTGCGGAGCTCGGCAAGTGAGTTGTGCTTCATCTGTGGATCGAAGGTGATATCGAAGTCTTCATCAAGGGAGTTGACGTAGGCTTGGAGACGCACCTGTTGGGAGGAGTCCATGATGAGGGTGATTTCGATCTGGCTGCCCGCCGGCAGGTCGCGCCGGATGTCCGAGCCCTTGATAGTCATCACGCCGATACCGTGGTTGCGCTCTGCCCGAGGGTGCTCACCTTCGAGCAAGGGAATGCGCAGTTCGTCCTCACGAATCCCAGCGCGAAGCGAAATTGTGGTATAGTGATCCATCGACTTGCGAGTCGGGAGCTTCGTGCCCTTCTTGACATAAGTCGCCACACTTCCGGTGGCCAGGCCGATACCGATGGTCATGGCTGCTGGCGGGTTCTCCTCAGGAGGCACACCAAGGGTATAAGAGACTCGATCCGGCGAGGTGGGAATGCGAGTGCCCGTCGTGTCGCACAGCTCCAGTTCATACACATGCCTCCTGTGCTTTTCAGCGAAGAGTTGTGTCATGAATACACCGTCAGCTCCGAGCGTAATGCGTCCTGACCTCCAGTGAGTCTTAGAGTCGACCAGCTCAATTGTGAAGCCTTCGACGCTTTGACCGTTGGGCGCAATCACACGGCCGCCTATATCCGGGTCGGGGACGTTTCCCACGGGCTTGTGCTCAATCTCGATGCACCAAGTCCCTGTTGGCACCTGTACCGACTCATCGCGCGGCAAGACCTGGGTACTCGCGAAAATTGCGGCCCCGCGAGCGACCGCCGTTACGGGATCGATGCCGAAATCTGGTTTGCACTGTAGCTCTGCCTGCACAGCCTCGCGCACCCACGGGTTGAGAGTTGAGCCTCCTACCATGAGGAGTCGTTCCATGTTCGATCCGCTAAGCCCCGCCCGCTGGAGCGTCTTACTGCAGAGATCCAGTGTCTTCACAATGTATGGCTTGCTGATCTCCTCGACGTCCTGCGGCGTAAGCTCGAAATAGAATTCGATCTCTTTCCCGTCCGCATCTTTAAACCCCTTGATCTCGATGTCATACGGTTTGGCTGTGCGACAGACTTCTATTTTCGCCTCCTCGACAAAGTACTTCATTATACCGAAAGGGTTCTTCCATCGATCGTTACCTCGACGGAAATCGGGGAGGTTGAACTCGCTGGTGATGGCCGGAACCAGTTTCTTGGTGACTATGTCCCAATCGATCAGCTTGCCACCAAGGAAGTTGTCGCCCTCGTGGTCCACCACCTGCATGAGTCCGTCACGGATGCGCATTACCGCTGCGTCGAACGTACCCCCGCCGAAGTCGTACACGAACCAGTAAACGTTTTCACTTTCGCTCTGGAAACCATAGGCTACCGACGCTGCTACCGGTTCCAGTAGAAGGGGGCTCCGATTGAAGCCGGCCAGTTGCGCTGCCTTCCGTGTGGCATTGGTCTGTGGGTTCTCGAATGCCGCAGGCACCGTAATGACAGCTGCCCGGAGCTCCTCGCCTATGCTGGTCCGGACGTCTGTTTTCAGGGACTTCAGAACTTCCGCGGATAGCTCTTCAGGCAGCATGTTCTTGCCGCTACGGGCAAACACCCTCTTGCCTTCAGGACCACTGCCCATGCTGAGCTTGAATTCCAGAGCGCCGTTGTCCTGGTCCTCGACCAGGGCGCGAAGTTTCGCTTCCTGACCAACATGGATTCTTCCTCGCTTGTCGATCCAGACGGCCGACGGGGTTGTGCCTGATCCGCCCTTATTGGGAATCACCCTGGCGTCGATCTCGTCGATCACGGCAATGCTGCTGTTTGTCGTTCCCAGGTCTATGCCGAAATCAATGGTTGTTCGCTGCATGGTTCACGTCCTCTCATTACGCAAGTTTTATCAGTTGCACTTATGGGTCGATTTTCCAGCTGTCTCCGCGTCGCGCGAATCCTTTTCCGGTTCCAAGACCGGGATACTATCGCGCTTGGCTGTCGAGACAGGCGATTCCGGGAATTCACGATTGGCGGATAGATTGTTGGCGCACGGCTTCACGCCAGCGGCCCCGTCCTGATACGGCTCGCCACGGCTGCCGTTACCGGTATCAGGCTTTGGCAAATCAGCTTCGGCATCGTCGCCCTTCGTCTCTCCAGACCATGATTGGGGGTGGATTTCGGACTCCGGTGGCATCGTTTCATTCGAGCCATTTGTGGTTGCAGTCCTGGCCGAAGCGACCGTAACGGCCACTTCTTGCTTCGGAACGGCTACAAAAACTTCTCCGCGCTGGATGAGCCGGTCCTCGCGGTAGATGATGGGGACGACCGTCTCGCTCACCATCTCAAAGGTCAGGCCGGCAGTCGGCAGGAACTGAATGGGCCGCATCATGCCCTCGCCGCCCCGCGGATAACGCTGGTTGGTGGGATCGTGGACCTCAATGCCTCTGTCCTTGAGAGCTTCGATGCTCTTGTTGAGCCGACCTAGGGTACGTCGAATACGTGGATCATCGTCGCCGGTCTCGTGGTCGTCCCATTTCCGCTTGAAGTGCTTCGTCTTGAGGTACCAGAGGCAAGTAATGAGTTCCGTCAAGAGTCGGTTTTGTGCAAGCAAATCGCTTTGAGGATCAGGTCGTTCTTGTGGTCGCACATCGGCAACCGCTTGCGCCTCGACTTCCGCAGTTTCCAACACATCCGTCGGCAAAGCAGGGGCGGCAATACGGAACTCCGCCGGGAACCACAATTGACGAAGGTCATCCAGGATACCGCTTTCGATGCCGATGATCGGTTCATCTTTGTATTTGTTTTCACTCATTTTGGTGTTCCCCGGCAGGAGATGCCCGCGCTCTGCCGTGTTCGCCTGCCTTTTGCTTGTTACCACTACTCGATCGGTTTGGTATTGCTCCTGATCAACAGTTTTCGTGCCCGTCACAAACCTGGCTACGCGGTCGAACTTGCATCGAGGTCGACCAGTCCTCTGACGTTGATCGGCGCGTCGACGACCTTCTTGCCGTCGTCCTTCAATTCGTGGCCAAAGCCCCAGCCACGGTTGCGCAGATCGACTAGCGGCCCGAAAGTCAAGTAAGCGGACTCCGGTTTCACACCGCGAGAGAGTTGCGGCTTAGGATAGACTCTTTCAAAGTCAGCTACAGCCCTCTCTTTCTCAGCTTTGAGTTTCTTCTTGGCCTCTGCCAGAGCTATCTTGGTCTTCTGATAGGATTCTACTATTGATTTCAATGCGGAGACAGCCTGTTCAAACCTGTTCTTGGCTTCTTCCTTCACCCCATGCCGTTGCTGCTCGTTCTCAGCGGACCGTTGCTTTTCCAATTCTCGCCCTTGCCGCCACTGTCTCCATTTCAAACCACCTGTGAGCGCGATACCAATGGAGAGAAAAATCGCTCCCAATATGGACCCCAAGGGATTCTGAAGGACTGCCGCCACGAGCACCCCTAGGACCACGGCGGCAGCTACGCCCATCTTCGACAGCATTGCGATTCGTGCTTCACGAAAGGCTTTCGTCGCAATCCCCACTTCTTTGATAGCCTCCGGAAAGTGCTTATCGTCCGCAGCCGCTAGCCTGGATTTCAGCCATTTCTCCACACGGCTCGGCAGCTCACGATGCTCGTCTCGACATCGACGGCAACGGGGGACGACCAGATCACCGTACCGGTATTCGATACCCTTGGTGAAGAGCAGCTCAACGTTATGGACATCGCCGCAAATCGGCATTATGATCTGACATGAAGGGTCCGGAGGGTTTTCGCCGCAAAAGTGGCAGATCTGGTCAGCTTCCGTCGGCTCAAAGATGTGCGGCACGCTCCGTCGTTTATGTGCGCTGAGGCGCTGTTTCAAAGCCCCTGTCGACTGAGGAATACCCGCTGATTGGTTGTTTGCGATCTTCCTACGATTCTCAAGGTTTTTCTTGATGAAGGGGTGATTGGGGTCGACCTCGGCAGCGAGCATCAAGTATTCGAAACCTTCTGTAATAGCCGATCGGCGTTTCTTTCTCTTCTCCTCCATCTCGCGGCGATAGGGCGGCTCACATCTTGTGCCGCATAGCCACCAGCGCTGTGGGCCCCACTCCCCATGGATCCAAGTTGAGTAATTGACGCCTGGGCATCCGCAAACTATGCAGGCTGGACGCTGCCAGCCTTGTTGGCGAGGATTCGGCATCGGCACAGTTCCACGCCGCTTGATCTCATCTATGAATCTCTTAACTCCGCTCGGGGGTTCGCTGTCAAATATGCTGAATGCTTCGTTATGGATCTTGAGGCTGTGTTGTTGCAAGCAAAACGATACGCACTGCCGCAGCGGCCTGCCAATGTTCCGATCCATCACAATCGTGGCTTTCAATGCGCCTTCGTAGTCTCCGGCCTTGACTTTGTCGCGAGCGGACTCGAGTTGAGCGATGGTCTCTTTAGGCAGATCCCAGTAGTCTGGAGAGCACCAATCGAGGCCACTCTCGGGCTTGGTATTCGTTCGCATGATCTCAATGTTCTTTAATATCGTGGATTCTAACTCGTCACGGGGGTTAAAGTTCTTGGCTAGTTGCAGGAGTTCCACACCCTCCAACCACTTACAGGTCTTGTTGGCGAATGCAATCGCACCGTCAAACATGGCGTCTGCAACTATGTTGTGCAGACCTGCGCGGGTCGGGTCTCCGGCCAGCAGGATTCGGTCCACAACAGCGAGCAGGCTCGAAGCCTGCTCGTATAGTTGACGCACGGGCTTATTGCCCAAATGTGGTTTGCTAGTCCACTCCTGCTTTGCGCTATCAATGGCGGCATTTAGTCTTTTGCGCAGCGGCTTAAGCGCCTGCTGAATTGCGCGTTCCGCGATGCCGTTGCCGAAGTTGGCTCTCCGAACGAGGTCTATATGGTGTCCGGCCAGAGTGGTGTCGGAGCTCTCAGCCTTGTTGTAAGCAATCTTCGCGCTGATCAACAATAGGGCCAAGGGTAACCCACTCCTGATACTCTCTGCCAGATCGGTTGTGAGCTGCGCGTCGTCCAGCTCGCGGATACGATTTTTGACCAAGGCCCAAAACTCTTCACCGTTCAGCACTTGTTTCCAACGAGCGAAAGCTTGGGGCCACAATTCGGCGAGGCGTTCCTGTTCCTGCCTAGTCAAGCCCCCCGACGCAAGACGGACCTCGTAATCGAGGGCTGACATGTGGTCGAGCACAGCCAGGTTGTGGATTGCGATCTCCCCATGCCCGTTAAGTTCAGCTTGCTCCATCCAGAAATCAGCAGCTTTCCGAACCTGTCCCTGGCCCAGCGCCTTGAGGGCGGGATCGCCTGATACAGGCCCGTTCAATGGCCAGAACCAGAAGATCTCATCGAGAAGTCGGTCCATCGGGTGGTGCAGCCGTTCCATGGCGGATCGAATGTCCTCTTCGGTAGGAGCCGGATCCAGTGCAAGAGGACCTCCCGATACATCGGAAGACCCTACCCCTAGCCGCTCCTGCATCTTTCGACGGTTCTGCTGCCGCTGAACATCCTTCGAGCTAGCGTTCACCGATAATCCAAGCACTCGGAACAGGTTGTGGCGGTATATATGGGGAGTCGCCAACTCCAGCAATGGCTCGCAGTCGGCATAGTGCTCAATGTCGATTGCATTACTCATCTTCCGCCCTCTCTGCATTGTTTTCGCTGATTACTACTGCAGTGAACCGATTATGTTGCGCTCGATTTTTTATTCAGATGCTTTTTTTTTTCACGAGTATTCCTGACTGGAAATCGCTTTAGATCAGCCGTGAGCACATGCATGATCCCTTTGCGCCAGAGTTTGAGCTGTGACTCATATCGATCAAAGAGCAGCGGGTCCTTGCTAATGGCCTCCTCCAGCAAGTCCGCCGCCGACATGAGGTTCAGGGGGTCCTGGGCGATCTGAATGGCCTCCCGGAGTTCGTTTCGAGCCTCTTTCTTGAGATCATGCGGCGAATGGGGGGCAATCACCGTCTTCGAGCTTCTCTTGGATTGGCTGTAGGAGATTCCATGTACCGTACAGCCGGGCTTCCATTTCTCAAGGTCACGAAGCAACTCGTTGGCATCGACATATCTATCCGAGGGAGATGCCGCGAGACATCGAAAGATTATGGACTCCAGCCCGGCATCTATGCTCACATTGTAAAGACTGGGCGGACGAATCGGTCGTAGAAACCGGCTTGCGTCCTCAATGCCCCGTTCGCCTAGCATCGGGAAAGGCATCTGATCGGTGAGGAGCAGATAAAGGGTCGCACCAACAGCCCAGACATCAGCGGCGCAGGAATCAAGGTTTTCAAGCGACTCCGGTGGCTTGAACCCCAACGTGCCCTTGACGCTCACCAATAAAGTGAGCGGATTGACGGCCTTGGCCAGGCCAAAGTCACTGAGACGCACCTGGAGCCCGTTGGCTCCGAAGCCGATGAGCACGTTCTGCGGCTTGATGTCGCGATGGACTATGGGTGGAGATGACGCGTGAGCTACGGAAAGGCCCCGGCATGTCTGCCTGATCACCTCGACAGCCTGTTCTACTGGCATCAGTTTGGTTCCAAACGATCGCCATATCCGCTCCAAGGTGCCGCCCGGCATGTAAGTCATGGTGAAGTAGCCGAAGCGCCCTTTGTTGTTCTGCAACACGTTGGCGTCGTAGACCTCAACTATATTGGGATGTTTGATGCTAGAGAGTAAAAGGGCTTCAGCGAGATCGCTCTCGATTTCCTCGAGCGTTGCTCCGGGAGCTTTAAAGACTTTCATAGCTTGTCGGCCCATGAAACGGTGCTTCACGCGGTAGACCTCGGCGAACGCTCCTTCCCCCAGAAGACGCTCGACCTCGTACGTGTCGCGCAGAAAGTCTCCGGGCTCCAAAATCGCCATAGCTTCTTTCCTCAATCACCTGTTTGGCATGCCAGGCTCAGGAGTTCCCGCACTTGATCCGGAAGCCACCCGAACGTGAGGCACCGCCGGGCTTCCCGTGCAAGATTGGCGTCATCAAGTGAAGTTATGTTCCCAATCCCAGACTGCCGGGCTCGAAGAATCGAGCAGATATAGAGGACACGCGCAACATCGCGAGGAAGGTTGCCTTGCCTGGTCAAGGATTTCTTAGCGTAATCTTTTAGCATGCGAAGAGCCCTGTCAGGTGGAGAGCACTCTAGAAGAAGGTCTCCAAAAGTCCTGGATCCACAGCTCTCAATCACTTCGCTGGCTTCTTCAACAGAACATTCGGCAAGTTCGGTCAAGTGATCTAGTTCGCATGCAAAGGGAGTAGCCAGTTGGTGCTCTAGAATGGATCGGAGATCCTTTGACGACCACCGCACGGCATCCGGCTGGGCTGAGTCCAGAAGAGCACTGAGAATATCCTTGCTTCCTTGCTTCATCCACTCATGATAGTAGTCTCCGCCGCTTGGTACAGATGCTTTGACCATGCTGCTCCCCCTATCTTCTTCGCCTGGGGTGTACTACGCCGCGATTGTGTGCGTGTTTCATTTTATCGTCCAACTATTTGACGAAGAGACACTATTTCGCTATCTATCGATTCCTCATGGTGAACATATCGCCCCACCGCTGCCCGAAGATGCCGCACGAAACGCCTCTTGGCCGTGACAAGCAGGTTTATCGCCTGGCGGGGAGTCTGGATTTGGAACTGCCGAATGAGATCCTCGTAGCTTGGGGGCTCTTTGCCGCTCATCATTGGTTTCACAACCCGATGGCAGAAGATGTTCCACTCATCCATGCGATTGCTACCAATGCAATCAGCCTCCATCATGTCCAGGGCATCGCTTACGACTTGCTGAACCCATTTCCGGTCAAACCGATCAGTATCTTCTTGCGAAGGGAATTCCTCCAGCGCTGACAGGTCAAAGCTCAATTCCTTGGCACGGACGGCGTATTCACGTTTGAGATTGGTGGTCACGAAGTTGGACAGGGACTTCAAGAGGAAGTTGCGGAACTTTCCTTTAGCCTGATTGGCATGATGAACGAGTTTCCGACTCAGTATCTTATCGGCGACAAAACCCTGCACAAGATCGTCCGCCAGGTCTGGAGGGAGGCGACGCGATTCTACGAGGAAAGCTCTGAGAGCTGGTGTATAGACTGCAAGGAGTTCGGTGATGGCCTGCTGCCTGGTCGCCTCCTCCGAAACGGCCGCACGGCCGACCAGTGACCAACGTGTGTCAGGGAATCGTGATCGTTTACTCTGAGTCATCCGGCTCATCCGCATGACTACCGGAGTTACCCGTGCAGCCAGTTCTCATTCAGAATTATGTACAGCTCTTCCTATTTACCGGAACCATGCTGAGGTGTTGCCGTTTTGGACGCCTGGTCCTGTACAAGGGGCACTGGGTAGTGCCTCTGACCCCGAGAAGGCCCCCTTGTGGTCCCCTCCATGATCTGATAGACACAAGACCGTCATTATGTTGATGAAAGAAGCTGTCAACCCATTGTGGACTGTAGCTCACGACAAGGCTCCCCGTCAAGGGCAAAGTTGTCGGTTGTGCCTTACCCGAACACAGGCCCGGACCTGTCCGGCCAAGGTTGAGGCCAGCGCAATACAAACCTACTTCCTTTAAAGGTTGCTCCAGCACCGGAGTATATAGGTGGACATTCGGATTCGGCATCGGACCTGAGAGCCAACGTCCTAATCACTACGCAGCAAAGCAGATTATCCATCTAAGCTAGAGTTAAAACGCCAGCTCTCTCAATCAGCGTGGCCAAGGATGGGATGGATTTTCAAGATCATGAATGCAGTCCTCGCCTTTGCGAGATATTCTACTGCCTTCTCAAACACTACTCTTGCCAAAGACTGTGTGGAATCAGCCACTTTTTCCGATCCCCCTTTAACCTCCCTGGTTGATTGGTTAGGAGAGCAACATCTTGCTCACACAAACAACAACTCTATTAGGAGAAAGAAAGACATGATTTTGAACGGAATAAATGAGGTTTCAAGAGAGACTGGCATTCATCCTTCCAGTCTGCGTCGGTGGGAGTCCCTGGGCTTCATAGCTCCGGGGCGCATATCGTTTGGAGAAACCTGGGTACGGGTCTACTCGGAGGAAGAGATGGAGCTGCTCAAGCGAGTTAAGCGGCTCATCGATGAAGGGTTTCGGTTAAGAGCTGCTTTTGAGAAAGCAGCGGAAGAGTTCCCGGGAAACTGATCGTGTAATGAGCGCATTCGGTTGTCAGCCTTGTCAAAGAGCCAACCTACTGATAAGACAAATTATATTAGTAGACACCCTCGTGACAAGAGAAAAGGCGCCTGTCATGGGAGGAATGCGCTGGTCAAACCACATCCTGTAAAAGCTGCTTTGACAAAACAAACCAATTGAATCAAAGAGTTTCAACTTCTTTGGATAAATTTGGAACTTTCGTGCAAGAAAAGGGTCCCAACCTACGTTTTTATTTTATAGGACCAGATGGACAACCACCTCGGTCTTGAAACTGGAAGAAAGGAGTGAATTGGCAACCCGGGCGGCTGCTTCGGACAGCGTCAAATCAAATAACCCGAGGAAGACCCGATTGTGGTCGACCGACAACTAACTTATTCAAGAGGTTTTTCTGTTACAAGATACTTAATTTGTTAAATGATTATGTCCTGATCTCATAGATTGCTTGTCGGTAATCCTCCTTTTCGTAGGAAAGGAGAGATTGCCGTGCATCCTCAAGATCACGGACAAGGAGTGCCCGAGATAAAAAGTATACTCTCGGGCGATGAGAGCGCGTGGGCGGATCTCTATGAGATCGTCCTGAATCTCGCAAAAAAATTCGTGAGGCTGCGAAAGATCAATCACCCCGGCCAGACTGCCGGAGAGATTGCCCATGACATTGCGGCCAAGTTCTTTGAGAGGCATGTTCGCCCGGAGAATCTGAGTAGGTTTATGGACGAGGGGGTCAGCGGCTATGTTTTCAGAATGGTCTATAACTGGGCAGTTGACTTCTTCAAGGAGCAAGAGAAGGCTCGCGAATTGCTCCGCGTGGAGGACCTCGAAGACGAGAAAAGCCGCCCTCCCATTTTCTTGTTAGAGGAGTGTTGGCCATCGGAACTGTGGAGTCCTGAACGTATAGTGCAATTCAAAGAGTCGCTTGAAATAACCCAAAGGGCCATCAATTGCTTGTCCGAAAAGAGAAAGAAGGTCCTTCGGGGGAGACTGTGGGGAATGGCCCACAAGGCAATTGCGAAGGAAATCGGCCTTGTAACTTCCGCAGTTGGCCAGGAACTAAACAGAGCGAGGGAGGATCTGTTGATGCTCCTGCCCCGTGACTGTGTTCCTGTGAAGGAAAACCTTTTCTAAGATTAATTAAGATGTAACATGATGATACCGGATGAGAGCGGGTTCGCCCGCTCTTTTCTTTTTTCCTGCAAGAAATCTCTCACTCAAGAGTTTTTATATATAGCCACAGCAAATCCATGAAAGGAGGTCCCGCTTCGGGCTTTTGTCCGATTGTCTCTATTGGCGGTGGCGGCTGCGCGGCATTTGTGGCGAACCGCGGGGCGGCTACCGCAATCTCAACTCTTTTTCCAACAAGTTCAAGGAGTAAGCAGGTATGCAAGTAGCGGAACAGGTGACGAACGTCATCCAAATGGCAAACCTTCTTGATTTTGCAAAATATTATGGAGTGGATTTGGATAATAGCTTGAAGACTAAATGTTTTGCTGGACATGATAATGACGAAAAAACACTACAATTCGACCCTGAGAATCAGGCCTTTTATTGCACCCGGCCGGATTGCCGGTTTCATGGCAACGCAATCGATCTTGTGCAGATGAAAGAAGAAGTGGATTTTACCCGAGCCCTTACCATTGTCTGCAAAATCGCCGATCTCGGTGGATTCATGGCTGGGCACCCTGAAGAGCTTTTCGCTCCCGGTAAGGTACGAGATTGTTTGCGAGCTGCCGGTCAATTCTATACTCGTAATCTTGAGTCTGCAATGCCGTTTCTGGACATCCGCGGCACCAGCCGAACCACGGCAGAGCGATTCTTAATAGGCGCAACCCGCGGTGAGACCGGGCTGAAAGATTTTCTTATTGGTAATGAATTTCCCGATTATGTGATTAAACAGGCAGGACTCCTTAATAAGGACGGCCAAGACTTTTTCCGCGATAGAATCATTGTACCCATTCGCGTAGCGGGACAGATAGTAGCTCTTTATGGAAGGGCCTTTGACGAGAATGCTGCGGTCAAACACCTCCGAATGAGCAATGAGAGAGTCATCATTGGCAGTGCCCCTTTTAATTGGAATCCAAACCGCGCCGAAATAATCGTGACTGAGGGGATCTTCGACGCACTCTCCCTCATTGACCAGGGCTTCACCAACGCAATTGCTACGTATGGTACGCAAGGTCTCTGCTCTAGCCAGAATTCGGAGCTGCTAAATGATTCTCCAGTGAAGCGTGTATTTCTGTGCTACGACGGCGACGAGGCTGGTACTAAAGCAACCATGAAGGATGCGTACGTATTGGAAGACCATGGTCTTGAAGTGAAAATTGTGAATATCGGCGATCAGGACCCCAACGAGTTCATAATCAACCACGGACCGGAAGTGTTCAAAGATCGGCTATCTAATGCCGTGTCGCCGGTGCACTGGGAGATCAATCGGGTTGATCCGTCATGGGATGCCGAGCGGAAGATTGTGGCGCTGGAGACGGTATTCCGCAGGTGCAAGAATCTGAAACCGTTGCATCAGGTGGCTACCATAGACCGCATCGTCAAATTGGGTTTTCCAAAAACGATCGTGCAAAAACACATCGCTTCACTGGCAGATAAGAATCACGACTTGCCCTCACTCATAGACCTCTCGGTGCACGTGAACATCCATCCTGCTTTGGAGTTCGTCAACGGCAAGACCTTGATGATGGTTCCTCAAATGATTCCGAACGGCGAAAACGGGAAGGCTGTGTGGATTCCATACATGGTCACATCGGAGCGGGAAATGTTTTCCATTGAACCGGAAGAACTGCACAAACGTAGTTATTATACCGAGACCGATGTGATCCCAGTTCGTCCGAGATACTCTCCCAAGAATATTGCAGGCTTTTTGGAGGGCAAGGTAACCGGGGATCTCTCAGTTGCCTACAGGAGAATCCGTAGCGTCCTCATTGAATTCCTTGATTTTGAAGACGAGCGCACGCACGATTACCTTACTACATGGACTATCGGCACGTACTTCTTCCCGATCTTCAACTATTACCCATACATCCATTTTACCGGAACCAAGAACGTGGGTAAATCAAAGACCATGAGCTTGCTGGCTTGTTTGTGCTTCAACGCGGTCGCGTCGGCGTCTATGACAGCCGCGGCGCTCTTCCGTGCTGTAGACTCGTGGCGCTGCACCGTCCTGATGGACGAGACAGAATACCTTCATCAAAGAGAATTTACGGATAAGCGCTTGATCTTGAACGGAGGGTTTCAAAAGGGAAGTTATGTAAGCCGGACAGAAAAAGAGGGTGACAAATACCGAGTTCGCCAGCTCCACAATTATTGCCCCAAGGCTTTCGCTTCTATTGAGGGGCTCGATGACACGTTAGCCTCCCGCGCGGTACAGATCTATATGCACCGATCCCAGGACGATGCCATAAAAGAGAGAGAAGTGCAGATCGAAAGCCCGATGTTTCAGGCTCTTCGTGATGATCTATTCTTGGTCGCGATGACCTACGGCGAAGCTATCGACAACATTTACGCATCGCTCGACCGGCCTGGTGGAGTTCAGTTCGGAGACCGTGAATTCAATCTGTTCAAGCCCATTCTCACCATTGGAATGGCAACCCAAAACGAGAAGATCGTGACGAGCCTCATTGATTATGCGAATACGTCCTACCGCCAGAAAATGCTCCTGCACAATGACACCGCAGAAGAAAACGTGCTTCTCCGGTACTTGCTGGAGATGGTAGTCGAGGACGGCTGGTACCGCGGCGACACTATTCACGAGGGATTCATAAACTTTCTCCGGACCAACGGTTTGGACTTGGGGCGGCAAATCACCAAATCACGGATGGGACAATTGATCAGGAAATTGAAGGTAGTATCGGAAGATCGACGGTCCGCTGACCGCAAAACCACCGTATACCGTATCGAGCGACCTGAGCTGGAAAAGGTAGCGCAGAACTACCAGGTAATCTGATCCATGTTAGGGGGACCGGCTCTTATCGGGTCGGTTCCCATTCTCAAGGAAAGGGATTGGCTGACTACCCGGTCTTCCCGTCACGCTTGTCATTGTTTGAGTTTTTCCAGCATTACAAGGTATTAGACTGACGACAATGCCTGCAGATACCTGACACCATGTACAAGGTAGCGCTCATTCATGCACGCATTAAAACGACAACTTATTAATATATTTATATTTGACAAGGCTTTTGGTGGGTGTCGGGCTATTGTCAGGAGTCC
>JBKQRG010000268.1:0-4564 GCA_052144015.1 Desulfomonilaceae bacterium
AACAGGCAGTCTGTTGAGACAAGTCTTCGGAGACTCCAAACCGACCATGTGGATGTGCTGTTGGCTCACTCGCTCACGAAACCTGATGAAGTTTCCAATCCTATGGTTACTGAGTTCCTCCAGGCGATGAAGAAAGAGGGTAAGGCTCGTTTTACCGGCTTTTCTTCACACTCCCATATGGCTGCCCTCCTACGGGAAGCAGCAAAAGCGAATGTCCACGATGTAGCTCTTGTTTCCTACAATTTTACCCATTCAGACGATTTAAAGGAAGCGGTTGCATTAGCATCAAGATCAGGGATAGGGATCGTGGCGATGAAGACCCAGGCAGGAGGTTATAAGAGAAAGGACATGGGTGGACTCAGCCCTCATCAGGCTGCACTCAAATACGTACTAATGGATCAACACGTTTCCGCAGCTGTTCCAGGAGTCACCACGATCGAACAGATCGAGGACTGTGCGGCTGTTATGGGAACAGCCTTGTCCAAGAAGGATTTCGATACGCTGAGGCAATATCAGACGCACCTTCAAGGAAGGATATGCACGATGTGTGGTGGCTGCATAGGAGAATGCCCTCATGGCGTGGCTCATGGTGATATCCTGAGAGCGATCATGTACCACGACGGGTATAAAGACGACAGGCTTGCCAAAGAAGTAGTTCATACGGGTGATGCTTTGCAGAAGATCAAGCAATGCTCCGAGTGTTCATCTTGTGCGGTCACTTGTAGAAGGGGAATCAATATTCAGTCGCAGATAAAAGCTGTGGGTAAAATGTTCGTTTGAAAATTGAAAGTCAGCGGAGGAACGGTCAGATGACTAGGCATATGGGTCTGGTTATTCTTTTTTCCCTTGCGGTCTTGCTCGCTTATCAGGATGTCTTCTCTAAAGCTACGCCGATAGAATCGCTCGTGCCGAAACCTGCTCCAGACGGATGGGCTCTGAGTGATGCCCCTGAAACGTTCACGAGAGAGACCTTGTTTGAGCATATTGATGGTCAAGCGGATCTTTTTCTCCAATACGGATTTGAAAGGTCAGTCTTGGCAATTTATCGTAAGGAGAATTCCTCTGAGGACAAAATAGACGTGGACATTTATGACATGGGAAATTCACTCCAAGCTTTTGGGGTCTTCTCCAGATTCAGGCAAGACGAAAGTCCGGCGGAAATCGGGCTGGATTCCTATTTGGCGGATAACTATGCCATTTTCTACAAGGGCAAGTATTTTGTGGTGCTCCAAGCAACGGATGCAAATCCTTCGACGTTGAAAGAATTGGCAAAAGAGATTGAATCTCGAATTTTGGACAAATCTCTTCCGCCGAAAGAGATCGCCTATTTCCCAAACACCGGACTAAAACCCGGCTCTATAGAATACTTTCCCGACGGGCTTCTCGGTCATCAATTCTTGAAGAGAGGCTTCAAAGCATCCTATGAGGAGAATGATAAGACAACGGCGGATGCAAAGACCACGGCGGAGGACCGAAACTCTCATCTCTTTTTGTCCATTTTTGAAAATCCTCAGGAAGCCATGAATGCCATGAGACTTTTCAGAGAGTATCTGTCCAAGAAGGGGAAAATAGCAGAAGGAATCCCCACGCAATTTGGACCCGACGCTTTGGTTGGTGTAGATCCATACCAAGGCAAGATTGTCGTAGCGCAGAAGGGACCCTGTCTCGTGGGTGCCGTCGGTTTTGAACAAGACAGGGAAGGCGAGCGTCGCTTAGCTGAATTGATGAAGGAAATAAAGTAGCATCTGCAAATTGCGATCTCATTGGACGAATGTTGGTAGGTCTTCAGTGGCGGCACCTTTTACAGGTTCACCATGCACGAGCAGCCGATAGGGATGGCGAACGCAAGGCTTAATCGAGATCGGCTTAACCTTTCAGGTGATTACCATGAGTGAAGAAATGCGAAGCTGGGTAAGCGAGACAATTGGGGAGTATGTAGAAAACTCGCCGGAAAACTCTCTCAAGATGAAACCTGACGAAAAGGCGTGGGACGAGGTGCTCGTGGGTTTTTCGTCGGGAGCTGATCCCCTGTACATGGCGTACAAGGATTTAGTCGGTGAGTCACACTGGACACCGCTCGAAGCTTTTTCAATGCAGTTTCCTGATGCCGTTGTCAGACCGGACAATCTTACTGTTATCACCTGGATTCTTCCGCAACGAGAGGTCACAAAAGCAGACAATCGTAAAGAAACGTTTTACCCGTCTCGACGATGGGTTCAGGCCCGTTTTCCAGGCGAGGAATTCAATAACAGTCTTAGAAGGCATGTTGTCCACGAACTCAGCGGCAAGGGCATAAGGTCTGTTGCGCCACTTTTGCTTCCTGAGTGGAGTTGGGTGAAGTCGACAAAATACGTTTTCTCTTCGAAATGGTCAGAGCGCCATGCTGCGTATGCTGCGGGCCTTGGAACGTTCGGTCTCTGCGATGGTTTGATTACCCCGAAGGGAAAGGCCCATAGGGCTGGTTCCGTTGTTACGAATCTGTCAATGCCAGCGACGGCAAGGCCATATGACGACCACCATGCCTACTGCCTCTTTTTCTACGATGGCTCATGCACCGGTTGCCGGAAGCGCTGCCCGGTTGAGGCTATCACGGAGTTTGGACACGACAAGAAGAAATGTCGGAACCATGTAGAAGTGACTTGCGGAGAATTTGTGAAAGACAATTACGGTTCCGATGGTTACGGATGCGGGCTTTGCCAGACGGGCGTGCCGTGCGAATCGGGGATTCCCAAGAAGATCCTCAAAGCTCTGAATAAGACTACAGTCTCTTCCTGAGGGCCTGCAACCAAGGATTCCAATCGTTGGAGTTGTGGGCTTCCCGAATCTTCCCTTATTTCTTTCTCCGAGTCCCAACGGTTATTTGGTTATGGCCTGTTTTTTGTTCGCATTCACTCCTTTGCCCCGTGGTCTTTGAGAAGTTTCACCACATCAGCATGACCTCTTTCGGACGCTAACATCAGTGCTGTCCTGCTAGAATCGAACTTTGCATTAATATCCGCTCCTCTATCCAGAAGCAGTTTCACCACTTCGGCGTGACCCTGCCTTGAAGCCTGCATCAGTGGTGTCCAGCCTTCATTGGTTTTTCCATTAATATCGGCTCCTTTATCAAGCAGGCTTTTTACAATTTCGGTCCGTCCGTCCAAAGAAGGCCACATCAATGCTGCCCAGCCATTATGCATCTTGACCTTAACATCCGCTCCACTATCAAGAAGCAGTTTCACGACCCCAGCCTGACCCCACTTACAAGCTTGGATCAGTGCTGTCTCGCCATCACTGGTCTTTGCATTGATATCCACTCCTTTTTCAAGAAGCAGTTTCACAATCTCAGAGTGACCCTCACCTGAAGCAAGCATCAGTGCTGTCAAACCAGTTGTCCCAGCATTGGCGTCCGCTCCTTGACTCAACAGGCGCTTGACATCTTCCAAATTGCCTTTTTCACAGGCTTCTCTTAGGGCCTCATTTTTATTGATATCCGAGGCAAAGGACGTTCCTGACACAAGAATGACTAGACACAGCCCCAAGATTACCTCACACATGCCTGCCAATCCTTTCTGAAACATAATCTCAACCCCTCCTTTTTTTCCTTTTCGTTTTCTGCCCCGGTCGTGTTTGAAACAATGATACCATACTTATTCGGTAGTGACAGAGAACCATAAAATAGACCAAAATTGGGCTGAATTTCCGCGTAATTGCGTTGTGACCCATCGAAATCCAGTGATGAAGCACTTGACTCACTGGTCAGATACCGACCGTCTTTATTCATGGGATCTCCATGGAGGTAAATGAGAAATTGAAAATTTCACCTGTCTACCGCGTCACAACAGATTATTAAGATGTCCGGTCTCATAGGAAGATACATGAACACTCTCGAACATCCCTATCATCAAAGGGTTATGTATTGTGACCCAAATATGGTCAGCTGGCCAGATCTTGTGATGTAGATAAGCAGTTGGGCGGACAATCCGAAATAGTCAACAAAGCGCAGAATATAAGAGCGGAGTTCCAGATGGATTTTTCGATAGTTCCTGACAACATTCCAGGTGGACTGGTCCCGACAGAAATATGTATTGCGAAACTTTTGCTATCTTTGCGCCGCGGTCGAACGCGCTTTAGCACAAGCGCGTGTAATGAAACTTTATACTTTTGACCCAGTGTCCCACCCGCCGCACGCCCGATAATCTGTTTCTGTTCCACCGTAATCAACCTGCTCTACGCCATGGACGAGCGGTGCTACAGGGACCACCGATACCCTTGACTTTTGCCCTACCGAAACATACGCGATTTTATTACTTCTGCCGATTCATAAAAATACAAGATGTAGCTCCCGGTCTGCGCCTCCCTCGCGCCT
The DNA here is from genome assembly GCA_052144015.1 of Desulfomonilaceae bacterium. Classification (GTDB taxonomy): domain Bacteria; phylum Desulfobacterota; class Desulfomonilia; order Desulfomonilales; family Desulfomonilaceae; genus DATJPW01. Next base: position 4,349 of record JBKQRG010000268.1, read on the forward strand.
CATAGCCTATTTGTTTTCCACCGTAATCATCCTGCTCTGCGCCATGGATGTGTTCCTGGGACCACGATACCAAAAGGCCCTTGACTTTCGCTCTACCGATACGTACGCGAATTTATAAAATGCAAGCTAGCTCCTGGTCTGCGCCTGCCTTTCATCATTGATTGAAATATTGTTAATAGTCTTACTAAGTTATACACCTACCGTCATAGTATAATC
>JBKQRG010000269.1:0-3346 GCA_052144015.1 Desulfomonilaceae bacterium
GGAATGCCAGCGTGTTCCATAGCGGCAGCGGCTGCTACGTAACGACCTCGTAACAGCGCCCTGGGCCAGTCGATTAGGGGGGCCATTCTCTTGATTAGCTTTACGAGAGCGATTACATCGCTTTGACAATAATCTAACAGATTCTGCTTTTCTTCTTCCGACCACGGGCCTCCTCGAAGAGCCAAACTTCTCATGCTGTCCTTCTCTGTAGTGTCAATGTGGTCCAAACCGAACCAGCACAAAGCGCCGAGAAGGCCACGCCCTTGGGGAGTGGTCAGCCCGTTTGAACAGCATCGGAATTCGACATACAGATCGAGGATGTTCGCGGGTAAAGGCCAGCCAAGGGCCAGGTAACAAGTAAGTTCAGCTGTCGCAAAATATGCAACAAAGAGATTCTCTTCCCCGACATCAAAGGGAGGGCGAGGGAGTCTGAGAAGTTCAGGCTCCCAAATCCTTAGCGTTGTTGCCGATTTCAACTCGTGGGCGACCAAACAGATCGGACGAGGATGCTCCCCTTCCTTCTGACTGAACTCAAAATCTACAGACCAGATCTCCTTAAATGGTGGGGTGGAAGGATCCGAGTGTTGAAACACCTCGGTAGAGCAAAAATGAGCGATGTTCATCTCTATTCACCTCGAAGACGTTTCAAGACTGGATGTTCCCATTCCGTAATGATCCGTCCTTTGAAGGCGACTTTTACCAACTCATTAAAATTTGTGTCTTGGGGCCATTCTGGCTCGGGAAGCGTTCCTCCTGCTGTTAAAACCTCGTAGGCCCCCAATTGCATGTTGGCGCGAACCCTGATCCAGTTTCTCTTGGCCAACTGAGCGGCTTCCAGAGAACTTTCATTCCAATGGTCGGCTCTCCCGTCCTCCCCCGGAAGTTTTATAGGCCACAAAAAGATAACTCGGTGCGTGGTGATAGCAGGGAAAAGGACTTTACGAGTTATCTCTTGGTCCAAATCCGCCCAAAGGGACGGCACGATCAAATAGGTGGTACGATCATCTTTATCCTCCAGAACAGCGGTTTCGAGTTTCCATTCAGGGTGGACTCGGACAAACCACTGCCGCTCGGGCTTTTTTACAGGAACCGTCGTAATGATCCGCTTGACATTAATCAGGCTTTCATAATCTTGAGTCATCCTGTAGGCTTCAAGGTCGAAATTGTCGGTTGACGAAGTTGTATTCCCGCCTGACGGAGTTGTACTTCCCTCCGATGGTTGCGTACGGGTTTCGTCCTGAGGCTCATCGGTCACTATTTCCTTTTGTTCCAATTCATTTTCCATAACTTAATCCTCCTGTACAGGTGCTTGATTTTCATGCGAATCGAATAATTCGCGGTTTTCCTTGCGCCCGCGTCGGAGATTCTTAGCGTTTGTTTCACCTCTCAAACCGGCGCGACAGTATTCACGGAGAAGTTCGGAAAGAGTTGTTCGTCGTCTCCATGCTGCATCTTTGAGTTGCTTGCCGAGACCTTCTTCAACCAAGAAGCCGACGAAAACTTTCCAAACGTGTTGTTCCCGAATAATTTGTTTCATAGGGGGCTCCTCCTTTTAGGCTTTAAGAGAAAAACGATTCAAAGATTGAAATATGGAAAGATTTAAGGCCTGGCGTTCAGTGGACTGAATTTGGAGAGTTTTTTTTCGACCCTAGGACGATAAATTTTGGTTTGAGGACCACGCGGCTGACGGACAGACAAAGTCGCCGCAATGCGCGTGGACTAACGGGAGGAAAACCCGTTTGCCTTGGCAATTTCGAACAACTACCTTCTAAAGAACCGCGTTAAAACGCGTGACACATTCTCTGGAACCTGTGTTTTAGGGTATCGACTCCTTTTGTGCCGGCGAGATACGTTAGTGGACAAATTGCCCGGGACTTTCGCGCCGTACCCAACCGCCGCGCGTAGATGATAACGATCTGCCCCGTCGCCGTCTCCTATGAGGCTTGACCGGAAACGGCGGACCGCCGCGCCGTCGGCGTAAATGAGCTTTGACGAATGTTGGGATGGTACGCCGGCAGGTTTCTGCATCAGGGCAATTGTGTTCCTGGTTTTTTGGAACGGTATGTGGCGCAAAGAAATGTTCAGAGCGCGATTGCGCGACCATCTTCAATAGATTGTCGACCAGATCTCCAGAGGAAAATTGTAAGCTCTTCAGATCTATTCCCCATGCATGTATTAACCTCAGGACCATCCTGGCGGCGGCTAAGGCTTCACCTTTGTAAGGGCTGTCGACGAGAGCCAGGATTTTTTCCATCTTTTTAATTCTGTCGATAGTTACACGGGTACCCTCAGATCCGCAGCTATTGTGTACGCTTGTCGCGTAATCAAGCGGCTGGCGAACCTTCCTCGAATTCATGTTTTCTTCAAAACTCATCTGCGCCATTGTTTACCTCCTTTAGATGATCACCCTGAAACGAAGATAAATGGCTGTGTGCGGTCTCCGGTTGCGGATCGGTCCTACATCGGACTGCCTTGCACATCCCAAGAAGGGGCGGCGTTCAGTGGTGATCGTTTTCTGAGTTTTTGTGGGCCCAAAAGAAAAACACTGAGCGAGTCTCACGCGGCCGCAAGCCGCGTGAGGCCCGTTTAGGAAAACTTTCGTTGCGGGAGCATGGGAACCACCGAAGCCCGAGTCTCTAACAAGCAGTCATATCTATGGAGAACTACAGCTTTCGGTTCCATACCGAGTCTTAAGATAGAAACGGTAGGGTCAGGGTGGGAACCATCGAATTGGACGCGGCGGAGTAAGAGAGTCATGTTTTTCTCTTAGGGCCTGATTTGCTCGCTTGGCCATTTGAGAGATTTTAGGGGTCCTCTAACGAAGAATAGAGAGGAACTCAGACGATAACTGATCAAATTGATTGCAACTGTAATCGAACAAACTCAATCCAAGTGCAATCGGAGGGATTAGAATGCTCCAATAAGGAGGGATTATGAGCGAAATAGTCATTCCAAAAGCGTTTTCTGGAACAGACGGTTGGCGTCTGAATTCTATAAATCGTGTTCGCGATTGGTATTGTCAGTGGATAGAATCAGCCTGTGCAGTAAGATGCCACTGGAGGATATTGGCTGCAGATGAGGCTTGGACAAAGCTTCTTAAAGATGAACCAAGGACCGAAGAAAGATTAAGAAGACAGGTAGTCGGTGTCAGGGATGAAAGACTCTGGACGATACTTACCGATCTTCTGAACCTTATAGACGAAATTGATAAGGAAGAGCGAAAGCAAGTAAAAATGGATCTAACATGAAATCGGATCTAATCCGAACGCAAGCCCGACGCAGACATTGGTCAGACCGCGAAACCTCTGAGAAAGGACATCCGCACGAGACTCTCTGGCATGCTTAA
>JBKQRG010000270.1:0-4157 GCA_052144015.1 Desulfomonilaceae bacterium
GTGACCATTGGATGTAGTTGCAGATGAGCAGGTCGAGATACCCATCCTTGTCGTAGTCGAACCATCCCGCGCTGGTGGACCAGTTCCCTTCGTCCGCCACTCCGGCCTTGGCCGTGACATCCGTGAACGTTCCGTCGCCGTTATTGTGGTAGAGGATCGTGTGGCCATAGCCGGTCACCAGCATGTCGGGGTAACCATCGTTGTCATAATCACCCACCGCTACACCCTGAGCGTAAAACCCCTCCGCGCCGACGCCGGCCTTTTCCGTGACGTCCGTGAACGTCCCATCGCCGTTGTTGTGATAAAGGGCCGAGCGCAGCGGGCGGGAGGGCTTGTACCATTCCGTGCCGGCCGACTGGACGAAGTAGAGGTCCATCAGCCCATCCTGGTCGTAATCGATCCAGCCTACGCCGCTACCCATCGTTTCGATGTATTCCTTTTCCTCGCTCATTGTGGCGTCGTGCTGAAAGGTGATACCGGCGGCTTGGCGCACATCGGTGACGTGCACGGGAATAGCGGTCTCAGGGGGCTGGGGAGGCTGTGCGTGCAGAGTACTCCGCACGATCACACCTCCCATCACGACGGTAGCGGCCAGGAGGCCCACCGTCGCCAACGCAGGGATTATCGAATCCCGCTTATAGGTCTGTTCTCTCAAGTTTCTTCCTCGCTAAGGTTTCCAACAAAACTATAGCGCGACCCACCCGTTAACCTCAATGACCATTCGGTAGTGTCCTAGTATGAATTTTTTCGGGCTTTTTGGGGCTTGTGGCTATGGTGGGTCAGTGCCACACTGAGGCCATGACGAAGAAGAGGCCGGGTAAGTCAAATGATGGGGAACAAGACAGGGGCTCGGTTTTTTGTAGGGCTATCCTTCGCTTTTGGGGGTGAGATTATGGCTGGTAAACCCGACTGGTCGAGAACGATGGAAGAGAAGCAGTCCGCGAGGTTAATTGCGGCAGATCGGGAAAAAGAAATAGCCGCAAGTCATCAGAAAATCCTTTCCAGCGCAGCGCCTAAGCTGTGGGAAAAAATCAAGCTGGGTGTCCGTGAGATTATTGAATCCAATGAATTACGTGGGCTGAATTTGGTGGGAAAGCCTGTAAGTGAAAATTCGATAATGGTATCGATCTTCCATGTTCCGACAATTACTCCAACCCAAGTTGTTTACCTCAACTTCGTCCCGGGAAAATACAAATTTGAGGTGATCGATAGCAATGGAAGCACATTAAGTGAGGTACGGCTAGGCGTCTCTGATGGCCGCGTTGTTCTGTCTGATATGGAAAAGCCTATCCCTGATGACGAAGGGGAGGGTCTCAAAGACATAGCGTGCCAGAGACTATTACAGCCGGTGCTGCTGCCTTATGCGGGAGGGCTATAACATGCCCAGCAAGAAAGCCCGTAAACCGAAAAAGGCCCCCGCCAAGCGGAAGCCACGGGAAGACACGAACCAGACGGCCTACAGGGTCATGCAGGAAGTGATTAGGAGAAGCGAGGCTCGTTAATAATGAATTTCTACTGTGCCTCTGCAACCAAGCGGTCAAATCTACTTAGGAAATCTGCAAGGTGATTGAAACATTTATGATCGACGGGAACGACAAGTTCGCGATTTTCACCCCACAGATGCGTTAAGCTACTGTTCGGGTCCTTTTTGCAAATGTGCGAGATCAATGCTCGCAATCTTGCCTTTTCTTGTTTGCTTTGTGACCATGGGGCAATACCCATGCACTCTCCAAATTTCTCCGCGCATTGAAACTCGTGCGGCCAAGCAGTTTTTACTGCTTCTAGGCAAAGGGTCTCCAGTTGACCTTTCACACCGTCGTTTGGCAGCATGACCACCGCGACCGCTGGTGTCCCGGCCTTAACAACGTATGGATGGTTCGGCGAGTCGCATTCAGCGTCATGAATGTGCTTTCGTACAGCGTCGAAGGAAGCGCTCGGGTTGGAATTATTGTCCGATACCACAATAATTCCCGTTACTGCATCGAAACCGGGCTGCAACTTAAGACTCCGAAGGCGCTTTTCAAATCCCTCACGACCGCCAGGATGAATTTCTTGTACTGGGTGAGTCACGTAAAAATCTGGCAATTTCCTAACGGCGATTAGTTCCTCAAATAATGATTTGTCTCCGCTACCTTCGCACAGAATTACGCGTATGGATGCTATTGGCTCACCCTCTATGGAAAATCGGTCGGTGGAAATTGGCACGTATCCGTTTACCTAAACTCAGTTTTTTGTTCAATCGCCGCTTGGAAATCCTTGCCGCTAAACTGCTTGACGACGCAGATATTGTTTTTACGTTCTGTCCTAAGCAGGGAAAACAATGATGGGTTCTTGGAAACCTCTGGGAAAGCTGCTTGTAAGCATTCGATACTGTGAGTCGATATAAATAATTGTGCCTTGGTCTCCTCAGCTAGTTCGGTAATCCCAGCCCAAATCTGCCCGTACCTGCTATAGAAAAATCCATTTTCAATTTCGTCCACGATGACCACACCGCTTGGTAGTGAAGCGATAGCGAACATGATTGCCATATATTTGCTGAGACCCGAAGACAATGATCCAACTGAAATTTTCTCTGGTAAATTTTCAGCCGATGAGTAAAGTCCATACATTCCAGCAACGATTTCGACGGAAATGTCATCGACGACAGGGTAAATTTTTTTTATTATCTCCAACGCACGACCCTGTTGCTTTTTTCTACTTAAGGCCGAAAAGCGCCTGACGTTATCTCCTGGAAGAAAAAAGGTACTCGACGACAGAAATACCATGGGATAAAAGTCGCTAAATGTCGGAATTTGCATGATGCCTTGCTGATTGAAGCCACAAGTTAGCTTATGTACCTTACCCTTTGCGGTCCATTCAAAGGTGATTGGATGAACGTCCCAACTTTCATAATTGGTTTGGGAGCGCATGTTCATTGGTAGGAGATTTGTTTCCTCAGGCTCATAATAGATTCTCAAAGACCGTTCGCCAGCTTCCGAATCTGCAAACTTAATGAGGACTGGGCGATCTTGTTCGAGGTCCCGAAAGAGTTCTTTCCAAAGAGCCTCATACGAATCGCGGTCTAGATTCACTTGAAGTAATTCTCCTTGGCCACGCCAAGCCCTGGTACGTAGATAAATCTCCGGCCCAAGTCCACCGGTCATAAATAGTGACTCTAGCAGAGCAGTTTTCCCGCTTCCATTATCGCCCACTAAGATGTTAACTCTGGACAGATTTCTGAGTTTGAGACTCTTGAATCCTTTGAAATTGGAAACTTCCAGGGATTGTATCATCAGGTAATCCTTTTAAACTTCAGATGATGCGCAATCACTATTAGGCAGTTGACTTATTATTTGAGACATGGCATAACTCTCCTGCCATGCCAAATAAGGCCAACTGCCCCGTGATCCCGTCCAAGAATCGTGCGGGCGAACCTCGCCTTACGACACCTTCTCAGCTTTAGCCTTAGCCCAGCGGGCCAAGACCGCTTTTCTTGCGCTCTCGCTGCGCTCTGCGGGTGTCATGGCTGCGGCCCTCGCGGGACCACCCTTCTTTCCGCCACGACGCCCCAGAGCTACAGCATAAGGGTTTTTCTTCTTCTTTACCATACCCCAGATTATACATCAGCGCTTTCGTACCATACGTAAGCGGTCACGTATATGTATGAAAACAAGCCAAATTGAGTTCTTAACAAGTACGTGAGCGCTCACGTATGATGTATTTGAAAGTGAGGGATGCCATGAAGAGATTGACCCGCGAAAAACAAGCTCAAATCGTATCGGCGCTGATTGAAGGAAACTCTATTCGCTCCACTTCCCGCATGTTTGGCGTGTCGAAGTGGCCCCAACCTTTGGAGCCTGCCCCTTCACTTCGTTTAGGGCAAGCTCTGAGCCCATTCGCTTCACTCAGGGTAAACTCCGCGAAGGGTCGGCATGTGCGGATGTAGCGCCGACCTTTAGGTCGGCACATGCTGAACTAAAGTTCAGCACTACAATGATGGTCGCGGTGCCCGTCCCTCACTAGTGTGAATATTCCCCGCCTGAGACTCGGGCAAATGGTTGTGGATTGTCTGGTAAGAAACGTGGAGAACAAAGAGCCCGGACGAGAACTCATCCTCGAAACCGAACTAATCCGTTGGGAGATCCCCCGGCTCTGCCGGGGAGGCAGCAAGAGTTCGA
>JBKQRG010000271.1:0-35438 GCA_052144015.1 Desulfomonilaceae bacterium
AGCAATGTTCCGAGTACACCTCTTCATGGGGGCCAACATAGAGTCGATCGTCAGACGGCTTGAATCGGTGGCACAAGCTTAGAAGTAATCCAAGACCACAGAGTTGGCCGATTACCACAGTTGCTGGAAAAGCTGGGCCTGCCGACATAAGGGGGTGAGCGTTGATAACCAACGGCAAGTAAAGAAGCAAAGGCCATGTAACTCCCCGATTTATTGCGCCGTCCCTGGCGCGGCGATAGGCGTAACCGTACAAAAGCCCGACCATGAAGATCGCTGCACAGCAGCCTGGAATACCGAAGTCAAGAAAAGGCCGTGAAAAGAAATGTGGGCTCCATCCGCCACCCCAGTCCTGACGCCAGTCACCCTGCAAATACTCCGATGGAAAATCGGCTTGATGGCGCGGTTTTTCAGGCCACAGTAGTGTTGGAATCATATAACTCAGATCTTCAAGGGTTTTCGCTCCCCAGTGTAGCGGTTCTCCCTCGATGCGGCGTTGAAAAACTATTGCAAAGCTCTCAAAAGCGTACTCCCTGTGCAACATAGTCATGAGCGTATCGTTCCAGGAAGGGGTTTCCATACTTCGCATGGCGTCCAAGCTCCAGCCGGTTGCGGTCAAATCGGCATCCTGAGACCCGTAGCGCTCCACAGCATATGGAGTCAGCAAGATGGCGCCGAGCACCAAGATCAGAATTGATTTCGACGCCGAAGCGAGCTTGTGCTGATAGAATACGATGACAGGCAATACCATATGAAGAAAACTGCCCTTGGAGAGCCATAGCGCTGATGAACCGGCAATGTTCAACAGCAGGAAACCCAGCCCCATCGTCCGGTTTTGATTCATGACGGGAACCGGCAGTATGAACACAGATGTAAAGAAGACGAAAGCCCACCAGGTGCCACGCTCGAAGTTAGCCCCTACATACAGCTGTAGGCACGCAGCGAGCGAAAATACTACAAAAGCGCACAGGAACACCACCCAAGAACTCAGCCCTCTCACAGCCGGCAAAGACACGAATCTCGATACTGCGTCCCGAGCGTCAAGTTTCAGAGAAAGGCCGGAGAGCTTTATCCCCAGAAAATAGAATATTGCCGCGAGCGAAGATATGAGGAGCGGTGCAGCCAGAAACCCTTCCTCCTGCTCGTACCAACTGGCTGTAATAAGAATTGGACCGTCGAGTGACCGGTAAATGAAAATAGCAATAGGGAGATAAATCATTATCAGAGGAACGCAATATAGGGGATGCAAAAGATTAAAACGACCCCTGCCACAATTATATATCATCGGGCCGAGCCACATTACAGCGCAGAAAGCAAGGGCCAGCAAGTCCGTAAAGAAGACCATAAAATTAAATTATCCCCTCTGGTTTTTTTTGTGGGGATCGTTCCCATTTGACCGCAGAAAGTCGGCGTAAATGGGTCGGATATTCTCCAAGTCCGTTTTGATCCTTTCGTAATAACTGTAGCCTGAATTAAGCGACCTGAGTTGGCCCGCCCGCGCGATCCGGCGTCGCTCGGCATCGTGCTTGAGGTAAAATATAACTTTGTCCAACAGCTCTTCAGGGGAATCAAAAAATTCAGCTTCGCTGCCTTCCCTATAGAAAGATCTGTGCTCATCGGTTCGTTCGGCCAGCATGAATGTTCCTGTTGCGGGAATTTCAAAACTTCTCCCGGTGGAGGTATTGCGATTGTCCCGATTCAGAAAACATAGACCAATCTTGGATGAGGTATAAACCGAAGCATAGTGCTGGTCAGGGACTACATGGAAGTCCGCGTGACCTATGTATTTTTTGCGATGTGGAGACCTGATCCATCTACTACCCCAGACTCTAAGCTCAATCCCGTTTTCGACGAGTGGCAGAAGAAATTCATCAAGATGAGGTCTCCAGAACCCTACGAATGCTGCGTCAGAGCTGAATTCCTCCAAACAAGCGGCATCCCTTCCGTGCGGGCGGCACAGATCCGGGTCAAAACCGAGATGAGTTTGGATAGGAAAGGACACGCCAACCTGGCGAAGCTCCTGCACATTGTGTATGTTGGTTGACAGGTGAATATGATAATCGAATAACGATTTTTTATAGTATCTATAAGTCATCCAATGGCGAGGATTGAGAAAATCATCAGTGAGATGGTGAATGAGGAACACCGGTTTTCTTCGTAGCTGCTTAATGGTATCGGGAAAGATAAGAATGCCTTTGTCCACCCATACCCAATCAATGCCCTCCTTAGCCCGTTGCAAGATTTCTTGATTGAATCTTGAAACAGCAGGGCCCACCAAGGCCCGAGCGTAAAATGAATAAGCCCACGACGAAGACAAGCCAGCGTTCTTATAGAAGCTTATTTGAATTACATTATGTCCTTGGGATTCCAAAGCCTTACGTCTAGACCTGCAAGTTCCTCCATCAGGCCCGACATAGAGAATTTTCAATGTTTGTCGCTCAAGCACGAATTTAAACCTTCCAAGTTTTCAAGTTGTTTACTTTCACCCAGACCATCTATGTGCCTAACTGATTAAAGCATGTCTAACTTGGTTTCGGGTATGCACAACACATTCCAATGATCGGTTCGTATCGTGTCCGGTGTCAGAGAATTGATACGCACAGGGTTTTCCAAATGAAGACTGAAAAATTTATAATGCAAACTCGAAAGAATAGCTTCCACAATCCGATATGGCCCCTCCGGAGCACACTCGACAATTAAGACAGGCTGGTCTTCTCTTAGGACTCTAGACATCCCGGCCAGGACCTTGTGCTCCCATCCTTCGACGTCAATTTTGACCAGATCCACTCCCTCCCCATCGCCACATACCTCGTCCACGGTGCTGGCAAAAACTTCTATTGGGTCTCCCATTACGCCGCCCCAGCCGTCAGGATTAAGCGTGGCCATTGTGAGATTCGACTTCGGTACATACAATGTCGTACCACCCGTAATGTCAGAAATAGCATGAGGCCTGGCATGGCAGCGTTTCTGATACCCATTTAAGTTTATATTGCAAACAAGTCTTTCGAAGACCCGCGGCACCGGCTCGAAAGCGATGACCTTGCCGTGAGGGTTCTCGGCGCACGCAATCAAAGAATATGCCCCCGTATTCGCTCCTATGTCCAATATCAATGATGCAGTCCGGGCAAACCGGCAAAACACTTTGATTGTCTGATGCTCCCAAGAGCCTAGCGGATGCCAAAAAAGAGCTCTGCCTATGGAATCATCCGCAGAGCTTTGATACAAAAAAGAATTACTATTACTATTCGGCAGTGTTACAGCGAAGCACAGTTCTACCGGTAGCCTTTGCCAAATTGCAGCTGGGACGACTCCAGCCCTAACCAGACCCAAGAGAAGGCGCCGAACAAACCCGTTCCGCGTAATTATTTTCAGAATGGCTTGAGCGAATCCCCTGAGCCTGGGCTTCACATGCAAATAACTTAGCACGAAGTTGCGTTTATCCTCGCGGCCTTTCAAAGCGTATACATGATTCCGGATTGGCCCATTTTCACGACAGGTGCCACCAGGCTCTCATCAACTATCTTTCGGAGCAGCCATTGGCGACCGGCTTGATACCACATGCTATGAAATCACGGGTGTAAATGGGATACCGGGTGCCTGCCACCTCAACAAGATCGTAGATCCTGAACGCTAGTCGAAGTATCCGCCACAGGAGGTAGCGCAAGGTATTGATCGCGTTATACGGCATTGGGCCTCGCTCCCGTGCAACGAAGCCCGTAAAACCTGCCAGAGTCATAAGATTGCGCAGACAGCCCGGGGTCATGCAGAGTTCATGAGTGAAGTCCGCGTAACGACAGGAAAGTCCCATGGGCGAGTGGGCGTTTACGGTCTGAAGGATAAGTTGGCCTCCCGGACGAAGAGCCTGGTAACATAGATCGAGGATCTGCAGGAACTCATCTTTCGTGAAATGCTCGAAAAAATCAAACGCTGTTATCACGTCAAACTGGTCCATCTTGTTCGACAAATAATCGAAAGCATCGCCGTGCCCTACATTCTCCAATACCTCGTCGGCTATGCGGGCCTGTTCAGGGCTGGCATCTATCCCCTGGAGATTTTGGTACCCCATGAATTGCATATTGTACAAAAGCTTGCCCGTTCCACATCCCAGATCCAGAATGACTGCATCTCTATTAGGCGGGAGAAACTTTCGCAACAAATATCGGTACGATTGCCCCCAGCGAAGCGCTTCCGCCTCATCGAAATAGCGTTTTTGATCTTCCCACAGCACGTCGTACCGAGAGTAGATTTTCTTCCTATAATTCTTACATTGCAGCATTGACATCTTAAAGGTCATAAGAGTATCTTCTTCGGGCCTATCGGTCACTTTGGCACTCTATTCCTCCGCAGTACCCGCGATAGAGTCTTACCCGCGAGAGTCAGCCTCGGACTCTTGGAATTCACCAAGAAGTCAACCGCTTCACCCAACCGACCATTTTGCCGGCCTGATCCAAAGCGGGTCCGAAACTGATTTGGAATAAGGTCTGCGACCAGCCACCGCACCACTTTGGAATCCCATCCCCTCAAGAATCGATTCCAGATCTCGCTGTTGGCTTTGCCTCGCGATCCGTAGATCCGTGACATGTTGGTGAACAGGATGTCCTCTGACCATCTTATGTGCTGCCATTTCATGTTGATCCATGGATGATTCTTCTCTCTTTGCCTTATGGCGATCAGAGGTTCCGGCACATGTGCAACATCGTACCTAGTGGCAAGTCGCAACCACATGTCCACGTCGGCGAGATGTCCGAACTGCGCATCGAATTCGCCCACTTCCTCATAAGCTGAACGACGAACCATCACTGTCCCCCAAACGGGAGATGCCCCGGCCTTGAGGATGTCTTCAATCAGCCGCCGGCCCGGAATGAGCTCACCGTCATATCTCCTAGCGATCTTGCTTGTGGGGTTTCCCTTTATATCGAGATGTTCATAATGGTTGAACACAAAGCCCGCTGTAGGATATTTGTTCAAAGCTGCTACCCATTTTTCCAGTAAATCCCGGCGATAAATGTCGCCATCGTGCAAATTGGCTATGTAGTTGCCTTGGCTCTTGGCAATGGCCGCTTTCAAGTTGCCGGGCATGCCTAGATTCGCTTCGTTTCGGAAATACTTGACACGAGAATCCTGCGCTAGGTACCTGCCGCACACTTCTCTTGTACCATCCGAAGAACAATCGTCAGAAATAATGAGCTCAAAATCCTCAAATGTCTGATTCAGAATTGAATCGACAGTTTGCGGCAAAATGTGGGCCCTGTTGTAAGTGACGAGGCATACACTCACAGGGATGTATGGTACGCTCATTGGCACTGCTTAATATTCAATATCCATGCTTTGGCTGCTTTGGTTCGTGGTCATTATGCCGGTCATTTCTTGATTCGGGCATCGGACAAGATTTTTCCGGCAATCACGCGATTTACTCTGGTCTGCCTTGTTTCACGTCATCGGACCCGCCTTGCGATCAGGATTTGCGGTACAGACGCCACCCTATTCCTGGAGCATAGTCGTGGGATGTACCCATTTATTAATTCCAAGTGCCTTCAGTGAATCCCTGTTCCTTCACTCCAAAGGCTTGCGAATTATGGCCATCCATCCACGAGTGTCAGGATGCCTTCTATTCGGCTTAATCAGATCCAATAAAAAATCGAATAATCGAGCAGTTAACAGCATAGCTGCCGCCAAAGTCTGCTTGATGATTGGGAGACGCCAAAATAATGAAAAGTTTATTTCTATGGCAGTCCAGATCAACACGCACGCTCCGCCCATCGGCCATGAGTCCACGATGGCCAAGCCTGCTCGCCTGGCGATCTCTTCAAGACCATATATGGTATAGCGAAAGTAGTCGTTAGGCCAGCCATGAAGATGCCAGTACTGTGGGACTGCTACAAGAAGCAGTCCGCCGGGTTTCAACCACTTTGCACAGTTTCTCACTGCCCCGAAAGGATCTGAAAGATGTTCCATTACGTCAAACAAGATTATTATGCTAAAGCTGCCCTCCCGAAATATGTCGCGCGTCCCATCACCGATGATATACTGGTGGCGATGTAGGTTCTTTTGGACAAAATAACTGTGGTAATCCACTTCCAAAGCAACATACCTATCCTCTGGACTTGCTACAACATCCCTGTACAGGCCGCTTCCGCCTCCAAAATCGAGGATTGTTAAAGGGGGATCTGGCAGTGACGAGCATACTCGGTCCATCCAATAGTTGACCGTTGCTGGAGACATGGGTGAGACTTTTGAATCCATTAACAGATAGGCGTTCCAAATGGATTGGACCAATGCCTCAACTTTCATGGAACGCAGTGCGAGTCGAAACTTACTTCTTGGATCAGTAATTCCGCGAGGGGTTGAACAATATTGAAGTTTGCTGTTTGAACAGCCCTCTTCGTAGAGAATCGGAACACCATTCATAATTGGAAATTGCGCGGAACAAACATTGCAAACCGCTTTATCGTGAGAGATCGTCAAACAATCCCCTTCACATCGAGGACACTTGAGGACATTAGCCAAAAAATCATTTGCCGCAGTCATTTTGTCCTGACTCATTCTGTGCAGCCACCGTTGATCTTTCCAAGCTAGTTCGGGTTGCGGTTACTCATAGAGGGATTGCAAGCCTTACCGTAGCTCATGAAATGTCAGGTTCCCGCCAAGGAGTCTCGGGGAGATGGCTTCTCATGAATACTAATCCGTCCGTGACTAGAATTCTCATACTGAGTTCCTCCCGCGATAACATTAGACTGTTCAGTTTTGCCCGGACCAACTTGATTCCTGTGTTTCCCATCGTCATTCATGTCCGGATCCACGCAGGAAGTCGTGGGACTATTGTGTCGCGTAACATCACACGAATATCCTTGTCCGCGACAAAAAGCACCACGATCGACAAAACCACATGCACCGTTCCAAAAACCACGAGGTCGAGAATTCCCATGACCGGAAAAGCCAGCCACATGACGGCGATGAGGGGTATGGGAACAAAGACTGCCGGAAAGAGTGTCCTAGACAATCTAGAAAGGAAGGACTGATGAAGCCTGAACAGTCTTGACACAGCCCTGCTTTGGACTAATATCACGCTGACCAAGAATCCGGCGATGCTAGCTGCTGCCACCCCCGGCAACCCCCAAAAATACCCTGTTACGAAAAGACAGGAAATGTGGCAAACCGCCTTGGTCAGACTTGCCCTTGCAGTCGCAGTAAAGTCCCCTGCGGCCACCAGTACGTTTTGGAGCGACAAGCAAATTGTCGATACTGCCGCAGAGATACACAGGACGAGATTAAGTACAGGTCCTCCGTAAAACTGCGGACCCACCCAGATGGTCACGAACTCTCTGTTCAATACCACCGCTCCCGAGATGAGGATAACACCTCCCACTATCGTGGCCTTCATCAGCTTGGTCACTACTTCAAAAACTTTTTTGCCCTCAGATTCACCAAATAGGTGTGCCAGACCCGGTACGAGTGCGTGTGAAAAATAAACCACTAATGTTGCGACGAAGGTGGGGGCCATGAGAGTGAACGTGTATGTGTTACACATGGCGGGATCAAACATACGTGCTATGTACACGTTGTGGATTCTGGCACTTATGCTGTAAGCGAGGCCGCCTAGAAAAACCATGGAAGTCCATCCTAAGAGGCCTTTGAGCACCGCTTTCCGAAAGCGAAACGGAGGAACACCCAAATGGGTCTTCACGACGACAACCATCGCTACAAAAGCGGCCAGCGCGCAAAATGCCGAGGTGGCCAGGGACCCTAGAGGTATTGCGACGAGCCCACAGCCTTCGACCAAGAGAAAAATCGTGACTGCAATTCCAATGATCAGTCCTAACAATTGAACACAGCCTGAAAGAACAATTTTTTGCAAACCTTTGAGTACGGACATGGGAGCACTCGCAAAAATTTGAAGACCCGCCGCACCAGACGCTATGACGATGGCGGTGGTAAGTTCCTTAGCCTCTGGACCTCCAATCTTGAGGAAGGATGGAACATAGGATGACCCGATAAGTCCGATGACTAATGGAAGAAAACTCAAACATGTCAGAGTCCAAAAACCAGTGCCTATGATATATGACAGATCCTCGCGCTGGTCTCGGCCATAAGCAGCGGCTACAGTTTGAAGGACCACCAACCCGCTTCCAAGATCCAGTATGGCCATCGTAGCCACGATATCTCCACTGGCTAACCACGAACCGAACAGGCGGGCATCGATATAACGCAGATATATGGGTACGAGAAAAAACGCTTTGGCCGAATTTAGGGCAAAATCAAGGTAAAGCAAGACAAGATACGATTGGGCAGCCCTTTGCCTGCTGGCCTTCACAAGAAGTTCTCCACCCCGTCACTTCGAATGTTGATACCCCCTAACTGTCAAAGGACTCTAGAAACAACCATCATCCACATTGGCCTTGAATGTTTCTCTAAAACGGTGCTGGCGCAGAGATACGCATTCGCGTTTCGTCGCCGTCATCAACGGTGTTAGCCCCGCGGACCTGCTGGCGGGCACAAGAATCTCTCACGAAAACTCCCTTGCTTTGATAATTGACTCAGTTCGCTGCTCGCGTGCGCACTTCGGTCGGGGCGTGCGAAATATGAAGCATTATCCGAGTAAACGCATCTTTTGCATGATGCTATATAGGGCCGCCAATTGGCTGTAAAAAGGTAATCTCTTTAGCTTAACGAGCTTGTCTCTATAAGCGGCAAGGTTTTCCATACAATGTATGAATGCCTTTTGCGACCTCAGGAGCTGAGATAATAAGACCGGATTGCAGAAAATGTCGATTCCGCCTACCTCGATGACCGCAATACTTGAAGGCAGATTGTAAGCCACAAACGGGATTCGTTTGTTTTCAAGGTGCCTATGACATTCCGCCAACCCTCTAAATATTATATCCGCGTCATGGAATACAATGACGCTCTTGGCGGCAGCCACTTGAAGGCAGAATTTGAAATCCCTAACACAGGCCTCGTTGGTGTGCTCTCCGTCGATAAAGCAAAAGGAGGGCTTGGAAGTAACTTGGGCTGGATCTAGCGTACTTGAGGTACCTATTAGACAGATTAATTTATGAAGATAAGGGGCATAGAATCGTTCCACTTCCTGCAACATGGCCGGATATGAAATGGTTTGATTAGTGGGGTGGTCTCCCCGCTGGTCTCTTTCAATCTTTGGCCACGAGTCTATGGCGTAAATGGTCTGACACGCGTTATCAACTAACAGCGGCTGCAATGAGCCGCCCAGGTACGTGCCGATTTCCAGATAATGGAATGTACCGAGACTGGCCCTGACTGCAGCTTGAATAGCCAATAATGACAGCTTGTCATCGTCAGTTTGCAGGGTTTTGATTTTTGAATAAACCTGAATAGAGTGCTGACCAGTCTCTTGATTGGCGGAAGACTGCTGATTATCGCTGCCGATCATTCTCACATTCTCGCAACAGCCATTTAGTATTTTGAGATATTCACTCCCCGCTTTAGGGCTTTGAGTCGCACCAGAAAGTGAGATCTCGTCCTATCAGTTCGCTGAGCTTTTCGACCTCGGGCCTAAATTCACGTTGCAGCCTCGCCCTCAAAACGGGGTTCATGGGCGGCCGAGGTTTGTACACAGCGTTTACGAACATGAGAAGATCCCATGCCTTCCACCGCATTGTATCCGGGAAAACTGCTCGCCAAATGTTTCGTAACCATTGAGGATCTCGAGCCGTAATTTTCCATAAGAGACGACTCCGCGGCTGACGGTTCGCATTGATGACTTCCCAGTCCGGCTCAAATGAAGGATTTACTCCCAGAAACTCCAGGGTCTCGCGATAGACACGAGCCGTGGCATTCTTCAAATCGTCGTAAATAATTATCCATACTTTTGACCTGTCAAAAACATTGAGGTACCTCTTGACCTGGTCTGAAAACTTTGCCACCTGGGAATAAAGCAGTAAGTCAACCGGTACACGCATCTTCCTCGGTATCCCGCGGCCTTGCGCCCTCTCACTCTCAGCCTGCAACGCCGCGTCAAAATCTTCCAGGTTCTCCGCTCCCACCCACAGCAGCTGACCATGATAGGAATACAGCATGTCAACGGGATTTCTGAGCATTATTATGATGTCCGCCTCAGGACATTCCGCTTTGATCTCCGCAGCGGCCTTTTGAGAATACAGGTAAAGAGTAGATTTCTCGCCAACCCTGAGGGCGTCTCCTGCCTTGTTGAACAACTTTGCGTAGCGATGTCTGTCCCTATAGTGCCAGTCAGGTGAAGACAAATCTGTAAGGAAAAAATGAGGCTCAAGCCCGGCACGTGGCAAGAAGATCTCAGGGTGTTGGCGCAGAAATTCATGCATCGCTGTTGTGCCGCACCGCGGGGCACCCACAATAAAAAAATCCGGTATTCTCATGACACCTCTATTATGGACTCACTGCGAGACTCCAGAGCCGCTTTACACAACCTAAGATTACAAGCAGATTTGTCAGTCAAAAAAAGACCTTCGCAGGATGACAAACGAGCACCAATTGACTGTCAGTCATGTTGGGAAAAATGGGCAGGTTGACATCGGTAACAGTAACATGGTCGGCAAACGCCAGGACATTTGTTCGAAACTTTTTGTATCCGGTGAATTTGTGAATTTCCGGATAATGGATGCTCGTCTGGATGCCGTATTGCTTCCCGAGTTTCATGAGTCCCATCGAATTGTTCAAATTAGATCAATCTTACGAAAAGTTCGGATCACAAAGGCCAGCTGGGTATCAGCACGACCGGTAGGAGCCTATGATTGGCTGGAAGATCGCAAGGAATATTGCATGCGAAAGCCGCTGTAGTTTGCTGTTTTCACTAGGCCCTTTGACTCCAGGAACGCGACAATCAAATCCACACATTCGGTGAGCGATAGCTTTGAGGTGTCCAAAACGAGCTCAGGTGTTTCCGGTGATTCATACGGCGCACTTATGCCGGTAAAATCGGGTATGACCCCTTGTCGCGCTTTCCGGTAAAGTCCCTTTGGATCCCTGTCTTCGCACACTTCCAGCGGAACATCCAAAAATACTTCTATGAAACGGCCTTTGCCCATTATTGAGCGGGCTCTCCTTCTGCCATCGCGATAAGGTGATATGAATGCTGTGATGACAATCAGGCTTGCATCCGCCATCAAGGCGGCCACCTCGCCCACTCGACGGATGTTCTCGTCTCGATCCTCAGGCGAAAACCCTAAATCCGAATTCAGTCCGTTTCTTACCTGATCCCCGTCAAGCACATATGCGGTGCAGTAGCGGGAAAGGAGTTCCTCCTCAAGAGCGCACGCGATAGTAGTTTTTCCCGAGCCGCTGTAGCCTGTCAACCAGACAACACAACCGGTGTGACCCATCATAGCTTCTCTCTGCTCCTGGCTCACACCACAGGGCTGCCCTGCCCTGCCGATTTGATTGTTCACTACTCATCCTCCCGTAGCAGATAAATAACTTCGAAATTCAAGCACCCTTGCTTTAGACCCGAATAGGCGCCCGGCAGGTGGTGATGAATTGGATTCTCAGACAATGTACTCCGATTCCAAGGCCGTCTTTGCCGCCCGAGTGATTATTGCTGTGTGCTGTTCCTCCATAGCCGGGAACATCGGTAAAGTTACTTCTGTGGCGGTAACATGGTCGGTAAGCGGCAGGTCGTTTGTTCGAAATTTCTTATACCCTGAGAACCTGTGAATAGGCGGGTAATGGATGCTCGTCTGGATGCCGGATTGCTTCATGGATTCCATAAATGGAATCCGCAAATCCGCGGATTGGAGAAGTATCGGGAAAATATGGCAAGAGCACTCATTCAGGTCGTGAGCTTGAAAAGGCAAAGAAATTCGCGTGATATCCTTTAAGTTGTTGCGCATCTCCAACGTGATTTCTCGTCTTCTCTGATTGCTCCTGTCGAGTTTCTCCAGTTGGACCCTGCCTATTGACGCCCTGATCTCGTCCATTCTATAGTTGTATCCGTGCGCGACAACATCATAGGAAAAAGAATGGCCTCGATGCCTATCCCATGTGAGCGTGGTCATGCCATGAGATCTCAAAATCCTCACCCGTGCGGCCACATCGTCGTCGGCCGTTGTCACCATTCCACCTTCCGCTGTGGTCATATTTTTATTGGAAAAGAAACTGAAGCACCCGGCATCTCCCCATGTACCCAGTTTCTTGCCCTGAAAAGACGAGCCTGGAGCATGAGCCGCGTCTTCAACCACTTTCAAACCATGCTTCTCGGCTATGGCTTTGATACGATCCATGCGGCATGGGAACCCGCCGTAATGCATCACGATAATAGCCCTTGTTTTATCGGTAATCTTCCGTTCAATCTCATCGGGTGAAATGGTCCAATCATCCTGGCTCGTGATATCAGCAAATACCGGGGTCGCTCCGACATACAAAACAGGGTTTGCAGTAGCCACAAAGGTCAACGACGGAACTATGACTTCGTCCCCTGGGCCGATCCCAAGAGCTAGAAGAGACAGATGCAGGGCAGCGGTCCCGGATGAAACCGCGACTGCATGTTTCACACCCATGTATTCGGCGAATTCCGCTTCGAACTGTTCCGTCTCCGGCCCCATGGAAACCCAGCCCGATTCCAGGACTCGGCGCACGGCCTCCTGTTCTTCGGGGCCAAAAGTAACGTCAGCTAAGGGGACCTTCCAGTTCATCAATCAGATCACGTAGCCGCTGTTCTTGTACAAGCTGATGTTTTGTTTCATGTATTCTATGGTCTCGTTCAGGCCGTCATCCAGCGAATACCGTGGACCCCATCCCAAAACCTGCGTGGATTTTGTGTTGTCACATATTAATTCGAGGACTTCGCTCTTTTCAGGCCGGACCCTGTCGGACTGTTGGACAATCGCACTGGAAACACCCATTAATTCAGTGATGCGATTCAGGAGTTCACCCATGGAAATCTTCTTGCCTGAACCGATATTGATCGTGCTCCCCTCGATTCCGGATACGGTCGCAGAGGCCACAAACCCGGCTGCGGTATCTTTCACAAAAGTGTAATCCCTGAATGGATGCAGGGAACCGCAAGAGACTTTCTCGTCCCGCAGGATCTGAGATACCATCGCGGGAATAAATGCCCGAGCGGATTGTCTGGGCCCATAGCAGTTAAACGGTCGGATCGTAACAACCGGGAGCCCGAATGAACAATAGTAGCTTTCGGCAATCTTATCTGCCGCGATCTTGCTGGCTGAATATGGCGACTGCCCCTGTAAAGGATGTTCCTCGTCGATTGGGGTGTAACGTGCAGTGCCATACACTTCGCTGGTGGATGTATGGACTACTCGTTGCACGCCATGATTGAGGCAGGCTTCCAAAATGTTGAGTGTTCCCGATACATTCGTTTCTACGTAGCTTTGAGGCGCATTATAGGAATACGGAATTCCGATCAGGGCCGCAAGATGGAAAACCAAGTTGCAACCTTTAACTGCTCTAGCAGTTGAAAACGTGTCCCTGATGTCCCCGGCAATTATTTCAAGATTGTCGTAAACGTCTCCCGGAAGCTGTTCAAGCAATCCATGCGACTGCATTGAATTGTACTTGACCAGGGCTCGCACCCGGGCGCCGGCGGCTACGAGATGCTCGCACAAGTGGCTGCCGATAAAACCCCCTGCGCCGGTGACCAGAACCGC
This sequence comes from Desulfomonilaceae bacterium, assembly GCA_052144015.1. Lineage (GTDB taxonomy): Bacteria > Desulfobacterota > Desulfomonilia > Desulfomonilales > Desulfomonilaceae > DATJPW01. The sequence goes on from JBKQRG010000271.1 coordinate 13,614, forward strand.
GACTTCTGAAAGATTCATAATGCTCAAAATAAAAGAAAAGCCAACCTCACAGTGGCGTAACCTAGGAAGGCATCATACTGTGCAGCGGCATGAACTCTCGCCATTGCGAATGCAATCTCAAACCCGTTTTACTTACGTTTGCCTTTTTTCGGTGAGACCCGAGAGGCCGCTGCTTTGGCGAAGAATGGGATGCTGTCGGCCAGGCTATCTGCGAGTTCTTGAACTTTTTGGAAGTCCTCAAATCTACCAAGATCGAACCAAATGCCTTCGTAGGGATAGCACAAGACCTTCTCTTTGTTTTCCATAAGTATCCGGACCAGGTCGGGGAAATCCTGGTAAGACCCCTGAGGAATGAATTGCAAGACTCTAGGTTCCAAAACGTAAATGCCCATGCTTACTTCATAGTTCATTGTGGGCTTCTCTTCGTAACCCATCATCCGGTTGCCATTTCGATAGACCACTCCGTAATCGATGTTGACGTTTCTCTTGTGAGTGGCAATGGTCGCAACTGCGTTATTATCCCTGTGAAAATTTATGATATCTTGAAAGCTCAAGTCGATGAGCACGTCCCCATTTAAAACAACGAATGTCTCATCAAGAGGCTCAATCAGCAGCAACGGCCCGCTGGTTCCTAAAGGAGTATCTTCTATAGAATAGTCGATCTTTACTTCGAGATTGTCGCCATTACCAAGCACAGCCCTCACCAGATGGGCTAGATGCCCCAGCGCCACTGTAATTCTGTGAAAGCCATTGTGTTTCAACTGACGAATCAGGATCTCCAGAATGGCCTGGTCACCGACAGGCATCAAAGGCTTGGGGAGAATTGTCGTGTACGGAGATAAACGGGCGCCTTTTCCACCAGCTAATACAACAGCTCTCATAAAGAAAAGCTTCTTTCTAAAATTCTAAATTGGAATGTCGGGAGATTGCTAAAACGTTTCACCAGGAATCAGGCTCAGGCATTACGGCCCAAATAACGAATTGAAGAAGAGTTGCTCTCTGCTCGTCCTTTTTCGCAAAAATCATTCATCCGGCGGTTACTGAGCTGTTTGCCTAATTATTCTCGGGGGATCCATATGGGAAGGGAGGACCCGGTTCTTAGCATCCGGTTGACCGATTCTCTGCCGATTATTCTACAGCCTATCAAATCCGTTAATTCCCGGTTTAAGAGGTTCACATCTTCGATTTTATCATTGACGACCATTGACAACTCGGGCCAGACCGTACTTGTGCATGTCTCAGCGCAGGCGGAATTTTGTAAAATCAACTGCAATTCCTCATCTTTCATAGGTTCGATGAGTGCGGCAGCTTCATCTCCATCGCCTTGATATTTGAAAAACTCTTCAATTAGTGAAGGAAGCGACATTCCCAGGTTGGGCTTTACGAAATAAGTCTCACCATTATTATGCGCAGGTAGGCTGTTTAGGAGTGTCCTGGCAGCGTTTTGGGCTGACGCAAAAGATAATGGCAATCTGTGGGCCTGAACCGTGTTCCCCTGAGAGATGCGATTGCACGCAGTGGCGAAAATCTCGCAATCGTTTTCCAAAATGTTGGGGAGCCGAATGATCGCTGTGCGTAAGGAATTGGGAATCGTACCTGCCGAGGCTCTGAGGAATTTTTCAAGGAGTAGCAAGAATGTCTTTTCTTCAACAGAAAAACTATCTTTGCCAAAAGGTGATACAAAGGAAAATCTATTGCATTCATACGCTCCGGCAAGCTCAAGAAATAATAGAGCATCCCTCAGATACCATTCTAACGCCCGATTCGCGTTAAACGGTTTTTGGCCTCCCGGGCGATTGGGGCGATTGTATATGACCCATTTGACGTCGTGCGGCACAAGCGCCTCTTTTATCCAGTCCGTCGGCGATCCCAGCGGAAGAAAATAAGGGAGAAAGGTCATCCCTGTTCGTTCCAAGCTGTTCACAAAACTGTCGATCCTGACCAAGCGAGTTTCACAGTCTTCAATCAGGATAATCTTACCGGTCCCAATCTTCACAAGTTCCGCACAGAGCGCTTCGCCGAGAGCATCCCCTGCCCCCACAATGGCAATACTCGATCCGTTGATGAAATTGGAAATGTTTTGTTTGTCCAGCGGTGTTGGACTAATGGCTAATGTATCTATGAATTTGGATACTGAATGGTAGGGCTTCCGGAGCTGAGCAGATAAATCCCATTCAGTGGACCGCGCCAGGACGTATCTCAGCCCGGCCATTAGACATCGACGACCGGCTTCCGCTGTTCCTCCATTACTTGAATGGAACGCGATAATTACTTGTTTGATATCGTACAATGATTTCAGGAACTCAAGATCACGTCCGGACCCAAGGATTTTAGCGCCTAATACGGTTTGGCCTTTGAGTTCCTCGTTATCATCCACGAACCCGACGATTTCCACAGCGGATTGAAAATAAACACGTCTTAATGTTTCAGTCCCGAGGCGGCCTGCGCCATATATGAGCACACGAACTTTGTCACCATTGTTCGTGGTTTGAAGCTCTTTTCTTTCACGAAGCAGTCTGGCCACAAGGCGTGCCCCAGTCATGGCAATTGCAAGAAACACGGGATAAGCAGCGAAAACGGCCCTGGAATGTCCGGAGCCGAACATAAGAAAATAGCTCATGCCTACGAGCACGATTCCGGCAACGGACACAGCCCGAAGCAGTTGTATGAAATCCGGAACCGAGAAGAATCTAATGTTGGTTTTGTAAACTCCCATCGTGAAGAATACGAACGGGTTTGCCAAGACTATGATAGCAAAATTGTTAATAATGTAAGGCTGAAGAGGAAGCGTTTCGAACCTAACCCAATTCGCCGCAGCGTACGCCAATAGAGACAAAACCGTATCATAGAAGATCAATTGTATTGTTCGCCGCCTGCTCAGCAGGTCATGGAAGGTAAACCCTTTGAACAGAGTGTGATAAGCGGCTGTTGCCAGCACCATGAAGTCACCGAACAAAGAATGGCTTCGGACATAATCGATGTCTCTATCCAATTTGTCCGGTAGAATTTGCTCGACATATAACCGTTCCGGGTCTTCCGAAGCGACAAAGGCATCTTCCTCGTTGCGGTTAAGGATCTGATTGGGACCGGCTATGCCGGGTTGCACTGAAAGAACGATCTGCCATTGTTCCGGGTAGTATTTCAAAAATTTCGGGTCTTCCGGCCGCGGTCCCACCATGCTCATTTGTCCGATCAGCACATTGAATAATTGAGGAAGCTCATTTAACTTGGTTCTTCTCAAGAAGCTGCCCAAACGAGTGACGCGAACATCGTCGGATCCACATAGCTTACAATCAATATTGTCCGCGTTGTCTACCATTGTCCGAAATTTGAGCATCCCAAAAAGGCTGTTTCCCTTGCCCGCCCTGACACAGCTGTAAAATATTGGACCGCGGGATTCCAATTTGATGAGCAGAGCGATTGCGCACATTAGCGGAGAGGCAATAATTAGACCTATTAGCGAAACTATGATGTCAAATGCCCGTTTAGCCATATAGTTTACGCTTCCTCGGAAGAATGGCAGGCGGATTCAAGTGCCCAGAGAGGGAGATTTTGTTCAACGTGAACCGTTGAGTTACGGAACTCGACAAAACTTCGCGCTCTTGTAAGTCGAGTAACTTCTCAACAAATGTGGACATTTCAAATTTCCTATTGGTTGGCCGGAAATGATGAAAAAAAACACATGATATTTATCAAGAAAAACATCGCGGACTCCGGCAATGGGGGATGATTCGGCCTCTAAGCGGTCAAAATTATGATGGGATTAAATAATTGTGGAATCAGATAAGCGAGCAATTAGAAAATATGAACATTTGTCATGGTAAAAAAATCTACGCGGCCAGACTTCGCTCCCGACACAATTCCGCAATAGTCTGAAATTGCAGATCTTTTGGCCTCATTATGTTCCTTCCCCCAAGTTCTCCATGTGACGTAGTTGCATACTAAATTTACGACAAATTCAGGGATATTGTCAATCCATTTTTTCTTGGCTTCGTGAATCAGCACGCAAGTGCCTGCAACCATACCTGGTTATTTTTCGGGTATTTTGCAACTGCAGAACGCTGCTGTTATTTCAAAGAACCGAGCCGAAAAGGCAACTACTTTTTATCAATATTCTTCGCCAGCTCTCGGATAATACATTTGTTTATCGGCCAACCTGAATAGCGGCCTTTTACTGGTCGAGTCCGTGGAAGTAGATCCTCGCAAGGCGATCATTACATTGCGTGGGTCATGAAATTCTTGAAATTTCATAACAATTACGAAAGGATTTAGGATGAAAACCGAAATAGATCGGAAAACTTTTATCATTTTCGATCGAGATACAGTCCGGGGCGAATTTCACCACAACGGCGGAGGGCCATGGAATTGGGGATTAGAAGATCAAGACGGCAATCTCAGGATCTCTAGATGGGGATTAGAAACTGAACAGAATGCTATGAATATCATGGATACGTATATTTGGGCAATCATGAACGATGACGAGCTGATAGAGCACTTTGACAGTCAATTGACCTTGCTACCAACAGGCACTGTCGTTGATGCGAAAATCCGACTCCTCTTTCACTGCCCGCCTCCGCCGAATGAGGGTTACCGCCAATCCTCATCCTATGCCAGCGCAAAGCGGGAATTTGTCGCAGCGAAGTCAAGAGACTCGGGTTGTCTCACTGAAGCTCCTTGATCAAGGGCGACCTGACCCCTGGCATATAACCAAAAGCGACCGAAGGCCTTCTTTGGACAACTTAGTCTCCCTGTTAGGGCCGCGCGCCTGTATAACCCCCGAAAACGGGATTCAAGTATCAATGACAGACCTACGGTCGCTTGCCGCATCCCCGTAATCCAGAGTACCCTTTGGTGGTACGCGATACCGCTGACTCCGGGTTAATTGAGCCGGAGTTGTTTCCTGCCACCTTGATTACGCGTTGCAAAAAAAGGAAGCAGCGCGCACTATTAGTAACTGTCTAATATTACATTTGTATTGCACATCAAACACCGGCTATAGATGCCAACTTTGAGCCACTGCCGGTCAGATAGACGCCTAGAACGAAAAAAAACTGACCAAACCGCATTTTTTAGTCTGAGGGGCCTAGACATCCTGATACCCATGCATAATAATATTCACAGAGGAGGTCTTATTGATGGAATCTCGGGTTACATGTAAACAAACTATCTAGGAAAATAGCTAGCCAGGCACCACTAGAAAACATGCCAACATCGACTACTTATCTAGCACTTCTCGCATAAACTACCTAGCTGCACATTCAGTATTTTGAATTATCGGCGTAGCGTCCATGATGCCGCGTTTCTGTCCGGCAGTACCGCTGCGTTGTTAGTTCAAGATCTTCATCAATTTGCGAAAAATGGCGCAGAGCCGAATAATAAAGGAGGATATCGTGGTCGATATTCACACAAGAGCTGAAGCTATTCGAGAAAAAGGTCTCCAAGAGATTAAACTTCCCTTTGAAAGCCTGATTCTGGCGGCCCGTCATGCCAAAATCGTGACCTTCAAAATAGGCACCCGAAAAGATCTTAGTGCCATAATTAGGGGTTTTTTAACAATGTTCCCGGGCGACACCGTGATGATTGGAATATTGGATCCGTCCGGCCGTGGCTTTCCTGTTGTCGTTGATAACAGCGGGTTTTTGGTTGTTTCGAGAGACCAAGATGTCTCTGAAAACTTCCTGGATGATTTTTGGGTTGTACAGCGGTCATTTTTTGAGCACCAGGTCGCCTGCCGACCTGATTTTCTTAAACTCAGCACAAATTTCATTAATGTGTTTGGATACATACAGATGTTAAAAAATTCCCCAAACGGACATTGCTGAGTTAGGGAACGACAGCATGACAAAAAACTCAACAAGAAGCTGACCCGATGGCTCGGTCAAATGCTCGGCCGTATGCCGAGCGTTTGACCCCCCGGTACGTGTTGGAGCACCCTCCACCCTTGGAGGATGATTAGGTGAAGGCGGTCGGTTCGGCTGCCGAACCTGTTCACTGTCGCGGTCCCCGTGCTCTGGAGCACTGAACTTGAATCCGGTCCGTTGGGTCTCAGTACGCGCTGAGGTTAGCCCTACAGTCTGGTAAGTCTGGCGGTCTTTGAGCAGAAGCCGATTTAACGCGGACGCGATATGACCATTGTATAAGCAATTTAATTAACTGAGCAGAGGTATGAAAGTATATGGAGTCGACAACAAGAAATCGGAGTGTTGAGCTGCCGGACGGTCAAAATGCGGCCTCAGGCACTCAGGTGAAAGGACGTAAATCCCTTTTTCGGAAACTTCTCGATCTCATCTTGGCACGGGGGCTGAGGATTTTCCTGGACGACCGCGGGGTGGCCTGGGGCTGGGCCAAGCTCAACGGCCACTATCGAACATTGAATCTTCGTTCCGACGAATTCGGAGGTTTTTGCCAGTCTGCGTATTTCTCGGAGTACGATGATGCGATAAGCGATGGCCTGATAAAGAAAATGGCCTCGTTCCTGAAACACACAGCAACCGAGAGGCATACCCTCCACAACCGTTTCGCATACCTGGATGGCGAACTGTGGATTGACACCGGTAAGGATGGAAACGCCATGGTGGTAACTCAGAACGGTTGGGGTACGGCATCCTGTATTGTCCCCGTGTTCCGGCGGTTCAGCCACCAAAAACCCTTCCCTGTGCCGGAACCAGACGGAAGTGTAAAAGAGATACTCGATTTCCTACCTCTAAAAAACCCAGACGACCAATTGCTGATTCTGGTCTGGGTTTGTAGTCTCCCGTTGGAACACATTCAGCGCCCTCTACTCCTGCTCTACGGTTTCGCTGATTCGGGGAAAAGCACTTGCTCGGAGACTATCCGAGACATCGTTGATCCGTCGATCACCGCGACTATGAGTTTGCCTCAAAGTCGTGTAGATCTTATTCAGATTCTTGACCACCACGCGTTGCCAGTGTTCGACAACATTGAGCGATTGGCTGCGTGGGCCAACCCTGAGATTTGTAGGGCCGTCACAGGAGGAGGTTTTTCGAAGCGCACCGTTTTTTCTGAAGATGGTGACTCCATTTTTCATTTTCGCCGTTCCGCAATCCTCAATGGCATAAATCGACCAGCGAATGCCCAGGACGTTCTTGGTCGGTCGATAATAATTAGACTGGACCCGCTTACCGGCCAAGAACGCGCTCTGTTTGGCGGTAGAAAAGAGCTAATGCGGAGGTTTCAAGAGGCTCGTTCGCGCATATTTGGTGGCATACTCAACGTGCTTTCCTCCGCGATGCGGATCAGGCCGACGGTGAAATTGGAGAAACTTCATCGAATGGACGAGTGGGAATTGTGGGGCTGCGCCATCGCACAGTCGCTTGGAATAAGCCAAGAAGCATTTCTACATAGGTATCAGGCAAATATGTCGCGGCAGCACGAAGAGTTGGTCGCATCGGATCCGGTTTGCTTGGCGGTGGTGCAATTGATGCTAGCAAGGATGGAATGGCAGGGATCACCGTCCAAACTTTACTCGGAGTTGTCGGTATTAGCGAAAACCGAAGGGCACAATAGGGACGCAACTTGGCCCAACGCCCCAAATGCTTTAACACGCCGATTGAATGAGTTGAAGACCAGTCTCAGTGCTGTGGGAATCAGGGTCAGCCAACCGCGGACAACAGCTCAACGCACCATTATTCTCAGCCGCTCTGAATCCGACTCATTGCAAGAAGCACCGGCTTCATCGTCATCCGAACCGACAAGCTCCCATGAGGGTAACATTGATGAGTACGGTGATAATGACGGTTTCTTCTCTACCGGACATGAACCGTCTGCGCCAACCTACCAATAACACAATGGAATGTCGGAATGACGATGATGACGATATTTTCGGGAAACCACAATCCAATTCGGGTCCGACAAAATCTCATGGGCGGGCTAGTCGTTTTAGGCTCCAAGAAGTCCTACGAAACGAAGAAATGAAAGCATGTCGGAAGATTACACAGTTCATGAAGATCTCAAAGCCGATTGGGGTCATAAGAAAGCCCGAATCAAAAATGTTTGCTGGGCTCGAGGGAAATGGAATGGGAGAAGGAGATTCACCCTCCCCAAAGAGACAGTACGGCAACGAGACCAGTGACAACTTCGCACCTGGAATGGAGGCAGCCGGAGAAATCGTCCCTGTTGAACTGTCCCTCATCAGAAGGAACCCGGATAACCCTAATTATCATACTCCGGACCAGGTGCAACTCCTGGCTCGAAATATCAGACTTTACGCGCTTCGCAACCCAGTCGAGCTGAAGAAGGTCACTGAAGATAAGAACCACCAGTACGAAATTATCGCGGGAGAAGGTCGCTTTTGGCTTATTGCCACCTGCAAGACACGGAAGGCACGGACAAATGGAACCACATTCCGGCTATCATGTGATGAAGCCGCGGACCCGGGAACCACCTGTGGAACGAGGCTTTCAGAGAATGCCTTGCGCTGGTTTAATTGGGCCGCAGGGTGCGTAGAAGTCGCGTCACTCAAACCCGGCGGAGCGAACCTCAAGACTCAAAGCCTTATATGGAACAAATATGGACTCAGAATCCCATCTATTACTTATCACTTCGTTGTCAATCCGGGAATTTCTTCAGGCTATCGAGCACCAACCTTCTAACCAGGCCGGCCAGACACATTTCTTCCTGTGCTGCCAAATATTTCAGCCGCTCATGAAGAGCGTCTGACGCACGGAATCGGATTATTGCACGCTGAGTGCCAGAGTTACCGCCTTTTTTCAACGATTTCTTAGAGGTTTCCATAATCTTCTCCTTCAATATTTAATGGTCAACAAAAGAAAAACACCAATCGGATGTCGATTTCCGTGGATGTCATGTTGCGGTCTGTTACTCCGGTAATCCTATTGCGTCGACAGGGGAACAGTTTTCGGAAAATGAGCATGACAGTGGGGGAATTTGAGAGTGATGAAAACAGGAATACGCGAACCATGGAATGGATGAGTATTCGCATAATGAATTTAGTCAATCGGCGAACCTTCCTTTACGGAAGCAATCAATGCCATTTTACGTTCTGGATGTTGACCTATCCGCACCCCTTCAAGAGGATCTATTTCTTGACCTTACCGATAATACGGACAGGGAGATGTCGATCGGCAAATGCTGCAGCGCAAGGTCAAAAGGACCAAAAAGAGTTCGGCTCAGTTATCGATTGCCGCAAGTACGAGTTCTTTGGCCTCCAGAGCTGAGATTCATGTATCAACATCCACCCAGACTCTGCTGAATCGCCGTACAGACCACTTCCGGGAAAAGGAATATATAAAGGCCTGATCTGAGAATTGCTGAGGATCGCTTTCACGATGTTTAACAACATTGAGATTCCGCAACCCAGCAACGTTGGCTTGATGGCCTTGCCACCGTAAGTCTGAAGCAGATCAGTGTTCCAGGGCATGAAAGTTGCATATTCTTGTTCACAGAGCGTACGTAAAAAACGACTGTGTCTGCGCATGTGGGAGAGTTAAATGCGACGACGAAGATTACCAAGATCAAGGCGTATGATGTCTGAACTGGACAAATCTCAGCGATTCATGAAGAAAAAGCTCGGAATTTACGTAGACAGAATATTAAAGCGGGAATCAAAATTATATCGAGAAATCCTTGAGATGCTCTACTGGCTTATAGGACCGGAGATGCTCAAGGATGGTCTCGACCAGATTGCCGCTCTAGTCACGGCTCCGCAGAGACGTAGATTTGAGGGTCAGCTTCGACAGGTTTTCGACCCTAGCAGCTTCTCCTATGCTGTCCTTGCGTTGGTGAAAGAGGGAGGAAGAGATCTGGAAAATAGACTCGTGTGCGAGATCAGTAAGATCCTGAATCAGTGCTTGGAGGCCATAAAGTGTCGCGGAAAATCGCAAGTGGAAAAGAGCCTGTCTCTATTCAAAGAGATGTTCAGACTCAGTGACCTGGAAGCTGGGCTGTGCCTGTTTCTGTCAGTCATGCAGATTTGGGACGAGCCTCGGAACCTGTTCGAGTATCATCTGCATTGTGAACAGTTTGCTGGTCGAAGCTACCTGGCAATAGCGGTCAATGCTACGGATACGGAGATAGCCACTGCCCTAAATGGAAAACTAGCCAAGATAGGTATTCTGGAGATGATGCACGATACTACAGTCACTTTAGAAGGAAGTTTTCTGCGACTACTACACGACGCGGCAAACACAGACATCAAAACCGAATTCTTCAAAAAGGTGGATCCGATCCTGTGCCTCTGAATACCCATAAAGTAGACCCCGTAGTAACGCAACACCTTCTCACTCTCCTCGGAGCCACAACGGAATCGTCGACACACGTGCTGCTCTACGGATCACCCGGTACGGGCAAGACCAGTTATGCCTTGGGTTTGGCCAAGAAACTTGGATTCCCGGTTTACCTCGTCGAGCATGCTGGAAAAGATCGGAAATCAAGCAGACAGCTTGCGTTTACCGCATGTGTGAACATGGCCAGCCAGGGTGATGCATCGATCATCGTCGCGGATGATTGCGATGCGATCCTAGGCACAAGGAACTCCTGGTCACTTTTCGGTGAAACATCGGACAAGAGATGGCTTCACGATCTCTTAGAAACTCCCAGAGTGAGAATGATTTGGACCGTGAATTCCATAGCTAACATTGAAGAGTCGGTAGCCCGTCGTTTCAGTTTCAGCCTCGGATTCAAACCCTTCAGCACCGGCCAGAGAGTTCACGTGTGGAAATCCATTCTTGACATGCACGGTGTCGGATCGGTTCTTGATATGCCACAGATAAAGCATCTGGCAACCAAATTTCAGAGCAGCCCCGGTGTCATAGAGCAGGCGGTGCGCAAGGTTGCAGAGTCAGGATACCGCTCACCAAGTTCTTTTTTCACGGCCTTAAACCTTTCACTGGAAGCCCATAATACACTGGTTCATGGCCGAATTAAACCTACTCAGACAAGAGCCGCGGATACTGATTTCATTTTAGAAGCAGTCAATACGCCCGGAACGGACCTCAATGCTCTCATGATTGAATTGAAGGCATACGACCAGCATATCAAAGGGACGAGCGGCGATGACGGATCGACTATGGCGATTCTCTTTCATGGCCCGTCCGGGACTGGAAAGACATACATGGCTCGCCATATCGCCGCTTTGTTGGATAGAGAAATCGTCTTTAGAAGAGGGAGCGATCTCTTGTCCAAATGGGTCGGTGGAACTGAAGAGAACATCAGCCGTTCCTACGAAGAAGCCACTGACAACGCTCTGTTGGTCTTTGATGAGGCGGATTCACTCATATTCAGCAGAGATCGGGCGGAAAGATCATGGGAAATAAGCCAGACGAACGAATTTTTGACCTGGATTGAGCAGTTTCGAGGAATCCAAATCTTCACAACGAATCGTCTAAAAGACCTGGACAGCGCTAGCCTGCGCCGTTTCAACCATAAGATCGAATTCTGTTACCTAACTCAGGAAGGGAACGCAATTTTCTACAAAAAACTACTCGCGCCGCTGGTTGCCTCGAGAATGAACAACAAGATCGAAAAAGAACTCCAGTCTATTCGTAATTTGGCACCCGGCGATTTCAAGGTTGTGCGGGATAAATTCAGGTTCAAGGAACCAGGAACAGTTACACATCAAGCGCTCTTACTTGGCTTGCGAGAAGAAGTGAGGGGCAAGTCAGTTCATGCTGGGGAAAGGGCAATAGGATTCTAGATGGACGTCGAAATTTGGAAGCTCATCGGTCACGAGACCGTTGCACTGCGGTTTTAGACAGAGAATATTCTGGAGAAAGAAACGGATCAGAGACCCCCAGGGACTACTGATCCGAACGGCAATAAGGTGAGACTCCTTACCGGATAAAGCGCGGGATCAAAAAGCGGCAGATTAAACCTGGACTTTGCCAAGACCGGGAAAACATAAAGGGCCAGCCTACTTTAAGCGTGCCGAAAGAAATGTAGAATGCATGTATTGGAATCTCAGGATCTATTTGTGATGCCCGTTGCGGGAGGGTTAACCGGAGACCCCTCGGTTTTTGCCTTGGTGAACGAGTTTCTGCGAGATGAATCGAACTTTGACAAAGTGAACAGCCTGGTCCAACAGGAGATCTCTTTACAGAAATATCGGTCTCTGATTGACTTCTTGTTAATAGAACTCATGCCTGAATTCGAAAATGACTGCGTCCTGTTTTACCAAGAGAAGGGGAAATCGTTTTCCGCGGGATATCCGGAGGAGGTGAGATCAATTTTCGACGAAAAGATTAGAGGAATCCTCGAATTTTTGAACTCTGAAAACTACGAGAGCAGGACGAATTTCAAGAGAACGTCTCAGACGGCGATGGACTGGGAAGCTCTGTAGAAAAATACCGTTCAATTTTTTTTTTGAGGAAGCGGCCCCTAAACTCAAATTAGGAGGAGACTCAGATGAAAGACCCGGTGCATCGCCTGTACTTACTGATAGGCGAGTCCGGCAGCATGAATCACTCCATACGCTTGGCACATGGTCGTTGGGAAAAAAATCATGATCTTGCAGGTATTTTGCGGTCATGTGCAGATCACAATACTGACGCGACAACCCACAGTTATATTTTCTGACAAGGTTAAATATAAGTTTGCTCTCAAGGATGCCGTCCGTGCAACTGCTTTGTCCCATTGAGTTGTTAAGGGGGAGTGCTTGACGTCGAGGAAAACCGTGCATTGGAGTCATCTTCATTGGTTTTCGATCTTGAGCAATGTACAGACCCCTACCGGTAGTCGTTAAAAAGAAAGACACGTCTTTCCGTTCATTTCAACCGAAATGATTAAGCGGAAGACTTTTTCGGAGCTTCACACTCAAAACTATTTCACAAATTCTTCGCCTGCCCCCCCGGATATTGCAAAAATGGACGGACATTGAAATTTCCAAGACTGAGTTGTTCAACGCATTCTTGAAAATGGGCAGAGCGGATTCCGAAATTGATCAAGGAGTTGTTCTTCGACCTCACGAAGTGACTTTGGTCCAAGGTTTTCTCGATTTCCGGACAAGACCATATTTTCAGACCGTCTCGGCATCCATGGGCCCTTAGCGCAAATTTTACGTATCACCAACAAAAGGCTTTGTTGTGGAAGTGCAACCACAATCGTCTTGGACACACCCATTATTTCTGTTATGTGAATCAGGAGTTCTGCCATCAAAATCTTCTTGCCTGAGCCAATATTCACTGCAGCTCCTTCGATAAATATCAAGTATAATCCTATATGTTCTTTACGAGTAATACTAATTATGTTATATTTAACTTTAGGTTTTGAATGTAATACATGTTTTTCACATGTGAAATTGAGTTGACACTATCCAAACTTGTTAAACCGGCTCTCCTATCACTTGTAAGTATTCTGCTCGCGGGATGCATCGGCCTGGTCCCGTCCCCATTCCGCCCGTCTCCCGGCCCTCAGAAAACACCCATCCTTAGGGACCTTGCCGAAGCCTTTGACATCGTGTGCCGAAACTATCGCCTCGGACCTCAGGATACTCTGCGTATCATCTATCAGACAGAATGGAATGTCCCGCCCGGATCTTTCAGATTGGATACTTTGGACGAAATCGAAATCAAGTTCTTTCTGGATCCGCAATTGAATGAGAGCGCCATAATTAACCCTGACGGCATGATCACGCTGCAAGCGATCGGGGATGTGAAAGCAGCCGGACTTACTAGAGAAGAACTGGCCAAAAGAATCGAAGATAAATATCTCGAAGCTAATATTTTCAGCCGCGAAGAAATCAAAGCGGATATGAAGAACTACAAATTAGTAACAGTTCACGTTAAGAATTTTTATCAAAAAGTTAAAAAGCTCGTAGAATCTTTAACCACATTGACAACGGGTCAACAGACCAACATCACCGTGAATCCAGACGGGACAATCGATCTACCGCTCCTAAAGGACAGGATACTGGCTGCCGGATATACGGTCAGGGAAGTTGAGAACACCGTCAACAGGCTTTACCGAGCAGGTCCGCTGGAACACGTGGTGGCTTCGTTATCGCTGTTCCAAGCAAATTCCCGCAATGTTTACGTTCTCGGAGAGGTTACGAAGCCCGGCGCCTATCCTATCACGCAGCCCATTACGGCGCTTCACGCTCTTACCCTCGCTGGCGGCCACAATCCTGAAACAGCAGATCTCACCAGCGTCATATTAATATCCAAAGATGTCCGCGGAAAACCAATCGGACGGCGACTTGACTTAAAAAGGATTCTTGACGTTGGTGATATGTCATCCGCAATTTTGGTGAAGCCGTATGACGTTATTTTCGTGCCTCGAACTTATGTCGGTGATATAAGACTCTTCATGACACAATATGTATCTACTGTGGCGGAAGTCGCACAATTTTTCAACGCGCTGCAAAACCCCGCGGACGTTTCGTTCCCAAGTCCCGGTTAATTCAATAGGAATTTCATCCGGTAAGTTTCGCTCGATATTATATAGAACGTGTCTTTCCGGCCATGTCCCCGGAAACTTTAATAAGTTTTACTACTCATAAAATTTGTAAGGGTTGGAGAACCGGTGAGGTTGCTCTGCGGCCTCGGCGTTCTCCGCGGTGCGTCTTAAGGGTCAAGCGGGTTTGGAATAGTACTTGTGGTAATTAGAGTAGGAATAACTGCCGTACCGTGATCCGTAGCCGGACCATCCCGGAGAATAGGCCATATTCATTACAACGCCAAGAAGGTTACATCCCGGAACTGTCGTCAATGTGTCCATAGCTTCTTTCAATTCATGCCGTCCCACATGACCTTGTCTTGCAACCAGGATTACGCCGTCTGCTTTATTACAAATTATTGGCACATCCGGTAATCGTAATACCGGCGGACAGTCAATGATAATGTAGTCAAATACTTTTCTTAGCTCTTCAATAGCCTTCGGCATTCTTTCGGATTGCAGCAACAAGAATGGGTCATCCAACATAGACCCGGCAGTGATGTAGAATAATCCCGGAATCCGGTGCGGATGAATGAGGTCCGAAACGGCCACAGACCTGTCGTTAAGGAAGCTCGATAATCCTAATTTCGAATTCCCGTTGCCGAATATCTTATGAATCCGCGGTTTACGAAGATCCGCGTCCGCAATGACAACCCGTTTGCTTCGGTCGGCAGTCAGGACAGTTGCTATGGATGCCGCAACGAGGGTCTTGCCTTCAGTGGGTGAGGCACTTGTAACCAGCATGCATTGAACCGGACCATTCGGATTCGAAAGAAAAATTGAAGCTTGAATGTTTCTGATAGCGTCTGAAATCCATGTCTTCGGCTGGTCGTAAGCGAGGAATTCAAAAGGCGTTTTCCTGCTGCGTGGACCTATTGTCAATTTGTCAATGTGAGGAACAATGCCTAGTCTCCTAACCTTGAAATTCGTGTCTATATCCCTGGGACTTTGCAAAGTATCATCAAACTGATCTGCGGCGAATGCGCACGCTATACCTAGAACCAGCCCGAGAACAGCACCAATGAGAACAAACAGACGTTTCTTCGGCCAAAATGGGGATATTGCTACACTCGGGGCATCCACAATCCGAATATCATTACTTATTGTACGCGCCCGAATGTCCATCTGTTTGTATTCTTTCAACAGAATCTTTTGAAATTCCGTGCCCGTATCTACATCTTTCCTGAGAGAGGCATATTGAGCCTCAAGCGATCGCACCCGTTCAGCTTCTTTTTTGGCTTGATCGAACGATCCTTTGAGCAGCTGCTCCTCTTTTTTTGCCATATCCAGAGCTGAGGAAACTACATTCTTCTCAATAGTTGCGATCTTTTCCCTCAAATATTTTATTTTCTTATCGAGCATAAGTAATTTAGGATAATTAGAAGAATACACGCCTCTCATCTGAGTAGACTCAGATTCCATCATCGCCAGCTCTTGCTTAAGTTTTCCTAAATACTCGTTATTCACTTCTTTGGGAAGCATCAGGGCCGCCTCTTCCTGGACGTTTTGTTGATCCATGGCCTGCATTCTCGCCCGTGCCTCCTGGGATTTGACGTGTCCTTCCATTGTCTTGTTAACCAGGTTCAGGACCTGAGCCAGGCCGCCGTCCTTGGAATCCAAAATCCCATAATCAACTACGAAATCGAGTAGAGCGACCTGTGCCTCTCTGAGTTTCTTATCCACACTCGCCAATTCGTCTTTCAGCCACAAAGCCGCCTGATGACTGTCTTGTCTCCTCTTTTCAAGATTTCGTTCGAGATACAGCTCGATATAGTTCTGAAGCATCTCGCTTGCCAGCTTCGGATCCTTAGCATCCATGCTTATTTGAATAAGGTTGCTCTGCTTCACAGGTTTGACGGCCACCCTCGTTGTGAGATTCTTTATGATACGGTTTTTTCGAGCATCTTCCGATGAAATCGATTTTGCTCCATTTTCATCATCTATGCCCAACAACTGCTGGTAAGGTGAAAACCAATCATGTGAAGCGAATTCCGGATGCGACACGAGATTCATGCGTACGACCAGAGCGTCTGCAAGACTTGCCGATTTCAGGATTTCTATTTGGGTGGCAGAGTATCCTTTGAATTGATCGTATTCCGCCGAGCCGTATACACTATCTTTGTCTTTGATTTTGGAGCTTTTTTCTTCCAGTTCTACAGTTGCCACGGATCTGTAGAATGGGGTGCGGGTCCATGCGTAAACTGCTGCAATTAGAACTACCAAAATAAATACTACAATTATGACCCAAGCCCGTCTCAAAACAACATCAACGTAGTCTCGGAGGTTCTTCTCAGACGATATCAAATTATCGGAAAAAGGAGACCCGTTCACGATGTCCTCTTCTCAACCATGTCCGCGTAATATTCCTCGATCACGGACTCACATCTTGCCGGCACAAATTGCCATCATCTTAACACAGCAATTGTATCAATCGCCAAAGTAATTGAAGCCGTCAAGTTGAGACCACAAAGCATGAATTTGATTTTGTTCATAACATCTCATATTCTCTTAGAATTGTCAATAACTTCGATTTACGGCGCCCGATGGCGAGTATTCACAAAATTTCGTTGATTTTTCCATTCAAATCCATAATAACACTGCCTGATCGGGTTTCGTATCGCCGGCCCGAAGATCTCATGGTGATTGGCGGAGGCTTCAGTTTGAATTCAACCATTAGTATAACATAACGAACTTTGCGGCCATAGTCTGTCATGTAACCTTTTCCTGGTTCCCGGGCTCCGCCTGGGAACGAAAAGTATCGTAAAATAGAAATTGGCCAACTATCAATAAAGTAGTCCGACATAATGCCAAATGATTGACACTCACTGCCACTTGTTGCCGGATATTGACGACGGGCCTCGTAGTGAGGCAGAGACATACGAAATGTGCCGCCTGGCTCAAGAAGACGGCATCACAACCATCGTGGCCACACCCCATTCTTTTGACGGACAATTCCTGACAAAACCCGAAAAGGTGCAAACGCTCACCAGAAAGCTTTCTTTCCATTTGAAATCAATTGGCATTCATATTGAGATCATGCCGGGAATGGAAGTCCGAGTCGGCGCAGACCTTCTTGAACATCTGGATCGCGATGAGATTCTTCCGTTGAACGACGGCAAGTACCTTTTGGTTGAATTTCATAATTCCGATCTGCCTGCGGGATGTGAACATTTCTTTCAGAAGTTGCTGAAATCGGGATACAAAGCAGTGATAGCTCATCCTGAGAAGAACCTGGCCATACAAAGTTCACCGGAATTTGTGTACAAATTGTTGGGTCTATTCGCACCATGGGAAATTTTAGTTCAATTAACAGCAGACAGTTTAACCGGGGCGGCAGGTGTTCATTCACAAAAATGTGCGGAGACATTGCTGAAACACAATCTAGTGCATCTGATTGCCAGTGATGCTCATTCAATCGCAGAACGGTTTCCATGTCTCTCCGAAGCAGTGAAAAGGGCTGCTCACCTGGTGGGCGAAGAAACTGCGGCTAAGATGGTTCAAGACATCCCCCTGGCAGCCCTGACCGGAGCTGATTTCCCGGAAGCGTGGTCTCCGGATAATCCTAAAAGGTGGTGGAGACTATTTTGAGGTGTGGCGATTGCAAATGCAGCGGCGTTGGTCAGAATCGGCAACCTAATTCAGGAATTTATGCGGGTTGCCAAAAGTTTGGTCCGATTCGAGTTAGCTTTATATTGTCATTCCGGCGGAAGCCGGAATCCAGTTTCTTGTAGGATGCGGTGACCCTGCGTTTCGCGGGGGAACCGCATCAATCGAGTTTTTTCGCGAACGATGCGGTTCGCTTCGCTCACCACATCCTACTCTTCTGTCCAGGACAATCCCGCGGAAACGGGGGACTGGACCCCGGCTTTCGCCGGGGTGACGAGTGGCACGACGCCATTACTTTTGGCAAACACTATAATAGTCGATTTTTTTAAAGGTGCGGTTTTAAGGTGTAGATAGGTGTAGAGCTGAATAAGGTCCGGAGAGATGAATCCGCTTTATATTTTGATGCTGCTGATTCTATCCGCTGTCATGTTGCCGGCGGAACATGTGTTGGGTCAGAATAAGCCATGTGAAATACTTCGTGCCGATCTGGAGCAAAAGAATTTACGCCTCAAGGAATATGTTAATATTCTTAAAAGGTTTACCGAACTGCAAGACGACGAAATGGTCGGCCTGATTAACCCTAAAATTGCTGAGTTGCGGCAACAAATAGCAAACAAGAGGAACGATCTTGAAAAATGTGAAGAAAAGCGGTCCTTTGGAACCCCGGACGGGCTTAGTTCCCCTAAATCGGAGACTGGAGAATACGCGACGAAGAGCTGTAGTGAATTGCGGAAACGGCTAGTTGCACTGGTTAGAAGCGTGCACCCTCTTCGAAGGCGTGAGATCAGCCTGATATCGGAACTCACTGAGAATGAGAAGAAGGAACTCCGAGAGGCTTCCGAGGAGTTGAAAACAGTGAGGCAAATACTGAAAAATAGGTGCTCAGGTGTTCCCTAGTGCATGATGGCATGATGGGGTCAGGTCTTGAATCTTGACACATTTCAAGATGCAAGACCTGACCCCATTGTTTACGTTAGTATGACACCGGCGGGGATCCCGACTGTGAAGTGAATTTAACTTCTGTGAGGGGAATGATAGTGCAACTCTGGCCCCGCTCCTCTCGCTTCAGTTCGCCTGCTAATTTGGATTTAGGAATTCTTTTCAGCACAAGAAATGGCTCAAATTTCTCGGAGTCTCTATTCCATATGAACTGCTTTAGATCTATAACCGATCCTATGTCCTGGTAAAATGTGGCCCACCATTCATCATCCTTTGTCACATAGCAGAGTTTTATTTTTTGAATTGGACCCATTGTCCTGCTGAGTGCGAGAGCAGCGGTTCTGACCTGTTGGTCTTCGTCCTGTGGCTTGGATATTCTGACCTGAACAGATGGCCGGGCAGCAAACTGAGGGTTTTGTAATCTGCCTTGATCCACGTTCCCAGGTCTCGCAGGACCTGAATTTCTGTCCCAGGATTGGAGTTCCGAACCTTCCGGCATACGCACGGGTTTTATCAGCTGATTCGATCTGATCTGATTTTTTGATGCCTGCGACATTGTTGTTGGCATACGCACGCAGCCGAGGGAAAACAACAATGCGGATATCACAGAACAGCACAGGAAATTGATAATGAGCCACTGGAATTTTAGTCGCGGCGCTTGTGAGTTCGGGTAATATATCCGATCTTCCTGTTCAATGGCCATTGGATTCAATATTTTCTTTACATAAAATCGTGTTCTACGAAATCAATCAAGAAATTAGACCGCGGTCGTTTTTGCCAAGAAACTACATGAGAACCTGAATGTGGCTTATCAAATTTTATTGGTTTTTTCAACATTAACCTTTCTTAAATTGTAATCATTGAGTCACGCATAATGGGGTCGGGTCTTGTATCTTGACACATTTCAAGATGCAAGACCTGACCCCATTGTTTACAATTGCGAGGGCGCACGCCCGAAGCAATCTCGCAACCGGCAAGAACGGATTGCTTCGTCATTTCAATCCTCGCAATGACACTGGTTTTACAAGCTGATTCTTTGTCACAGGTATTATTCCGTAAAATGAATACTAAGTGTAATTTGGACCTCCCAATTTTTGTGGTACTCAACAAATTAGATGAGTCTGGTGAGCAGTTCTTCTAACTTCGGACTAGTTGATAATTTATTGAAATTATAATGATAAAATGCGTCAAACGACGAAATCCGGCCTGTGGAGTTCGCTGAATGAGGTCATCCTCCGTTTGCGTTGTTGTGCTGGGGATAGTATTCTGTAGCCAGATGGTGCTATGTCAGACGTTCCCTTGTGTAAAAGTGGAACCGATTAGTTGCGCCGCAGTCGTAATTTCAGGGCATTTGCATGCTACGGTAATAGCTTTGGAAAAATTGCATGCGCATGTAATAGCCCCGGAGAAAACATACAATGCGCCTGTCGCACCCCAACGGATATGCTATAGAGAAGTCTCGAATGGAAGCGGCCATGTCTCTGGCGGACCCTGCAAATCATCTCTTCCAAAAACACTCCGGTCGCGTTGTCATTGAGACGCAATTGACTTTTTCCCACCCGACTGCATCAATCAACTAAGGATATTAAATTATTCTATATCGGTTATTTTAGGTAAAAACACTCGATGTCGAAAACAGTGCACATCAAGGCGAAAGAAGTCCTCAACGATATCAATTCAGGAATGCATAAGCTCGATCTGATGAAGAAATACAACCTTTCCAATGAAGGTCTTGAGAGCTTATTTCGCAAACTGGACAACCAGGGATTGCTGAAATCGCCTGATATGCGCTCGAACAAGACTTATGTTCGCCCGGACAAGACTGATGTTCGCCCGAACACGAGTAGAGATATACCTCGGCCGGTTAGAAATGACTCAGGAGCGGTAAACCGTAATAACGCATTGATAGAAGCCTCTCTGCACGGTCATCTTGTCGCGGTGCGTACCCTTCTGGATCAAGGCGCCAACATTGATGCGAAAGGGAGCGGAGGCGCCACGGCTCTGATGATGGCGTGTTGGTGGGGTCATCTCGACGTGGTGAGGCTGCTTCTTGATAGAGGAGCGAACGTCAATGCAAAGGGTCCGGACGGCTACACAGCTCTAATGGAAGCCGCCAGATACGGCCGCTTCGAAATCACCGAGCTGCTCCTGGAGAGAGGCGCGGACGTGACCGCGAAAACCGCTACGGGCAAAACAGCTCACTCACTTGCAAAAGAAAAAGGTAATACCCAGTTGCAAGAACTGTTGCTGGATTATGGAGCCATAGAGTGACATATGCCTATTTTTCTGATTTTTTGAAGCTGATAGCCACGCCGGCACCACTGTCGTTAAAGGTTGTCTCAAAATTTTTGAGGCTCTTGAGATAGCCAGCATAACCACCCTGCCCTAAACCACTACCCCAACGGTCCGAGACATTGTGCGTTGTATAGCAACCGCCGATAACCAGCTTCGGCGCAACAAAATCGAAATATTTTTTATACCAATCCTTGTCAGCATCGGAGAACACGAAGTCGAATGGTCCCTTTAACCTTGGGACCAGTTCATGCGCATCAGCGAGTCGCGCATCAATATACTGTGAAAGGCCCGCTTTCTCGAAATTTTCTAATGCCTTTTTATATCTCGACTCGTCGATTTCGATTGTTATCAACTTCCCGTCTGTTTTGCTCAGCGCCCAGGCGATCCAAATCGAAGAATGCCCGGTCGAAGTGCCTATCTCAAGAGCCCTGGTGTATTTATGCTTGATTATAACCCTACAACGCGACTTACGATTCTTGGCAGAGGTGAAGAAGGGCTCCCCCCCTGTGCCGCCGACAAATAAGGCGGCGCGATGCGGGACCCAAGAGGCGAGACCGTAATTCGTTGATATCAAGT